>JAWUXY010000052.1:0-14851 GCA_034111105.1 Bermanella sp. | reverse complement strand
CGATGTATACTTACCTTTTTTTGCCGTTAGCAAAAAGAAACGCAATGACGTATTACCCGAACGCGTATTAGTGGTTGAGGACAATGAAATCAATCAAAAAGTCATGAGAAGTATGTTAACTAGGATGGGGATTAAATGTGAGGTTGCGATCAATGGGGAAGATGCATTACATCAGCAAGAAAAAAAACCATTTGATATTATTTTAATGGATTGTCAAATGCCCATCATGGATGGCTTTGATACAACAATCGCCATTCGCGCTAACGCTCAGCGTTATCAAAACCCCGTCATTATTGCTGTATCAGCAAATAGCATGGAATTAGATAAAACACACTGTCTATCTGTCGGCATGAATGACTTTATTGCGAAGCCTGTGCGTTTGGCCGATTTACGGAATGCGCTACTTGTGTGGAAAAATACAGCTTAAAGTGCATTTTGCAGGTGCGTTGTGGAATTTCATTGCTTTGTTTTTGTGCCATAAACGCGTGTTTAAAAATATAAATGCTTTTTTTAAGTCGCCACTAGGCGAGGGCTTTTCATTATTGGTACTATGCAGGTGCTTTTTTCGTTAGGGTAGTGTCATGACTGAACAGTTAGTAGATAAGTTCAATCGGGTTGTTGACTATGTTCGCATTTCGGTAACGGATCGCTGTGACTTTCGTTGTGTGTACTGCATGGCTGAAGACATGGTGTTTGCACCACGTTCTGAAATTTTATCACTTGAAGAGATAGAATTAATCGCAAAAGCATTTGTTGAACTTGGCGTATCCAATATTCGCCTAACCGGCGGTGAACCCTTGGTTCGAAAGGGCATTACTCAGCTCGTTGACGGTATTGCTCGCATACCTGGTTTAAAGCAATTGAATATGACCAGCAATGGTAGCCAGTTACCTCATCTGGCTGGGCCATTAAAACAAGCGGGTTTAAATCGTTTAAACATCAGCCTTGATAGTTTAAAACCTGAGCGATTTAAGCAATTAACCCGTACAGGTGACTTGCAAACGGTACTTGACGGTATCATGCAGGCAAAATCTGAAGGCTTTAGCGACATCAAAATTAATTGTGTCGTGCTCAAAGGCCGCAATGATGACGAGATCCTTGATCTGATCGAATTTATCCGCCAACACGATTTAGGTATCAGCTTCATTGAAGAAATGCCGCTTGGCAATATCCAAGAGCACGACCGCGCGCTCACGTTTATGAGTAGCGAACAGATAAGAGACATTATTACACAGCAATATGATTTAATTTCATGCGATAAACAGACAGGTGGCCCTAGCCGCTATTGGCAGTTTGCTGATGGGCATCCTAGTCGCATCGGGTTTATCTCACCTCATAGCCATAATTTTTGTGAAAGCTGTAATCGGGTAAGAATTACCGCTCAAGGCAGATTGCTACTATGTTTAGGCAATGAACATAGTGCTGATTTGAAAGCCATTGTAAGGCTTTACCCAGGAGAGTTAGAACCAATCAAGCAGGCTATTCGTGACGCCATGGACCTTAAACCTGAACGTCATCATTTTGATTTAGGGGACGAGGTGCAAATTCTACGTTTCATGAACAGCACAGGAGGGTGACCTGAGCTTGAGTTTTTAGCGTAGCTTCATCAAGAAGATAGAGCCCATGAGGCGCTTATATTCCTATATATTGCTTAACGCACAGCGTGCTATTGACCGCATTAGCAGCCATCTTTTGGCAAATTTATAACGAATTACAACCATGAAAAAAGAGGCTTTTTAGTCTCTTTTTTGATGGTTAGGATTTGTCATGCCTTATAGGCACTAAACCGCTATAATGCGCAGGCTTCGTACTATCATTTGCAGTTTAAAGGGTATCAACAATGTTAAGTTATCGTCACGGCTTTCACGCAGGTAATCATGCTGATGTAATGAAGCATTGGGTGTGTGTGCTAATGGCGCAGTACATGGCAAAGAAAGATAAGCCCTATTTCTATATTGATACGCACAGTGCCGCGGGCGTTTATAGCTTAACGGACCACTTGGCCAAAAAGACCAATGAGTCTCAGGGCGGCATTCAAACGCTTTGGGATGACAAGGTGCCACCGGTCTTTAAAGACTATATGAATGTGATTAATCAGCTTAACCCTAGTGAGCGACTCAAACTGTACCCAGGTAGTCCATGGTTTGTCCGCCAATTTTTGCGCCCCACTGATAAAATGCGCCTGTTTGAATTGCACCCTCAAGATTTTCAGTTGTTACGTAAAAATTTTACCAATGACAAAATTGTTGCCATTGAAAAGCAAGACGGGTTTGCAGGCTTAAAAGCACTATTGCCACCACCAACTAAGCGCGCCATGGTGGTGATTGACCCGCCTTACGAGCAAGCAAAAGAATATCAACAGGTTGTTGCGTCTATTGAGCAGGCACTTAAACGCTTTCCAATTGGTGTTTATGCTATTTGGTATCCGCTTATTAACCGTAATGATAAGCAAAAAATGAGCGAAACCATGGCGCGTAAGTTGAAAAACTTAAAGCCAAAAAGTTTTCTAGATGTGCGTTTTTGGGTGTCGGGTGAAAACGAAGAGCAAGGTATGTATGGCAGTGGCATGGTGATCATGAACCCGCCGTGGAATCTAGAGCAGCAGCTTAATGAAGGCTTGCCTTATTTAGTTGAAAAAATGGGTGTGACTGAAAACGCTGGCTTCAGCGTTGAGTATAGTGAATCGTAATATGAAGAAGATTTTGTTTATTGTGTTACTGGTGGGTTTAGCTCATCACTTTCAGAATGATATTAAGCGTTTTTTCGATGATGGCTTATTTGATTATGCCGGTAATCCTCGAGCGGTGTTGTTTACTCAAGAGGGTTGTAATAAACCATGCGAAGAGGCTCGTCGTAATTTAAACCAACGTGATATTGTGTATGAAGAAGTGGACCTTGATCAAGATCGTTCATTATTAAAAGACATTGGCCTACCAAGAACGATTCCGTTTTTGGTTGTCGGCTACGATAAAGTCTATGAATACAACCCTGGTTTGTATGGTGCGACGTTAGCCGCAAACTTTGGCGAGCATGTTTTAACGTCCACTGAGCAGCGAATTTTTAGTGAACATTTTGATGAAAATGGCAATCCCAAAATTGTACTGTATGGCACTACTTGGTGCGGTTATTGTACAAGACTGCGAGAAGCGTTTAATAAAAATAACGTAGAATTTGTGGATTATGATGTTGAAAAGCCAGCAAAGAAAGTGTGGCTGTTAGAGGCATTGAGAATTCAAGGTTATCCCACTGTTTATATTGGCTATCGTAGAGTCAATGGCAGTGACTATAATGCCGTGATGGCGGCGCGTTAATATTTAGCTTTATTCATCATCCCGGTTTCGCCAGCGGTGAAATCGAGAATGCATATTTTTACCTAAGTTCTGGCTGTACTCTTCAAAGTAATCGACCCCAAACAGAATCATTACCACCACAACCGAAAGCTTGAACGCGCTGGCTAACTGGCCAATACCAATACACACCCCAACAGCTGCCAGTGCCCAAATGGTTGCAGCACTTGTTACACCATACACGCTACGGCCTTTACTCAGCATAACCCCTGCACCTAAAAACCCAATTCCTGTGATCACTTGACCAATGATTCGAGAAGGGTCTGTCATGCTTGCGTTTTTTGATACATACGTTGAGCAGGCAATAAACACATAAGTGCCCATTATAATTAATGCAGATGTGCGAATACCGGCGGGTTTGCCTCGAACTTGTCGCTCAAGACCAATGGTCGCGCCACATAATAAGGCCGTTAAAATTGAAGGCCAATCGAAAGGGGTTATATCTAATAGAAGTTCAGTATCCATACACTATTAATCATAGTGCAGGATACTTTACTCACAAGGCCAAATGGGCCGAGTTGGTAGTCGATGGTTGAATGTTATTCGTATGTGCAAAGATAGGCGCTATCAGCAGCAACCTTAACGCCAAACTTTACATTAGCTTCAACGATGAATGATTCACCTTGGTTAAAGGTTTTCCATTCTTGTGTACCAGGGAATTGAATAGTTAGAGCGCCGGTTACTACGGTCATAGTTTCTTTTTGGCTTGTCCCAAACTCATATTCGCCAGCCGCCATTACACCAACGGTAGCAGGAAGCGTTTGCGTTTTATACGCGATTGATTTTACTTTACCTTCAAAATACTCATTTACATCAAACATAGCGATTCCTTTAAGATGATTAAAAATTGGGTGGCGATTCTAGCATTCGCTAAGGAGTGGGCATAGTGGGATTTATTCATGTTTCTATGTGATTAATTAATGATCAAATATCAATCAATTTGTATCGAAGAATAAAATACGAATAAAGCCCCAAGGAGCGCCCGAATTGCTTTAAAATAGTGACTCTTTAATTCACTCGCTTATGGGTTGTAAGTTCCTTGCAGTTAACTGATCAACAATTAGACATTATTGCCCACGATCAAGGTCATGCGAAAGTGATTGCGGTGGCGGGTGCCGGTAAAACCAGCACCTTAGCCTTGTTTATTCGTAATCGCTTGCAGCAGGGACAAAACCCAAAACGCTTGTTGGTCATTATGTACAATAAGTCTGCTCAGTTAGATTTCTCGCAAAAATTACGTAATGTGATGACGGGCCCTTTACCACAGGTGCGTACGTTCCATTCTTTAGGGCTAAAAATATACCAAGGCCTAATTCAGCAAGGTTTTTTAAGCGGCTTTCATGAAAAGCTAATATCCCAAAGCGAACAAGAGCTTATGTTATGGCGCATGATGCAGCAGCACGCCAGTAAGACCCTTGCACAAGAAATTTTGAATGACAAAAAAAAATGGCTCGATCCCATGATGTCATTCATGGAGCAAGTGAAGTCGTGTTTAGATCCTGCACAGGCGGTATTTAACGCCTCAGACTTACCCAAGCAATGCAGTTTTTTTGTTAAAGTCTTTGATACGTTTGAAGATTGGCGTAAACAGCATGGGCGCATTAGTTTTTCCGATATGTTATATGATCCGTGTTTATTATTTAGTCAGCGTCCTGATCTAGCGGCCCATTATGCTAATCACATGGATTGGATTTTGGTTGACGAATACCAAGACATTAATCCTATCCAGCAGTTTTTATTAGAAACCTTAGCTGGGCATCGTGCCAGTGTCATGGTGATTGGCGACCCTGACCAAACCATTTATGAATTTCGTGGCTCTAGTAGCCACTTTATGCTGCACTATTTTGATGATCACTTTAAAGACGCTATACATTACACATTGAGCCGCAGTTTTCGCTATGGTCATGATGTCGCGTTATTAAGTAATCAACTGATCCAATTTAATAAGCAGCGCCAGCCAGTGATGGCGATTGCCCATGAATCAAATCCTAATACTCAGGTGCAATTGCATAAAGACGATGATTACGCACAGCGTACATTGATACTAATTAAACAAGCGCTACAAGATACACCAGCTGATAATATTGCTGTATTGTTGCGGCTATGGGGCATTAGTGCGCCACTGGAATTAGCCTTACTGCAAGAGAATATTCCATACCAAATGGCTCATCACAGCTGGGTGTTAGAACGTTACGAACTACAGCCCTTTATGACGTTATTTGAAGTGGCCAATGGCGTGTTTTTTCAGCACAATCAACGTAAGCGCTTTAATAGTTGGTTGATGTTTTTAACGTTTCCGGCATTAAAAATTAAACGCGGTGAACTTGAAAATATTGCTAATGGTTTATCGCTTAGCGACGAAAAAGTTTTGCGAGCGTTTAAAGAATTAGATCTCGCATCACTATCTACATGGCAAAAGCAACAAGTTGAAAATCGCTTACAATTAATTGAATTGGCCCAGCATCCACGTATTACGGCTCATCAGTTGATTAACCGCTACTTGCGCGAAACGGATTTTTATAAAGGGTTAAGTGACAGTGCGTTTAGTGGTCAGCAGGTTGATGATCGTATTGCCACGGTGCAAGGTTTTTCTCGATTCATGGCTAAACTGAATATTAGCGCCGCCAATACCCATGAATACTTGCAAGGCCTGACGCAGGTTAAGCAACAGCAAGAGCAAAACACTGGCGTTGTGATTAGCTCTATTCATAGAGCAAAAGGGTTACAGTGGCCTGTGGTTATTTTACCGGCATTAAATAATCATTATTATCCGTATCAAAGCGATGCCGAAATGCAACAAGCGACGTCAGTTGAGAGCGAGCGTCGTTTATTTTATGTGGCCATGACACGCGCGATGAATCAATTGCATTTAATTTGCCCCACGGATGCCAACACCGCCGTGGATCAAAAAACCATTAGCCCATTTATAGAGGCCATGCACGTGCCGGCTTTATTAAAATTACAGCCTGCCATTACGCAATCAGCCCAAGAATTAACCATGCCCAAAGGCGTTATGGCCCATGCGCAACAATACAGCGATGCGTTAGGGTGGCAGATAACATTGAAAGCTAGCGCCTCTGAAAAACCGTTAATGAGTAAACCCAAAGTATCGCTTAAACCTCAAGCGGAAATAGAAGTATGGGTGGCGCATAAAACGTTTGGGCAAGGGGTGATTAAAAGTGAAACGCAAAATCATTGGCGTATTCAGTTTCAAGATGGGCAAACACGCACATTAGATAAACACATTGCAGCCCCTATGCTGCAATGGTTATAGGATAGGGCTTAGCAGGCTTTACTTTTTCTTGAGCAGATCGGCTTCTGCATCAGCCAGCCACTCTTGCTGGCTTTCGTCTAAATAGATTTGATCCAATAATTCTGCTGCGTAGTCTGTCTTAGGCGCTAATGTCTTAGCAACTAAAACGGCCATGATTTGTACCGCAGGTACTTCACTCCAAATGCTTGTATGCAGGCAATGCCAATTGTTTGCATCCAGTGTTTTGGGTTTGCTGATTTGTGATTGGCAGGCTTCACAAATAAAAATGCAATGCTCCAGTTCTGGTTGCTTAGGCACAGGCGGAACTTCATGTATAAACAGTTTTACACCATGGTTGTCGCACAGTTCACAATGACTTTTACAACGACGAGCGAGATCTTTGCCAAAATAATTTAGCTCGTTTAATCGCCCTTGATGTTTATCAGCACCTTTACTCATGTTGTGTTCGCTTAATCAGAAGATAGCACCATTGTAACTGATAATTTGGTAAAGTTGGCTTATTTCCCCGATGTTTCTGTTAATCGGCTTAGTATATTTTGAATACTTTACGGGAGTCGATTATGGCAAATGATTACGGCGTATTTAATCAAGGTGCCGTCGTGCTTGAGTATTGGAGCGGTGTGATTACGCTTGACGAATTACTAAAGCACGAATTGCAGCAAAGCGAAGATAGTTTAATTCAGAAATGTTCTATGGTTTTAGTTGATTGCCGAGACGCTTTATTTAAGGTGGATCAAACTGGGGTTAAAATTTTCAGTCAACATATCTTAGCTCGCCAAAAATACACGTTTAAAAAAGTAGCGTTGTTGATTAATCCAAATACATGGGATATTGCCAGTGACTACAGTGAACAATTTTGGGGAAGTGATAATACCGTTATGGCATTTCACAGTTTAGATGCAGCCAGTGTTTGGCTTGATCTTGATGGTCATAATGTTGAAAAACGGCTATTCAAGTTAAAAGCAGGTTTGTCTCAGTTGGCAAGTGATTTAATTGAGTAATGAAGTTCGCTAAAAATCGTTAAAAGGTAGTTAAATGAAGTCCTTGTTTAAAAAAGTTGCGGTTGTGACTGGCTCTGGTTCTGGGATTGGCCGTGCTTTGGCTATCGAGCTTGCAGATCACGATTGTTTATTGGCGTTATCCGATATTAATGTAGCGGGTTTAGAAGAAACCAAACAACAGATACTTGCACAAAAACCAAATGCACACGTGCATATTCAAATACTGGATGTCTCTAATCAACAAACCATGATTGATTATGCAGCAAATATTCATTCAGAATTTGGCGCGATCAATATCGTCATTAATAACGCAGGTGTTGCGTTATCAAGTGCAGTGGGTGAAACAAAGCGAGAGGACTTTGAGTGGCTCATGAATATTAACTTTTGGGGTGTGATAAATGGTTGTGAAGCATTCTTACCTTATTTAAAGCAAGCAAGTGACGCCCACATTGTGAATATTAGTAGTGTGTTTGGCATGATTTCGATACCAAAGCAGAGCAGTTATAACGCAGCTAAGTTTGCCGTACGCGGATATACCGAAGCACTAAAACAAGAAATGGGTATGAACCATAAACATATTGCGGTCAGTTGCGTACACCCTGGTGGAATTTCGACAGACATTGCACGTAATGCAAGGGTGGGTGACGATGAAGATGTCATCGAGCTCGCCGCTAGCTTCGATAAGCTGGCTCAAACCACGCCAAGAAAAGCCGCCAATATTATTGTGGCCGGAATGAAGAAAAATAAATCACGCATCATGGTGGGTTGGGATGCCCATGCCATTCATGTGTTATATCGATTACTGGGGATCCATTACATACGGTTAACTCAGTGGTTAGCAAAGCGTTTAAATTATGAATAATTTAAACGCTTTGCTAACGCATCAGTTTTTTGTGAGTGTCATAGTGAGCTTATGATGCTCATTTTGTCTCAGGGTCACTACGTCATCTAAGATATTGCCATTTTCAATGCATAACATTTCTTTATATGCATTATGTGGAAACTGGCTCAACGTTTGACTCTTTTTTATCCAAGGGTTCCACACCACACTTGAAGCGCTATTGCTCTTGAGGTTTAACGTGTGTTTGCCATCAAATAATTGATATTCAATCGATCCTAAATAAATACGGTCTACTTCTTGTTTGATTTGAATATGGTTTTCTTGTTGCTTGGTTTGCCAATGATCTAAGGCATCCACATAATTGTGTTTATGCGCGCCGGCAATACGAACATCCTCAATGTGATTATTAAGACCTAAATACGTATGCAGCGCTTGGCTAAAGGTAAAGGTGCGTTCGCCTGTATTATAGGTGGTTAGTTCAATATTAAGTTCATCACCAAAATGAAAGACACAACGTAACTCAAATGGGAACGGCCAAATAGCCAGAGTGTTTGGACTGGCTTTTAGAATCAGCTCAATGCGAACCCCGTGTGCGCTTTCTTTAATATCATGCAGTGCCCATGTTTGTGTGCGAGCAAAACCATGTGCATTTTTTTCACTAATCACCGCTTGTGCAATGCTGTCAGGGTTTTTGTTCAACACCCCAAACCAGGGCCAGCAAATAGGCACACCGCCACGTAAACTTTGCCCTTTTTTGTATTGTGCAGTTGGGCTTAACCAAACAAACTCACCTAATGAGGTGTGATTGAACTGGGTTAGCTGCGCGCCTTGCAAGCAAATTTCTGCAAAAAAATGCGGATGCTCAATATGCAGGCATTCTAATTCATCAATGGTGACACGTTTGCAAAAAGCACTGTGGGTTAGCGGTGTCATAAACATTACTCAGGGAAAAATAAAGCTTGGCTGTTAGCGTGGACAATCGGTAAAAACAGATTGATATCGACATTTTTTACGTCAGCGACTTTTTCAGCAACAAAGGGTAGGTAGCAAGACGCGTTTTCTTTGCCACGATAAGGTACAGGGGTTAAATAAGGCGCGTCTGTCTCAAGGATAATGTTCTCAAGTGGGGTCATGCGAATGATATCACGCACATTTTCGGCGGTATTAAAGGTACAAATGCCATTAAAGCCAAGGCAAAAACCTTGATCGATCGCGTATTGAGCAAGCTCTGGTCCAGAGGTAAAGCTGTGTATAACGCCTTTACGCTTTAAGCTACTTTCAAAGCGTTGCAATATCTCAATGGTGTCATCGTCGGCTTCTCGGCTATGTATCACAACGGGTAAGTCTAAATCGGCCGCAATCTGTAACTGATCATGAAACACTTGGCGTTGAATATCACGGTCGGCGTTGTCATAAAAGTAATCGAGGCCAATTTCACCAATGGCCACTATCCGCTCATTGAGTGCTTGTTTGCGGATTTTGTCGCCTGTGGCTTGTGTATATTTCTCCGCATCATGGGGGTGAACCCCCTGAGTGCCCCATAACATGTCGCTTTCTTGTGTGAGCGCCATGACAGTATCTAGGTTGTCCGGTGATACCGCTATCGTGATGATTTTCTCAATACCCGCTGATTTGGCATTGGCAAGGGTGATATTCAGCGGATTTTCTTTCAAGTAATCAAGATGACAGTGGGTTTCGATAATTGGGTGTTCAAAAACGGGAATGTCACGTTTATTGCGCTTACTCATATTTAACAATCAAAAGTGGGTGTGACGCTATTGTACGGTTATCAATAGAGCTGCCAAGTAAGAAATGCCGTCTATACTCTCAATATGCGCTAATTGTGAGGTAAATATGAATCTATTTGAGCCAGGGATCAGGTTATTAAACTCCCTACCTTTTGCTAGAAAATTCCAGCTTATTCTGGTCGTCTTAACGTTGCCACTTATATATAGCGCATTAGTGATCTATAGCGATAAGTCTCAAATGATGATGGCGAATGAAAACCAGCTTCAAGGTATGAATATCGTGTCGGCTATTCACCCTTTGAGGATTATTGCCGCCAAGCACCGAGGGACGTCGGCACAGTGGCTTGCAGGTAACGAAGCCGCACGTTCGGGCGTGCAGTCCTTAGAATCAGATATGACCCAAGCTATGACGGTGGTAGAAGCCGGTTTAGCATCCATGGCGTTTTCTGATGATGTTTCACGTGCATTTAAGAAAATACAATCATCCTGGCCAGATATATTGTCGCCTAAATTAAAGGTACTGGGTATAGAAGCCAGTTTTGTCGCCCATAATCAGTGGGTTGCGGATGTGGGCCATTTGATTGATTTGGTTACAGGTGAAAGCCAATTGTTATTGGATACCCACATCGATACTTACATGCTGATGCAAATAGTTGCGTTTGATGTGCCCGCAGTTCAGGAATACTTGGGGCGTTTAAGAGGGCGTGGGGCAGCGGTGGCAACCAGTGGCAGCTTTTCACCGCAGTCGTTTATTGCCGTGAGTACGTTGTACGATTCCATCTCGCAGATATGGAAGAAAGTCGAAGATGATTATCGTTATATCAAAAATGATAATGATCACGTCGCACAATTATTGCTAACGCCATTCAATCAAGCCAAAAGTGCTGTTGAGACATTTAAGCGCGTGAGTAAAGAAAAATTAATTGATCCTGACCAGCCTCAAATTTCAGGTGATGAATATTTTAAAGCCGGCACTGATGCCATTACAAAAATGGCGGTGCTTTATGATGCTTCATTAAGCGCTTATTCAGTACGTATTGGCGAATATCATGACGAAATTAACCTCGACCTTGCCTTGGCTTTAGGTGTTTTTGCTGTTTTAGTGTTGTTAGGCGGTTATTTGTTTATTGCTTTAAAGCAATCGTTAGACAGTAATATTCACATTACACAAGATATGGCCAAATGCTTAGAAGAAGGGAATTTAAGTTGTGAATTTAAGAGTTTAAGCAAAGACGAACTCGGTTTGACGGTGCATTCTTTGAATAATGCATTTCAGCAAATTCGCAAAGTAGTCAGCCAAGTGAGGGACAACTCGCAAGGACTGACAAATTCCTCTACAGAATTACAAGCAGTATCAAACGATGTAAATTCGTTAGGGCAAAGCCAAAAGCATAAAGTGGCCGTTATTGTGACAGCGGCAACGCAATTAGCCGCAACCGCAAAAGAAGTGGCCTCACACTGTGAAAATGCATCGAAAGAAACCACGGCAGCTAAAGAGAAATCCAGCGGAGGCGCTGCTCGTTCTAAAGCGTCAGCGAATATTATTCGTGAACTTGCAGAGAGCATTCGTAAGGCAGGCGAAGAAATCAGTCATTTAGCTCAACAAGCCGCGTCAATTAGCACCGTTATTGATGTGATTAAAGCCATCGCAGAACAAACTAATTTATTGGCACTAAATGCAGCCATTGAAGCCGCACGAGCGGGGGAGCAAGGTCGAGGTTTTGCGGTGGTGGCCGATGAAGTAAGAACACTCGCAAACCGAACCCAAGAATCCACCAATGAAATTGAAACCACGATCTCAAACCTGCAATCGGTTGCTGAACAAGCGGTAGCCGCCATGGAGAGTGCCTGCGGGCAAGCAGACTCAGGTGAATCAGAAGCGATTCAAACTGGTGAAGCATTAGCCGAGATAGAAAGTTCAGTAAACCTAGTGAGTGATTTGATTTTACAAGTGGCTTCAGCAGGGGACCAACAAGCGAGTGCCGCTGAGGAAATTGCGCAGAATATTCAAGATGTTGATAATGCGTCTTCTGACTTGGTCGAAAAGGCGAATTATGTGGCATCTGTTGCAGGGCAAGTGGGCTCAGGCAGTTTAGAACTCGATGACACAGTGAAAAAGTTTAAAGTCTAAACCCGTTTATCGTTATACTGTTGCTACGTTACAAGCTGAGCACTGAGTATGAAAGACATTGCAGATATTCGTCGCCAATACGGCACAGAGCAGTTGCACCTAAAAGACTTGCATGAAAACCCGGTGGAGCAGTTTAAGCATTGGTTAGGACAAGCAATAGAGTCTGATTTATTCACCGACCCCACCGCAATGAATGTTGCCACGGTTGATAGTGATGGCATGCCAAGCCAACGTATTGTGTTACTGAAAAAATATGACGATACGGGCTTTACGTTTTTCACGAACTTAAAAAGTAACAAAGCGCTGCACATTGCAGATAACAATAAGATCAGCTTACATTTTGGCTGGTTATCGTTAGAGCGTCAGGTGATCATTCGTGGTGAAGCACATAAACTATCGGTTGCTGAAAACGCACAATACTTTTTGTCCCGGCCTCGTGATAGTCAATTAGCCGCTTGGGCCAGCCACCAAAGTAAAACGGTTGCGACCCGTAAGTTACTTGAGCAAGCGTTTGTGCAAATGAAAAATAAATTCTCAAGCGGTGATATTCCGTTACCTGATTTTTGGGGCGGTTATAAAGTGAAGCCTGTTTCAATTGAGTTTTGGCAGGGTCGTGTAAACCGATTACATGATCGGTTTGTGTATAAACAAAACGCCGAAGGGCAGTGGGTGATCGAGCGAGTTCAGCCTTAATTTAATTGTTTAATCTCTACACAGGCGACATATTATGTCCCTGTGCCTTGGGTGTAGATTGACAAGTTCTTCTTTATTGGCCATTTCAAAATCGGCAAAGTCAAAACCCGGTGTCACAACGCAACTGACTAAACAGTAATTTGTGCAACTGGGTGCAGGTTCACTACAAAACCAAGAATGAGCGGGGATGCAGGTGGTTAAGGCGTGGTCTTTTCCAAGTGTTGTTTCAGTCAGTTCGCCTTGTGTATTAAGGCTTCGAATAACAAGCGCACCGCCACCTTGATAAAACCAAATTTCATCCTGCTGAAGTCGATGCCAAGCAGAAAAATCACCTACCTGTAGTAGGTAATGAATGGCTGTGGCGCTATGGCGTTGACCATTAGGCGTATTTGTTAGGTGTGCAGATTGATATATGCGCTTAAAGTAGCCACCCTCAGGGTGAGGCTCTAATTCAAGGTGATCAATCCAGTATTGACTCGTGCTCATCATCTTTTATTGTGTCTTGCGTAGGGCAAACCAAGTGCCAGAGCACTTATTTTGATTAATGGTGGCATACCAAGACCCTTTTGCTTTTTCGCTCATAAGCTGGCCTTGGATATAGTGGCCCTTGCTATCGCTGATATAGAAGTGACCTCCTTTTTCAATAGGGCCTTCCATGTCATTACACTTATCTAAAAAACAGTAAAAGTCGATATGCACATCGTCTTTGTAGATGGTTAACCCCACATCACCTTCTTTTACGCACTCGCCGTGTTCCGTTGAGAAAACACCTTTCATGTCGCTTTGCCCTAAGCCACTGTCGCAACTTAGTAACATAAGACAAAAAGGGATGATGAGTGCAGCCAGTCGAATGTTCATTACTTCCCTTTAAAATTAGCAGGTCTTCTTTCTATTAAAGCAGATACCGCTTCAATATGATCCTGTGTTTGATGCAAGTTGGCTTGAATGGCCGCGCTCATTTGTAACAATGTGTCCAATGGCATTGTTGTGCCTGCGCGCATGAGTTGTTTTGTCGCTCTTAATGCTTGTGGCGGGTTAACCGCAATGCGGTGTGCAAGTGCCATTGCTTGGGTCATTAAATCGTCTGGTTCAACCAGCTTATTTAGCATGCCCCATTCATAAGCTTGTTCTGCACTGATGGCCTCGCCAGTGAAGGCCATTTCTGCGGCACGGCCATAACCGGCAATGCGGGGTAATATCCAAGCGCCGCCATCCCCAGGAATAATGCCTACTTTTATAAAGCTTTCGGCAAAGCGAGCATTGGTGCTGGCAATGCGCATATCGCAATACATGGCCAAATCACAGCCCGCGCCAACCGCAGGGCCGTTAACAGCGGCAATCGTTGGAATATTGATATTATGCAGAGCAAGGGGGATTCGCTGAATCACTTTGCCATAGTTTTCGCGCACATCATTGGCCTCGCCAGCAAACATGCCTTCTTTATTGAGCATATGCTTAATATTGCCACCACTTGAAAATGCCGATCCAGCTCCCGTAATAATTAAACAGCGCAACTGGTCGTTATTGCTCACAATATCCAGTTGTTCGATGAAGGCATCGACGACTTCAATTTCAGAAATAGAATTACGTAATTCAGGCTGGTTTAGCGTGAGGATGGCAATGTGTTCTTGTATGTCGAGTAAAATGGGCTGAGACATGGGCTACCTGCTTTTATTTTATAGTGACCCGAGTGCTAGGATTTATCAACTAGGTTTTGATTATTTGGCATGTTTAAAGCGCATCTCTACTTTTGTACCGCCTTTTTCTTGATTACTTATTTTAACCTCACCTTTTAATGCTTGCGTGACGACGACAT
>JAWUXY010000051.1:0-15003 GCA_034111105.1 Bermanella sp. | reverse complement strand
TTCCGAAAAAGGACGCGCCCAGCTAATGGCTTGGGCATAGAGATTTATTACAATAAAAAGAAGTAACGTGCGTACCGTATAAGCAGTTTTATTAATGACAATATCCAGCCTACCGCTTGCCGATGTGCAAGGGGTTAGGCTTTGGCACGCCCCCGATAACTAACGTCTTGTCTTTGATTTAAACGAGAAATTCGAACATAAAATTTTCCCGTTAAGCTCGCCTAATCGTTTGGTGATTGATATTGAGAACAGCAAAATGCTGGACTCACTCAAAGACCTCGACCTAAAAGTTGGCCCCATTAAAAAAGTGCGTTGGGGCATGCGTGATAAAAAAGACCTGCGCATCGTATTGGATTTACGCCACGCGGTGGATGCAAAGAGCTTTCCTCTGGCGCCCAATGATCAATACAGTCATCGTCTGGTGGTAGATTTATTACCTAGAAACGTCGGCACGCGACCACTAACCATATCCAAACCCATACTGGATGCAAAACAAACCCAAGCCACAAGCCGTGACATTATTATTGCCATTGATGCGGGGCACGGCGGTGAAGACCCTGGTGCCATTGGCCATGGTGGGATCTACGAGAAAAAAGTGGTATTGGCCATTGCGCAAAAGTTGGCGGCTTTATTAAAGAAAGAACGAGGCTTTAAACCCGTGTTAGTGCGCACAGGTGATTACTACATTGGTTTACGAGAGCGAACCAAAAAAGCCCGCTCATCGAATGCCGATTTATTTATATCGATTCATGCGGATGCCTTTAGCAGTCATCGCGCAAGCGGTAGTTCCGTGTTTGCTTTGTCGCAGCGAGGGGCCACATCCGAAGCGGCGCGCTGGTTGGCCGATAAAGAAAACTCATCAGATTTAATCGGTGGGGTTGGCGGCGTCAGCCTAGACGACAAAGAAGATTTATTGGCCGGTGTACTATTGGATTTGTCCATGACAGCCAGCTTGAGTGTGAGCCTAGACTTGGGGCAAATGGTGCTTAACAGCATGGGAGGGGTTTCAAAGCTGCACAAGCGTAAGGTGGAGCAAGCAGGTTTTGCGGTTTTAAAGTCGCCTGATATTCCTTCACTGTTAATTGAAACGGGATTTTTATCCAACCCAGGCGAAGCAAAGAAATTAAAAACCTCGTCGTATCAGCGCAGAATGGCCACCTCGATTTATCAAGGCATCAAGCGTTATTTTATGCAGTATCCGCCGCCGGGTACCTATCTAGCGAGCGTGCGTAATACCAGTGATCGCTTAAGAGAATATGTCATCGCGCCAGGTGATACGCTCTCTGTCATAGCACAGCGACATGCTACATCCATGTCGACGCTCAAAGAGCTAAATGGTTTAAAAACCAGTATCATACGCGTCGGCCAAGTGATCAAAGTGCCAGCCTCTTAACGGGTTGGACATTCATCAAACTCAAAAAGAACACCATGAAACGTATCGAAGTTTTAAGTCCTCGTCTTGCTAACCAAATCGCTGCTGGTGAAGTTGTCGAGCGCCCAGCAAATGTGGTGAAAGAGTTAGTTGAAAATAGCCTAGATGCAGGTGCTAATCGCATCGAAGTGGATATTGAACAAGGGGGCGTTAAGTTAATTCGCATCCGTGATAATGGTTTTGGTATTGAAAAAGGCGACCTTCCGCTTTCGTTAAGCCGTCACGCCACCAGTAAAATTAAAGACCTTGATGATTTAGAGTCCGTGCAAAGCTTGGGTTTTCGCGGCGAAGCATTGGCATCCATTGCGTCTGTTTCGCGCTTGGTATTAAGCTCTCACGAACAAGAAAGCGACGAAGCGTGGCAAGTGCAAGCCGAAGGCCGTGACATGGCCACCGAGGTTAAACCGTGCGCGCACCCTGTGGGCACCACCATTGAAATGCGTGACTTATTTTTTAACACGCCTGCTCGTCGCAAATTCTTGCGTACCGAAAAAACCGAATTTAACCACTTAGAAGAAGTGGTCAAGCGCATGGCATTGAGCCGTTATGATGTCTCATTCCAATTGCGTCACAATCAAAAAGTGATCCACAGTTTGCGTCCATGCCTATCCGAATTTGATAAAGAAAAACGGGTGGCTAGTTTGCTTAACGCTCAATTTATGAAAGAAGCGGTGAGCATCGAAATGGAAGGTGCTGGCTTAAGATTATGGGGCTGGGTTGGCTTGCCGACCTTTAGCCGCAGCCAAGCCGATATGCAGTACTTTTTTGTAAATGGTCGTATCGTGCGTGACAAACTTGTGGCCCACGCCATTCGCCAAGCCTATCAAGATGTTTTATATCATGGCCGCCACAGCGCGTTTGTGTTGTATTTAGAATTAGACCCGGCGCTGGTGGATGTAAACGTTCACCCAACCAAACATGAAGTTCGCTTTCGTGATGGCCGCTTGGTGCATGATTTCTTATTCCGCTCGTTGCATAAAGCCCTTGGAGAAGTGCGTCCAGAAACCCCAGAGCCAAACGCCGATTCAAACACTGAATTGCACAGCCAGCCACACGTGACGGGGATTGCTGCGGGTGAGTTTGCCGGGCAAAACAATATGCCGCTGCAACAGGCGCAGGCCACAGGTAATCCTTGGCAAAATAATTACACGCCTCAATCGATTGCGCCTGGGCAAGTGCAAGAGCACATGCAAAATTATGGGCAGCTGCATCAAGGCGGTGCCGTGCCAAGTGGTTCTTCGTTTTCACAGCCTATGCCTAATACCAATGCCATGGCGACCATGGACATGAACACGGCAGGCAATAAAGAAATTCCACCATTAGGTTATGCCGTTGCGCAATTACATGGTGTGTTTATTTTATCGCAAAACGAGCATGGTTTAATCGTGGTCGATATGCACGCCGCCCACGAACGTATTACCTATGAACGCTTAAAAGTAGCTTATGATGAGCAAGGCATCGCATCGCAACCGTTACTGGTGCCAGAGACCATTCATGTGAGCCAAGAGCAAGCCGATATTGCTGAGCAGCAAGCGCAAGAGTTATCTAAGCTTGGTTTTCAGTTAGAGCGTTTAGGCCCTGAAAGCTTAGTGATTCGTCAAATGCCGGTATTACTGCGCAGTGCCAATAGCGAAGCGCTGGTGGTGAAAGTGCTTGAAGATTATCGTCAGCATGGTGGCTCACGTCACATGACCGAGTTTAGAAACGAAGTGTTGTCGAGTATGGCATGCCATGGTTCCGTGCGCGCAAACCGTCAGCTCACCATAGCTGAAATGAACGGTTTACTGCGTGACATGGAAATCACCGAGAGAAGCGGCCAATGCAATCATGGTCGCCCCACTTGGACGCAGCTTTCAATGAAAGAGTTAGATAAATTATTTATGCGTGGGCAATAATGTCACAGTCACCATTACCACCAGCCATTTTTATTATGGGCCCAACGGCTTCGGGCAAAACGGCCCTAGCGTGCGCGCTTTATGATGAGCTGCCGTGTGAATTAATCAGCGTCGACAGTGCGCTGGTGTATAAAGATATGAACATTGGCACCGCAAAACCCACCACCGCTGAGCTAGCCCAGTATCCGCATCACTTAATTGATATCCGTGATCCGTCAGAGCCATACAGTGCCGCAGATTTTCGTGAAGATGTTTTAACCTGCATGGCGCAAGTCACAGCAAGAGGTAATATGCCTGTGTTGGTGGGCGGTACCATGCTGTACTTTAAATTTTTATTGGAAGGCGCCGCGGATTTACCAGAAGCAGATGACGCAGTGCGCAAACAAATAGAAGATGAGGCTGCAGAAATGGGTTGGCCTGCTATTCATGAAAAATTAGCGCAAGTTGACCCAGAGTCGGCGGCGCGTTTAAACCCGAATGACCCTCAGCGCGTGCAGCGTGCATTGGAAGTGTATCGGTTAACAGGCAAAACATTGACCGAGCATTGGGCGCAACAGCAGCAAAAAAGTATCCCTTATCAAGTTGTGCAATTTGCCATTTGCCCCAAAGAGCGCAAAACGTTGCATGAGCGTATCGAAATGCGTTTCGAACAAATGTTAAAAGATGGCTTTGTTGATGAAGTACGCACGTTGTATCAACGAGGTGACCTGCATGAAAGCTTGCCTGCCATTCGCGCAGTGGGCTATCGTCAAGTATGGGAATACCTTGATGGGCAACTAAGTTATGACGAAATGATCTTTAAAGGAGTGGTCGCAACACGCCAGCTCGCTAAGCGTCAAGTGACATGGTTACGAGGCTGGAAAAACTTAAACTGGCTAGAAAGTGAAGACCCTAATTTAGTAAAAACAGCGCTATCTATTTTGAAGTCAGAAGTTCCATCGCTTTAAACAACATATTGTTTTAATAAGAGTGAATTTAATTGGCCCAATCCCGCCTTATAGTCTGTTATGCTGCTGCTAAATTTAGTGTGCGTGAGTTTTATTTCACTAAATACTAAGTAAGCGTCTATTACTTTAAAGGCAGTAAAAAATTGAGACGGTATAAATCAAAGGCACATTCTTATTGATTTATGACCAAGCGTTGAAGTCGGCATCTACCACTTTGTAGATAGATACTTATCTTAGGTTTAATAAATGGTTGGCATATTGTCATTGATTTGTTACTAAACCGTTAAAGTTAGCGCCTTCTGCCTTGAAAATAGTAGAATCCGAGGCCATAGTTGTGGCATAGTCCGCGCACAATTGCATAGGGCATGGGCGAATCGCTCAATCATTAGGAGATAAAAATAATGTCAAAAGGGCACTCCCTACAAGACCCTTACCTGAATGCGCTTCGTAAAGAACGTATTCCTGTATCCATCTTTTTGGTTAATGGTATCAAACTGCAAGGTCAGGTTGAGTCATTTGATCAATTCGTCATCGTGCTGAAAAACACAGTGAGCCAAATGGTTTATAAACACGCCATTTCCACTGTTGTGCCGTCACGTAATGTTCGCCTACCGGCAACAGATAAAGACGAAGAATAATCGAATTATCCTAAATAGCTCGAACGATATTCAGCCTAGGTTGTCTATGGTGCGAGCTATTTTGCTATTACTTCGCTTGTTTGTGCCTGCAATCGTGCACCACAGTGGGCGATATTATTTAATATGAGGTAGGCCTTGTTTTTTGATCGTCCCGATAGCGGCGAAGGCGCAGTACTAGTCCACATTGATTTTCCTGAAGGTGCTGAAAAGGAAGATCCCCGTGAATTTGAAGAGTTAGTTCAAAGTGCAGGGCTAGCCGCTCTTGCTCTCATTACTGGCACTCGCAGTTCCCCAGATTCTAGAACCTACATTGGTAAAGGAAAGCTCGAAGAAGTTCGTGAAGCCGTCGAATTTTGCGAGGCTGAACTTGTTCTTTTCAATCATGCGTTATCCCCAAGCCAACAGCGTAACTTAGAAGTCGAATTAGAATGCCGAGTAGTCGACCGTACCGGTTTGATTCTGGACATTTTTGCTCAGCGTGCCCGTACCCATGAGGGTAAGTTGCAAGTTGAACTGGCACAGTTGCAATATCAAGCCACGCGTCTTGTTCACGGTTGGTCGCACTTAGATCGCCAGCAGGGCGGTTATGGTATGCGAGGCACGGGTGAAACCCAATCTGAGGCGGATCGCCGATTATTGCGTGATCGCGAAAAACTAATCAAAAGTCGCTTAAAGAAAGTACAAAGCCAACGAGACCAGAGTCGTCGCGCGCGTAAGCGTTCGTCTATTCCATCTGTGTCTTTGGTCGGTTATACCAATGCGGGTAAATCCACATTATTTAATGCCCTTACCAATGCTGAGGTTTATGCAGCGGATCAATTGTTCGCAACTCTTGATCCAACGTTGCGCCGCTTACCCGTACAAGGTTTGGGTGAGATTGTATTGGTCGATACAGTTGGATTTATCCGCCATCTGCCGCATAAACTTGTAGACGCTTTTAAAGCAACATTGCAAGAAACCCGTGAAGCCGATTTATTACTTCATGTGATTGACTGTGCGGATGATGATCGTGCGTTAAATATGGAACAAGTTGAGATCGTGCTAGATGAGATAGACTCATTGGATCGACCAACACTGCAGGTCTTTAATAAGATTGATTTAATGCCGGGGCAGAAGTCGCGTATTGATCGAGACGAAAGTGGTATGCCTTGGCGCGTATGGCTCAGTGCAAAAGACGCAAATGGTCTTGAGCTTGTCAATCAGGTGATTGGTGAAATGCTTACCAATAATTTGTTTGAACAAACGATAGAGTTAAGCCCTAAAGAAGGGCAATTGCGTGCATTATTGTATGATCAGGGCGCTATTTTAAATGAAACCATTGATGAAAGTGGTCAGTTTGTCTTAGATGTGCGTATAGAAAAAGAAGATATGCTTAAATTACTTTCTCGAGCGGGTATTTCGTCAGAGCGATTTATTCCGAAAGAAAAAGAGTTCTGGCAGTAATAGTGATACTGTTTGGCGTATCATAAAAAACAAATGGTTATGATTTTTTAATATGAAAAAACTAAATGGAGTGCTTATGGCTTGGAATGAGCCTGGTGGCGGTAAAAACGACAAAGACCCTTGGGGCAATAATAATCGTGGTGGCAACAATCAAGGGCCACCTGATTTAGATGAAGCCTTAAAGCAATTAATGGACAAATTAAACGGTATGTTTGGTGGTAAGAAATCAAACGGTACTGGCGGATCAAAAAATGGCGGCTCCGGTGCCGGCGGTTTATTTGGTTTGATCCTAGTTGGTTTGATCGGCATGTTTGTTTACATGTCTGTGTTCACAATCGATGAACAAGAGCGTGGCGTTGTATTAAGTGTTGGTAAATATGACCGCACATTAGAGCCTGGCCTGCGTTTCATTATTCCGTTTATTGAGATTTTGACCCCTGTCAATGTGACCAATGTTCGAAATGCTGAACTCAAAGAGCTTATGTTAACGCAAGACGAAAACGTCGTTGAAGTAGCAATGAACGTTCAATACCGTGTTGTTGATCCTGTTTCGTTCTCATTACGTGTTGAAGACCCAGAGCAGTCGCTTATTCACGCAGCTGAATCGGCATTGCGTCATGAAGTGGGTAGCACAAACATGGACCCAATTCTAACCAGTGGTCGTACGTTACTTGCAGGCAATGTACGTGATCGTTTGCAACGATATATGAGTAATTACCAAACGGGTATTGAGATCGATAAAGTCAATATCAAAGATGCGACGGCGCCTCAGCAAGTTAAAGCGGCATTCGATGACGTACAAAGCGCGAAGCTAGATAAAGAGCGTTACGTAAACGAAGCTGAAGCCTACGCCAACACCATCGTGCCAGAGGCTCGTGGTAAAGCACAGCGTATGCTAGAAGAAGCCAATGCTTATGAAGAGCAAGTGATTGCTCAAGCAGAAGGTGAAGCGGATCGTTTTGTGAAATTGCATCAAGAATATCGCAAAGCGCCAAAAGTTACTCGTGAGCGTTTGTACTTAGATAGCATTAGCAAAGTGTATGGTAATTCAAGCAAGGTGCTGGTTGATGTAGAGGGCGGAAACAACATGATGTACATCCCATTGGATAAAATCATGGAGTCAAACCGAGGTGCTCGTGATTCTGGCACCGCTTCTAATGCGGATATTTCAGGTATCGCTGATCAAGTTGTTGAAGAGTTACGTCAGCGTCAAGCCGGTCGTGTTAGGGAGGGTCGATAATGAGTCCTAAGTCTATTGTTCTTGGCGTAGTTGCCGTTGCTATTGTGCTGTTTGGTTTGTCTAGCGTGTACATGGTGAATGAAACTGAGCGTGCGATTAAGCTGCGTTTTGGTGAAATCATTGATGATGATATTCAGCCGGGTATTCACATCAAAATGCCTATGATTGATGACATTAAGAAGTTTAATGCGCGTATCTTAACCTTGGATGCCCGTCCTGAGCGTTTCTTAACGGCAGGTAAAAAGTTCTTAATTGTTGATAGCTTTGTAAAATGGAGAATCGAAAATGTTCGTGACTTCTATAAAGCCACATCAGGTGATCGTTTTAGAGCGGCTAGCTTACTGGCTAACTTAGTGAATGATGGCATCCGTGCTGAATTTGCTAACCGTACCGTTCAAGAAGTGGTTTCTGGTGAGCGTGATGAGTTGATGGTGCATTTGACCAAGATTCTTAATCAGCAGTCTGAAAGCCAGTTTGGTATTAAGATCCTAGATACCCGTGTTAAAGGTATAGATCTGCCAGAAGACTTGATGAACAACGTTTACCGTCGAATGTCTGCAGAACGTGAGCGTGAAGCTCGTGAACTTCGTTCTCAAGGTAAAGAGCTTGCTGAAGGTATTCGTGCCGACGCTGACCGTCAAAAGACAGTATTAGTCGCAAATGCATATAAAGAATCTGAAGTAACTCGTGGTGAAGGTGATGCGAAAGCATCCGGTATTTATGCTAAAGCCTTTAACCGTGACCCTGAATTTTATTCTTTCACACGTTCTTTGAAAGCCTACGAGCAAACCTTTAACGGCCAAGAAGATGTGTTATTGCTGAAACCTGATAGTGACTTCTTTAAGTATATGAAGGACATGAGGGGCAAGTAAGCTGGCGCAAGCCATTATGTAGCCATAAAAGGTCGCTTAAGCGGCCTTTTTTTATGTTTATGAAAACGCTCATTAGATTGTGACTATAATTTGGGGTCAATTGTGTGAGTGGCTCAGTTTGACGAAAGGGGTTCTGGCAGGGCGACTTTGCTTACTGCTTGGGATTCGGCAAAAAAACGTGTAGAATTCGCGAAACCGGGCTAATCCCCGGTTTTTTTATGTACAGGATGTACGGTGTATCGCGATATCAGGACGATATAGAGCGTATATGTAGCGACCCTTATGATAGACAGCTCTGTTTGGCAGCAAATTCTAATCGCATTTAGTCTGGTTTTGGTACTAGAAGGCATCATTCCCTTTTTGTATCCCAGTCGCTGGCGTCGCTTGGTGGTTCAAATAGCCACCATGGACGATAAAACGATGCGAATAGTTGGCCTTGTGAGCATGCTCTGTGGTGTAGGGCTTTTAATCATAGTTACCTAGAGATAAGAGCGAGTTCAGTATGAATCAAGCCGATCGCTGGTTGTTACCCGACGGTATCGAAGAACTCTTGCCTCCCGAGGCAAAGCAGCTTGAAACCATGCGCCGTACCCTATTAGATACCTTTTCTAATTGGGGATATGAGCTGGTTGTCCCGCCACAATTAGAATTTCTTGAATCATTGCTAACGGGTGTTGGCAGTGATCTAAATTTACACACCTTTAAAGTAACCGATCAGTTAACGGGTCGCTTAATGGGTGTGAGTGCGGATATCACGCCGCAAGTTGCGCGTATGGATGCCCATAGTTGGGCGAAAGAAGGCATTAATCGCCTGAGTTATTGCAGCTCTGTTTTGCATACTCGCGCAAAATCGTTATTAAGCAGTCGCGCACCTATGTTAATTGGTGCCGAATTATTCGGCGAGTCCGCCCCTTGTGCAGATGTAGAGATACTATCTTTACTGCTAGAAAGCATGGCGCGAGTTGAATTAGGCCAGGTGCATTTAGATATTGGCCATGTGGGTATTTATAAGGCGCTTGTGAACGCGGCTCAATTGAGCGAGCAAGCAGAAGCCCAAATTTTTGAAACCCTCAATAACAAAGCGGTGACTGAATACCGATTGTTAGTTGAACAACATGTTCAGGGCGATAAGTTACAGCGTGCCTTTGTCTCGTTGCTTGAGTTGAATGGTTCAACTGATGTGCTAGAGCAAGCCAAAGCGCTCAGTGACGTGGCCGATGTGGCATCTTCGCTAGAGAATTTAAGTAAAATCTGCGCAACGTTGCAGTCACGCTTTAAAGATGTGGATATCTTTATTGATTTGGCTGAGCTTCGTGGCTTTGATTATCACACAGGCGTTGTATTTGCAGCCTATGTGGCAGGTCATGGTCAGGCAGTGGCTCAAGGTGGTCGCTACGACGACACCGGAGCTGTATTTGGTCGCGCTCGAGCGGCCACAGGATTCAGTGCGGATATTAAGCAATGGGTTCGTATTGTAAATAAACAAGCATCAACACAGGATGGCATTTTTGCACCGGTAGATGCGGACTGGTCTGCGGTGAGTGAACTACGCTCACAAGGCAAACGAGTCATTAATGGGTTATCAGATACTGATACCCCAGCAGCCTTTGGTTGCACTTCGGTACTGGTACTCAAGAATGACCAGTGGATCGTGGAAACTCTTTAAGCAAATTATTACAGAGCAAACCAAGCTATGGGCAAGAATGTCGTTGTACTAGGTACACAATGGGGTGATGAAGGAAAGGGCAAGATCGTTGACCTTCTAACCGAAAAAGCAACTGCTGTTGTGCGTTTCCAAGGTGGCCATAATGCGGGTCATACTTTGGTAATCGATGGCGTGAAAACGGCGTTACACTTAATACCATCAGGTATTTTGCGTGATGGCGTTCAGTGCATCATCGGTAACGGTGTTGTGGTTGCACCCGATGCACTACTAAAAGAAGTGCGTGCATTAGAAGCGCGTGGCGTACCTGTGATGGAGCGTTTACGTTTATCTCACGCCTCGCCTTTGATTTTGCCATATCATGTGGCGCTAGATCAGGCTCGTGAGATCAAACGCGGCAATGCAAAAATCGGTACGACTGGCCGCGGTATTGGTCCTGCTTATGAAGATAAGGTAGCGCGTCGCGGTTTGCGTGTGGGTGATTTATATCAGCCAGAATTTGCTGATAAATTAAAAGACGTGATGGAATTCCATAACTTCTCACTTAAAAATTATTACAAAGTAGATGAAGTTAGTTACGAAGAGACGTTAGCGTCTTGCATGGACTGGGCAGAGCAAATCAAAGGCATCGTTGTTGATGCGGTTGATCTTGTGCATAGCATTCGTCTTGCTGGTGGCGATATTATGTTTGAAGGTGCCCAGGGCACGCTACTAGATATTGATCACGGTACTTATCCATTTGTGACGTCATCAAATACCACTGCGGGCGGCGTTGCGTGTGGTTCTGGTGTTGGTCCGTTATACCTAGATCAAATTATGGGTATTACAAAAGCATACACGACACGTGTTGGCTCTGGCCCGTTCCCAACTGAATTGTTTGATTCAGTTGGCGAGCATTTGTCGACAGTTGGTCACGAAAAAGGCACCACCACTGGGCGTTCTCGTCGTTGTGGTTGGTTTGATGCTGCATTGGTTAAGCATGCCATTCGCGTAAACTCGGTGAACGCAATCTGCCTAACTAAGCTAGACGTATTAGACGGTCTTGAAGTGGTTAAGGTGTGTGTTGGTTATAAAGACGCTGACGGCAACATGATGAACGTTCCTGCGAGCGCTGATCAGTTTGAAAAAATTACACCAGTGTATGAAGAGCTACCTGGTTGGACTGAAAGCACCGTGGGTGCAAATAAGCTTGAGCAACTTCCAGAAAATGCAAAAGCGTATATTCGTTTTATTGAAAAAGCGATCGAAGCGCCAATCGATATTATTTCTACCGGTCCTGACCGCGTAGAGACCATCGTATTGCGTCATAGTTTCGATATCTGATTCTAGCGCTGCTAAAAAGCCCAGATTTATCTGGGCTTTTTTATGCCTGTTTGTTTTGTGGGATGTTTAGTGTTGTTTGTGTCCTGTGTTTCGTTGAGTATTTTGATTACTATTGTGTCCGGTTCAAAAAGTCTAAGAGGTGACAATGTCTCAATCAAAAGGTGAGCAGATTCGACGTCAGGTTATGGGTGATGAATTTGTGGATCGCGCATTAAATGCAGCGGACGAACTAACGCAGCCCATGCAAGATAATATTAATGAGCATGCATGGGGTGCTACTTGGTTGCGAGACGACTTAGATTTAAAAACCAGAAGTTTAGTGACGTTAGCCATGTTAACGGCCTTAAAGGCGCCTACCGAAATCAAGGGGCACACCCGTGGGGCCTTGCGTAACGGTGCGACTAAGCAAGAAATAGCAGCTGTGTTTTTACATGCACAAGTATACTGTGGTGCACCTGCTGCACAAGAAGGATTTCGTGCAGCCAAGGAAGTATTGGATGCTTGGGAAGACTGATATGGGAAGTCATATATGAATCAGGCGTTAATTGAGATTTTGTCCGATGGTCAGTTTCACTCCGGTGAAGATCTTGGTGCGGCTTTGGGTGTCTCTCGGGCGGCTATCTGGAAACAATTGCAGAAACTAGACGCGCTGAATATTCCTTTGCACTCGGTAAAAGGGCGAGGTTATCGACTGCCTGATTCTGTCGAGCTTTTAAAAAAAGAAGTTATGGTGGAATGTGGTTTTCCGTCTGAG
This sequence comes from Bermanella sp., assembly GCA_034111105.1. GTDB lineage: Bacteria > Pseudomonadota > Gammaproteobacteria > Pseudomonadales > Oceanobacteraceae > Bermanella. Next base: position 2,796 of record JAWUXY010000051.1, on the reverse strand, counting down.
AGCTTTGAAAGTTGCGACTTAGCGTTGAGCATTGATTCAACCAATAGCGCTATGATGCAAAAAGCAGAAATGAATGATAATGCTCGCCATATTTGTTTTGCTGAAATGCAAACGTCTGGTCGCGGTCGTCGCGGTCGGCAGTGGCTAAGCCCGTTTGCACGTAATTTGTATTTTTCTGTTCTGTGGCCATTTAGTCAGGGTATCGCCGCTATTCAGGGCTTAAGTTTGGTGGTGGGCTTGGCAATACATCGTGTTGTCCAGCGTCATGGTATTCAGGATGCGGGTTTAAAGTGGCCTAATGACATATTGGTTGGGCGCGGCGGTGTGTTTGCAAAAATGGGCGGTATTCTGATTGAAATTACCGGAAACGTTGCAGATAACTGTCAGGTGGTGATTGGTGTGGGTTTAAACTTGGATGTGTCATCACAAGATCAAGCGCTATTGGATCAGCAGGCAATTGGCTTAAAGCAGTTAGGTTTTAATGGTACGCGTAATCAGTTGGCTGCGGATATGGTGAGTGAATTGGTTGCGGTACTAACACAGTTTGATCAAACAGGGTTTGCGGCCTTTCAAGCGCAGTGGAATGAAGCAGATTGCTTTATGGATCAGCCGTTGAAAGTGCTCTTGCCATCAAGTGATATACAGGGTGTTGGCTGTGGTGTGAACGGCAAGGGCGAATATCAGTTAAAAACAGAGCACGGCATGCAGGTTATTAATGCTGGCGAGGTTAGTTTGCGTTTGAGTGGGGAGGCATGAAATGCGTTTAGAGTTAGATGTTGGTAATACTCGTGTTAAGTGGCGCCTGTGTGATCACCGAGGTCGCTTTGACGGCGGCTTAGATTTAAAAAAAGCGTTGATCGACGCACCTGCATGGGTGTCTTTGGTTGAGGATGTGTGGGTGAGTTCTGTTCATGATGAGCAAAATCCTTGGATTTCTGAGCAATTTCCTCAGGCTCTGTTTGCCCATAGTCAGGTGTCTCATATGGGGTTGAGTAATAGTTATCAAGACCCTCACAGAATGGGGGTTGATCGATGGCTGGTGATGTTGGCTGCATGGCATAAGAATCCAGATCAGGTCAATATTATTGTGGATGCCGGTACGGCAATTACACTCGATATAGTGGATGCATTTGGTCGGCATGTGGGCGGATATATTTGCCCTGGCTTTCAAATGATGAAAACCACATTGCTAGCAGAAACGAATAAGGTATTGGCCGAGGCGCCATGGCAAATTGCCCGAGCGCCCGGCCAGTCTACGCAGCAATGTGTTGATCATGGTATTCAAGATATGGTCGCATGCTGGGTAGAGCACCACAGGGTATTGCAGCCGGAGGCGAAAATCTGGATGACGGGAGGCAATGCTGAGGCGTTATCAACGTTATTGGTTGAGCCAGTAGAGTTAGTGTCAGACTTGGTGCTAGATGGCTTGCAGGTTTATTTTTCAAAGTAGAAGATTATGCGCTTAATTGTTGTTTCATTATTAATAATCAACCTTGCTTACTTAGGTTATCAGTTTACTCAGCCAGTTCAGGTGACGCAGGAGGCGACAATTGATGTGGCCGTCGCAACGGGTGCGCAGCCAATACGATTGCTTTCCGAGGTGCCTTCAAAGCCAAGAGAAATAAGTGCGTCGCCTTCGAGTCACAGTCCATTGTGTTGGGCGGTGGGCCCGTATCCTGTGGAGTTAGATGCCAAACATCTCTACGCCCGCATGTTGGCGATGGATATGCGCGCAAAAGTAGAGGCTCAATCGGTTGTGATTAAAGAAGAGTTTTGGGCTTATTTACCGCCCTTGGCTAACCGTAAGCAGGCGATGCGTAAATTAAAAGAACTGCAAAAGCGTAAGGTTGATAGTTTTGTTATTACAGAGGGTGAGCTAGAGAATGGCATTTCATTAGGTTTGTTTGCTCAGCAGGCTTCAGTGGATCGTTTGCTTGAGCGCCTGACTGAAAAAAACATAACCGCCAGTGTTAAGCCCCTCAAGCGGACTCGCAATCAATACTGGGTAACCGCACCTATTGATTCGCAATATCCGGTGGATGAGGCAACCCGAAATCGGCTCATGGAAGGCAAAGAAAATCCTTGGCTGCAAATTCGTTGCGATTCGGGTTTGCCTCAAGCATAAAACTTGGGTATAGTGCGCGCCCTCTTCACCAAGTTCTTGTGGTGAAGAAAGTAGGTGGTATCGACTAAGTGTTTGAAAATATGTAATTTTTAATAGAATTACTTGACAGCAAACACAAGCATCGGCACAATCTGCGCCACAATTTGGTGGGGTTCCCGAGTGGCCAAAGGGATCAGACTGTAAATCTGACGCGAAAGCTTCGCTGGTTCGAATCCAGCTCCAACCACCATGATTTCTAGGCAGATCTTAAAGCAGTATAAGATTGCGGTGGCCTTTAAGGTTTTGCGGGTATGGTACAATGGTAGAACCTCAGCCTTCCAAGCTGATGTTGCGGGGTCGATTCCCGCTACCCGCGCCAGTGTCGCTGATATAGCTCAGTCGGTAGAGCGCATCCTTGGTAAGGATGAGGTCGGCAGTTCGAATCTGCCTATCAGCACCATTAATAAAGTTTAAATTGAAGGTAGTTTATATCCTGTCATGGGGTGGACTGCCTTTTTGTGTATATGTACTTGCTAAAAAAACTGAGGCGTTATTATGGCTAAGGAACAATTTGAGCGTAACAAACCGCACGTAAACGTAGGCACAATTGGCCACGTTGACCACGGTAAGACTACGCTAACAGCAGCACTAACTCGTGTTGCAGCAGAAGTTTTCGGTGGTAAAGCGGTAGA
>JAWUXY010000050.1:0-12046 GCA_034111105.1 Bermanella sp. | reverse complement strand
ATTGTAGATGGTGGGAGTGACGATGGCTGTGATGTTCAATTGGCTAAAACATTTAACGTCATTAAAAGCGAAAAAGGTCGAGCCATACAAATGAATGCGGGTGCACAACAAGCACAAGGTGCTTGGCTCGTATTTGTTCATGCAGATACGCATTTTAGTTCATCACATTTAAGAGCCATGGTTGATCAAGCCAGCTTGCATCAATGGGGGCGCTTTAATGTGAAGCTGAATGCGAAAGGGTTAAGCTTTCGTATTATCGAATGGTTTATTAACCAGCGATCACGGTTAACCAAAGTGGCTACGGGGGATCAGTGTATTTTTGTGCGTAAGCCTTTTTTTGATGAGCTAAATGGTTACACTGATATGCCGTTAATGGAGGATGTTGATTTTTCTAAACGTGCAAAACAACATTCCCCACCTAAATGTTTAACCGCATCGGTTAAAACCTCTGCTCGGCGCTGGCAAAAGAAAGGTATCATCAAAACCGTATTACTGATGTGGCAGTTACGGTTTTATTTTTGGCTGGGTAAAAGCCCTGAAACGCTAGCTGAAAAATATAAATAATATTGTTTGTTCCCTTAATTTTTGAAGTTGTATTATGCTTGATCATATTATTATTCAGTTTGCTAAAACCCCCCGTTTAGGGTGTGTAAAAACACGGTTGGCCCCGGATATTGGCGAGCAAGCGTGCCTTGAATTACATCGTCAGTTGTTGCAGTTTACTCATGATCATCTAAAGGATGTTACTCAAACACTGGGTGGTTTGAGTGTTTTATCATTAGATAAATTAACGAGTGATACTCAGCTTGAGCATATTGCAAAATCGACGCCTTTGGTGATACAAAAAGGGGATGATTTGGGTGAGCGAATGGCCAATGCTATTAAATGGGGGCTAACGTTTGCGAAAAAAGTGTTAATTGTAGGCAGTGATTGCCCAGTCTTAACATTGGATTATTATCAACAAGCATTAGCCGAATTAAACCACGAATCTCACGTGTTTATTAATGCAGAAGACGGTGGCTACGTATTGGTCGGCGCGACGCATGCGTGTGATGAGCTGTTCGACAATGTGCCTTGGGGCAGTGGTGATGTGATGGCGGTGACATTTGAACGCTTAGGAGCGGCCAATAAAAAGGCCGCTATTCTAGGACCGCTGTGGGACGTTGATCGCATTGAAGATTTTGAACGTTTAAAGCAATTAAAACCAAACTGGCCTCAGTACTGACCGCAATAAATATACGGATGAGGCAATCCGTATATGTTTAATTTGCAACAATCATATTAGCTTGCTTCATTTGATTGTTGTGCTTCCTGCTCTTCTTTTTTACGCTCTTCAGCCGCTTGTTGTTTTCGTTGTTCTTCGTACTGTAAGGTATTAACAAATTGCTCGACGTAACGTTGCTTCATACCACTTAATGGCTGGAACGAAAAACCGCAAAAGGTAAGATCTTTCTCTTCGTTATAGACTGCGTGGCGTGCATCTAAGCCGCAATCCATTGATTCATCACCGACATGTAATGTGCTTTCATCAAAGTTGGTAATGGCTTTTAGGTTAGGGGAAATATCGCCTTTAAAATAGGCTTTAAAACCTGAGCCAGAAATATCTTGTAGGCGACCTTTAAAAACCTGTTGATCTTCGCTTGAACGAAATACAGCATAAACAGAATAGGTACGTGGCACCATGGCGCGATAGGCGTTACGGCGTTGCAAGTAAAGTAATTTACTTGGGAATTTTGCAATGTATTCTTGATTTTGCGGGCGGTACTTAAGGTCACCTTCAACAAAAAACTGAACCAAAATACCGCGAAAATCTGCAATTAACTCTAAGCGTTTACCGCGCTGTAAAATTTCATTGCCATTATCAGGAATCAGTTTGTCGAAGGCAAAGGCTTGTGACTTTAAATCGACTTTGGTGATGGCCGTTGCAAATGCATCATCAATGCCTTCAAAGCGAGCGGTTAATTTGGGCGCATAGCGAATTAGCCGTTGAATCGCACGGTAAATTTCTTCTGGGCTTTCTAAGTAGTTTTCTGGTTCTGCTTCAGCGTGTTCCATGACAAATCGTCTACTTGCTTGAATGTATTAATAGGTGGGCAGCCATTGTGGCACTAGGTTAGGCTTCACCTAGGCTTTGTCGCTGGCTTTGTCCTTTTGCCGCACCGCTTCCGTTATATAAGTTTGGCTGATTTTTGCTGCGATGCAAGATATTCAATAAGTTACGGTTTCTAAGCTGGCTGTGGTAGATAACAATACCATTGCGTTCATTTTGAATTATGACGTCTTCAAAGCCTTGTTTAAGGATTTGCCATTGGGCTGTTAGCTCACTGTGTGAATCGTTTGGATATGAGGAAATCAGGTCAAGTAAACCGTGTTCTGAGCCTTCAAATTCATGCTCAAGGAGGAAAGATAAGCGTGCGTTTACCTGGTCTTGGTAGGCTTTAAGGGCCGTTATTTTATGCTGGGCGGTACCTTCAATGGCAAACAAGTCTCGGTCAAGAAGTGCCGATGATTCTGCTTCAAGTACAGCTTGAAGCTGTTGCAGTGTGGATTGCTCGTTTTCAAATAACGCGTTCAATTCACTTAATGCTGGCACTGACATACGTATCCTTAATTATTTCAGGAGCCCATCAAACTTAATCATTTGCCCAGCAATACGCTCATAATCAATTTTGTACTCGTTATTGGCGAGTGCACCTTTGATGCGTTCGACTGCGGCGTCGTCGATGTCTGGCATTTTGGCCACTTCAGCTTCTATTTGCTGAATGGACTTACTCTGCGGGCTCAATTTAACACTAGCATCGGCAGAGCCTTTTGTTTCAGAGGTTTTAGGGCCTCCAGAGTCTGCTGCTGCGGTTTTTTCGGTATTGCGCGAGGGTGAACCGCCGCCAACACCTGTAGTGAGTTTATTAATGTTCATTTTTACTTACCTTTCTAACAAATAGAGTTCCTCGTAGACCTATAGCGGCAGGCTTGAGCAAGGCTTTAGTTTTTTTTTAATTTTTTTATCAAAAAACCTAAAATTGGACTAAAACCTCACCTGGCCCCACGACCCTTGCACGAATAATACGCTCTGATCGGCTATTCCTAACTCGTATTTGTCGGCCTTCTCGGCCATCACTGAGCGCCTCACCTGGCATTTTTACGCTCATTGAACCTTTACTAGCAATAATCATGACTTTATCCCCTTTATGTATCATTAATGCAGGATTAATCAGGTGGCTATTAAGTACAGTCTGCCCGGCGAGGGCTCTTTTAGATTGTTTACCTATAACCTGATCTTTTTTTAGATAGTACCCGTTTCGTAACTCGGCTAGGTTTTGCCGTTGTAGGTTGATTTGGGCCTCTGTAATGACCTGATCTTTTGAGACTGGCTGATTAAGCACCACCACCTGCGTGAATAAATTGACATCCGTTGGCACATTCAGTGCCCAAGGGCTGGTGTCTTGGCAGGCTACTTTTATGTGAGAGCGTCCCAGTTCGAGTGGCTGAGGGGCATCGATGTTTAAAGGTATTAAACAAGGGGTGAGATTAAGTCGGCTATCTAGGTAGTTGAGGTCAATAGTATAGCGGTAGTCCGACAGCCCCATTTTTAGCGCCATGTTATCAAGTTGGCTTGCCAGTGCCTGCTTAAGGCTGGTTTCAAGTTGTTCATACCATGGGCTGCTTATTCCACTTAGTGGTAGGCATAACAAGACCAATAAAATAAAAACTCTGTGTATCACCAAAATTTGTCCTATTCTCAATACAAGACAGCTTAATGCACGGGCATTGGAGCTGGGAGTGGCAGATTACTAACGCCGTTCCAATATATGGGGAATGCTGCAAAGGGCATGCCGCCAAAAACGAGATTAGAACAGCCAATTTGGGGTTGTTTTCATATGGAGTTTGTTTATGGCCGGGGTACTTGATTCCGTCGACCAAAGGACCCAACTGGTAGGGGCAAACCGTTTAGAACTGTTACTTTTTCGCTTAAATGGCCCGCAAATTTACGGGATTAATGTGTTTAAGGTGAAAGAGGTTTTACAGTGCCCGCGATTAACCATTTTACCAAAGAGTCATCGTGTGGTGATTGGCGTTGCGCATATTCGTTCGGGGACAATCCCGATTATGGATATGGGGTTAGCTACGGGCAACGTGACGGTGGGTGATCCTAAGCAGTGCTTTGTCATTATTACTGAATACAATACCGCGACTCAGGGCTTTTTAGTCTCAGGCGTTGAGCGCATCGTGAATATGAACTGGGAAGAAATCCATCCACCACCAAAGGGCACAGGCCGAGAACATTACTTAACAGCCGTGACCGAAGTGGAGGGGCGTTTAGTTGAAATTATCGATGTTGAGAAAATTTTATCTGAAGTTTCACCAATGGAAGAAAGCATCAGCGAAGATATATTAGCCAGTTCGCAATCGGGCACTGAACATGAAGCACCAAAAGTATTGATTGCTGATGATTCTAAAATTGCACGTAAGCAAGTGACGAAATGCTTAGAGTCATTAGGTGTTGAAGTGACAGCAATGAATGATGGTCATCAAGCGTTGGTCCACTTAAAAGAAATGGTCGAGTCAGGCGTTAATCCGGCTGAATATTACGCCATGATGATTTCAGATATTGAAATGCCTGAAATGGACGGCTACACACTGACAACGGCGGTACGCAGTGATGCAAATATGAATAAAATGCACATTATTTTGCACACATCATTAAGTGGTGTATTTAATCAGAGCATGGTTAAAAAAGTCGGGGCTGATGATTTTATTGCAAAATTTAACCCAGACGTTTTAGCGTCAAAAGTATCTGAAAGGGTAAAAGCATCTAGGAATAAAACATAATATGGACATTACCAAGCCGGATTTTGCATTGTTTCGAGATTACTTAGAGCGCGTCTGTGGCATATTATTAGGGGACAACAAGGAGTATCTTGTTGCGAGCCGTTTACGCGCGATCATGGGTGAGTTAGAGCTAACGGCGCTTTCTGGGCTGGTGAAAAAAATAGAATCGGACTCTCGACTAAGGGAGCGAGTGGTCGATGCCATGACCACAAATGAAACACTGTGGTTTCGTGATTCGCATCCATTTAAAATCCTACAAGAAAAATTACTACCTGAGTTATGCACCAAACAAAAAAGTTTAGACTTGTGGTGCGCTGCGTCGTCTACAGGGCAAGAGCCTTATTCTATCAGTATGATTATTGAGGAATTTAAACGTGCGAACCCAGGTAAGTTAACCTCAGAAAAAATAGTGGCGACAGATATTTCGACCAGTGCGTTAGAACGAGCCAAGTCGGGCGTCTATGATCAACTGGCACTAGGGCGAGGTATGCCACCTGATTTATTGACGCGATATTTTTCTAAACATGAGGACAGCTGGAAAGTGAACGCAAATATCGCTGCCCGAGTACAATACCGAATGTTGAATCTGCTTAACCCTTATTCGACACTAGGGCGGTTTGACATTGTATTTTGTCGTAATGTTTTGATTTATTTTTCGGGTGACGTGAAGAAAGATATTCTCACTAGGATTCATGGAACATTAAAGCCTGGTGGCTATTTATTTTTAGGGGCCAGCGAAGCACTCAGTGGCCTACCAGAGCATTATGAGATGGTTCAATGTAGCCCGGGTATTATTTACCGTAAAAAAGCTTAATTACCTCATCATCTGTATTCGAAACCCTTAATACCTTGGTATTAAGGGTTTTTTTATGGCCAAGATAACAAGAGTGTATAGTCTTTTTAAGGATTATTTCATTTTCCGCTTTTTCACATAACGGCAAACATTGCCGCTTTTTAATATGGCTTAAAAACCTATAAGTCATTGAAATATATGATAAAAATAGATTGGCATAGGCGTTGCTATATCTCTGCAAAGGCAAACAAAGTAGCACAGCCAAACAGTTAGAGGTTTCTATGTCAGCATTGGGTTTTAAAAATTCGTTAGGTATCCACCCTCAAACTATGCAGTTGCGTGCGTCGCGTGCCGAGATTCTTGCCAATAACTTAGCAAACGCAGATACCCCACATTTTAAAGCGCGCGACATTGATTTTAATGCGGTGCTCGAAAATGAAAGCAATCGCTCGTTAGAAATGAATAAAACCAATCAGCACCACCTTGAAGGCAATGTGCATACCGATACCGATTTAATGTTCCGTAACCCTTACCAACCCGCTATTGATGGCAACACGGTTGATACGCAAATGGAGCAGTCTTTTTACACAGAAAATGCATTACGTTACAACGCGTCATTTGAATTTTTAAACAGTAAGTTCCGAGGCTTAAAAGGCGCCATTAAAGGCCAGTAATTAATAAGGCAAATGATCTTAGTGAGCGCTAAGACAAGGAGAATAAAAAATGTCATTAACCAATGTTTTTAATATTGCCGGTACCGGTATGAATGCACAGTCAGTGCGTTTAAACACCACAGCCTCGAATATTGCCAATGCTGAAACCGTGAGTTCAAGCATTGATGAAACGTACAAAGCACGTAAGCCATGGTTCAGCGTGATTGATAAGCAATGGGATAACGTTAAAGGTCTAAGTGATAAATTAGATATACGTTCACAAATAGGTGACGGTGTCGAAGTGAAGGGCATTATTGAAAGCGATGCGCCACTTAAAAAACGTTATCAACCTCATCATCCAATGGCAGATGAAGAGGGTTATGTTATGTATCCCAATGTGAATGTCGTTGAAGAAATGACAGATATGATGAGTTCATCGCGCAGCTATCAACTGAATGTTGAAATGATGAAAACGGCCAAACAAATGTTACAGCGTACGCTGACACTTGGTCAGTAATTTATAAATGAGAGTTTAAAGTAATTAAAGTTTACTTGCTGGCGAAAGGTGTTACTGGCAAGTCAACTTGACCGATTATTTCAAGTGGGATCGTGATTAAGCTTCTTTCACAGGTCAACTAGAAAAAATGAATGCTGTAAAAAGACTCTGTAAATATAGACCAAAAGACGATTTGAAAATTATAAACGCCAGACGCCCACAGGGCGTCAGGCTTAAAATAGAAGTCACCAAAGAGAAGTCACCAGGAGTAAACCATGGCTGATGTAACTGGGGTCGGGACGTCGCAAACGGCACTTGATCAGTATGCAAAAAGTGATAAAGAAACTGAAAAGTCGAATGAGCTGGGTAAAAACGACTTTCTAAAATTACTGGTTGCACAAATGAATAACCAAAACCCTCTTGAGCCGCAAGACAATACAGAATTTGTTGCCCAGCTGGCGCAGTTTAGTTCGGTTGAGGGGATTGATAATTTGAATAGCACGGTGGATGACATGGCCTCGGAATTGAGATCCAGTCAAGCACTGCAAGCATCATCATTAGTTGGGCAGTCAGTTGTGGTTCCAGGTAATGAGCTTGGCTTCTTACTTAATGGTGAGGTCATTGCTAGCTACAGTGATATTCCTGCTACAACGTCGAATATTTCATTACAAGTGAAAAACAAAAGCGGGCAGACCTTAGAAACCATTAGTTTGGGGTTTCACGAGAAAGGGCCGATGTCATTACGTTGGGACGGTGCGAATTTAGAAATGGATGGCAAAATAGTTGAACTTGATCGCTCATTATTAAATCGCAAAGAATACTTTGTTGACGAAGAAGGTAATCAAATATTGGACGATGCTGGTAACCCCATTCCTGTGCCATACCCAGTTGGGGAATATAAATTTGAAGTGACCGCTTCAATCAATGGTAAAAGCGAAGCGGTTGATACGGCTATGAGTGGCAAAGTCGATAGCGTGACGTTGGGCACCAATAATCAAATTACCTTGAATTTAGCTGGCGGCGTCAAAGCACCGATGTCGGATGTAAAACAAATTTTAAATTAATTATCTAGCCCGTTAGTTTGGGCGAAGGAGTCAATCATGGCATTTAACATCGGCTTAAGTGGTATTAGAGCAGCCTCTATTGATTTAGAGGTCACCGGTAATAACGTAGCAAACGCGAGTACGGTGGGCTTTAAAGAGTCGCGGGCAGAATTTGCGGATGTATACACCACGAGTATTTTAGGCACAGGCACAAAACCTGTGGGCAGTGGGGTACTGGTTGATAATGTTCGCCAAGAATTCAGTCAAGGCAATATCAGTGGTACAGAAAACGCGTTAGATATGGCGATTGATGGCACGGGCTTTTTCATATTGAGTGATAATGGTACGGAGTCTTATACTCGTGCCGGTATTTTTGGTTTAGATAAAGACGGCTTTGTGGTGGCAAATAACAGTGCTCGCTTACAAGGCTATGAAGCCAATGGTGATGGGGTGGTAAATGGCGTACTGGGCGATATTCAAATTCGTATTGGTAATCAACCGCCTGCATTAACTTCCCGTGTTTCCGCTATTCTAAACTTAGATGCATCAGAATTAGTATTGCAAGAGTTAGGCTCGCGCATGGAGTCCACAGGTTTGGCCATTGCCACACCAGATTCAGGTATTGCTGACAACACAGCCTCTGTTCATGCCACACTGGCACAACCAACTACAGCAGGCACGCCATCAGCGTTTACCTTTGATGGTGCAGTGGATGCTGACTTGGTAGCAAATACGGCTGCTTTCTTTAATACAACGGGTTACCCAACAGTTGCAGAAGTAGCCACACTGACCATTGACCCGCAAGACGGTACCGGCGCACAAACCATTACCATTGGTGGGACGGCTCCGGCAGTGGGCGCAGTTGCACCGAGTACCTCACAAAGTGTGTTTATAAATAATTTAGTTGCCGATATTCAAAGCCAATTAGATGCGGCGTTTGGTCCGAATGAGTTTGAAGTGACGACGTCACCTGACCCTGCCCCTAATCCGCTTGTTGGTCCACTGCCGGTTGTCATTCAGCGCTCTGGTTATGACTCAACCATAGGTACCGGGTTTGCTGTGACGGGCAGTAGTGCAGATTGGGATGCACTTATGGGTAGCCCGCTGGCGGCAGGTGTGAACTACAGTGCCGGAATTGCAGGCAGTAATTTATTTGTGGGATCAAACCCAATTGTTGCGGATTTAAGAAGTATTCCAGGTACATCAACCACCACTCGAACAGTCGCTACACCGCCTTTGGCGATGACCAGTACTATATTGGGTGGCCCAGGTTTACTCACCTCCACCGTAACACCGGGTGCCTCAATTGTTGGTGATTTTGGCGCTGCTGAGTCAATTGTATTCGATGTTGAGGTGACCGATTCAAATGGGACGACAACCCCAACGACAATTACACTGAATAATGCTTCTTTCTTAGCACTGCCAGTGGGTAACATTAATGCGGTGACCATTGATGAAGTACGACAGGTTATTAACGCACAGGTTGGGCCTGAATTTACTGTTTCTGGCGCAATACCGTTAACGTTAACCACAGCCGCGGCCCAAGGTAATGGCGCGACAGTAACGCTCGTGCCTGTTACCAATAACACTTACGATTTATCAACCATTGGTTTTGCACCAGGGGTTGGGCGATCAAACACCGGCGCACCTGACGTACTGGCTAATAATGAATTTCGCTTACAAGTCACAGGGCCAACGGCTGCTGATGGCTCGAATGCCTATGACATCATTATTACACCGAATACTTATGCATCACTGGATGATTTAGCAGCAGAAATCCAAGATCGTATTGATGACTGGACGGGGGCAAATGGCTTGCAAGGACGAGTAAGCGTATCGTCAGTGGGCGGTCAACTGGTATTTACAAATACCGATGTTGGTTCAGGCTATGGTATTGCCATCACGCCCAGTAATAACCTAACCGGTGCTTTCGGTGCGGCTAACGCACAAGCATCGATTGATGCGTTAGGCTTTAACATTCCTGCTGATATGTTTGTTGCGGCCGGTACAGATACAATTGATCGCAGCAATAGTTTCCGTATTAATTTAACGGTACCAGCCCCTGATACAGAAGGACGTTCAGGTACCACCACTATTACGCTTGATGAAGAGTTCCGCTCTGTGCAGCAACTTGCGGCCTCAATTAATCGTCAAATTAGCTCACTTGATGCTGACGCGTACATTGGTGTACGTGCAGAGGCATTGGAAATTGAGCCAAAAGTGGTGCCGCCAGAGTACAAATTACAATTTGTGGCAACCGAAGACGGTGAGGCATCCATCATTAGTATTAGTGAGATCATTGCATCCGGTGACGATATCTCCGCCGCGCAGATGTACGGCTTGTTACAAATTAATGAGGATGACAACAGCTTACTTACGTTGGGTATTGAGGGGGTAAATAACGAGTACCCAGCACAAAGTGTAACTCTGACTGACCCAGATGGTAACGAGGTCGTGATTAAAACCGAAGCAAATGCAGAAGCAAACGCTATTGCCGCCATATTTAATCGCCAAGCAGGTGTTACCGCATCCGCATCCAGCACAATGACGTTGCCGTTAAGTGGTTATAATAATCCCGGCAATAACATGAAGTTAATTTTAAACGGGCAAGAGCTGACCGCCACCAGTTTAGAAGAAATTGCTGAAGAAATTAACTTACTGCAAACCACCACCTTGCCAGGCTTTAAAGCCGAGGTTGCCGATAATGGCGACTTGGTGATTAACAACAGCATTGGTCGTGATATTAAGGTTGAAATTAGTAGCCCAACTGTGACAGACAGTTTAGTGGTGAGAGGGTCCACTAATGCAGGTCCCGTTGTTCTAGGCGGCACCGCTACAGCCGATGTGGCTGCAGTAGTAGGGGGTAAAATTGACTTTATCTTAAACGAAGGCTATTTATTATCAGCACCTGTGCCAGCTATATCCGGTGTGTTTGGTGCGTTAACACCAGATGAATTTGAAGATTATGTACTAAATAGTTTTGACCCTGATGATCAAAATACCTATAACCATGCAACCAGCACCACGATTTACGACAGCTTGGGTAATAATCACATTATGACTCAATTTTTTGTGAAGGAACCGGTTGATCCAACGCGCCCGAACGAAGAAAATCTATGGGCTATGTATATACAAATAGATGGTCAAGACGTAGGCGATCCGGATGCAACACTGCCGTTTCCTGAAAATTTAGAGCCTACTCGTTTGCGTAACGAATTATTCTTTAACCCAGATGGCACATTAGATGAATCAGCAACCGGTGATTTGTTTGTCACAAACTGGGACCCATTAAATTCAAAATCATCACCAACTGGTGCGTTAAAATCGCTTAATGTATTAGAAGGGGGGCTGCCCTTAACCAATCCTGCCACCAATTCAAATTTTCAAATATCTTTAGATGGCTCTACTCAGTTTGGGAGTCCGTTTAGTGTGGCAGAGGTGAGCCAGAACGGATACACAACGGGTCGGTTAACGGGCTTAGAAATTGATGCCGATGGTTTTATCTTTGCTAGGTTCACCAACGGCCAAGCACAAGTACTTGGGCAGGTAGCATTAGCCAGCTTTAAAAATCCAGAAGGGTTAATACCGCTAGGTGATACAGCGTGGGGTGAATCGTTTGAATCAGGTGGGCCTACTGTTGGTTCACCACGAACGGGTACATTTGGTAATCTACGATCGTCCGCACTTGAAGACAGTAATGTGGATTTATCTGAAGAGCTGGTGGGTTTAATCATTGCACAGCGCAACTTCCAAGCCAGTGCAAAAACCATTGAAACCTCGGATACCTTCACGCAGACCATTATTCAGCTTTAGTGATGTGGAGCGTTAGATGTTGGATGGGAGATGTTAGACGGAGCTAAAGTATTGGTGACGCTTTTTAAATAACATATATGTTAGGTATGCTGAGTTTGAAAGTAATGCCTTAAAATTCCAAATACTGACAACTAAAGTCGGCAAGCAAGGATGCACCTTGCCGCTTTTAGTGAGGATGTAAGCTATTCTGTGTAACCGCCAGTTTTAAATGTAATCTTTCAAACGGTCTTCGAACATGATCATAAATCGGTTCAAGGCCGTTTTCCAGTTTCTTATGGGCATAGTCCACTTTTCCGAAGCTTGTCGTACCGCAAGGTAAATCACTTTTTTAGCCGACTCTTCTGTTGGAAATACTTTTCGTTTTTTCGTCGCTTTTCGAATAACGCTGTTCAGAGATTCAATGGCATTGGTTGTGTAA
>JAWUXY010000049.1:0-8926 GCA_034111105.1 Bermanella sp. | reverse complement strand
AATAAGCAAAACACTCAGTTTTTTACGAAGTATTATAGATATGATTAATTTCAAACATTTGCACTATTTTTGGGTCGTCGCAAAACAAGGCGGTATCATGCGTGCGAGCGACAACCTGCACATCACCCCTCAAACCATCAGTGGCCAAATTCGTCTATTAGAGGAGCAGCTGGGTAAACCGCTGTTTGAGAAGGTCGGGCGCAATCTAGAGATAACGGATACTGGCCGTATGGTATTAAGCTATGCCGACGATATATTCTCCCTTGGCTATGAACTTGAGGAGACGATTAAAAACACCACCAAAGACCGTGCGCAAATTTTAAGAGTGGGGGTTGCCGATGTTATCCCTAAATCCATCGCCTACCGCTTGCTTGAGCCCGCTTTAAACCTAAGCGAGCCTATTCGCTTTGTTTGTAAAGAAAACAGCCTAGAGGCCCTATTGGGTGAGCTCGCACTGCATAAACTTGATATTGTCATCGCCGATGGTCCAATCCCTCAGCGCTTAGGTGTAAAAGGTTATAACCATGCTCTAGGAGAGTGCGGTATTTCTTTTCTAGCCGCACCTAAACTAGCAGACACATTAGCGCAAGATTTCCCTGCCAACCTCACTGGTGCGCCTTTTTTAATGCCCAGTGAACTGTCACTTGTGCAACCTCAACTTTTACAGTGGCTTGATCGACGACACATTCTGCCAAGAATCGTGGGTGAATTTGACGACAGCGCACTGATGAAAGCCTTTGGACAAGCAGGAGTGGGCGTTTTTGTGGTGCCTACGGCCATAGCAGATGAAGTTGCCGCGCAATATAAAGTGAATATTCTAGGGAAAACAGATGACATTCGTGAACAATTCTTTGCGATTACCGCTGAGCGGCGCCTATCAAACCCAGCACTGATCGCCATTAATGAAACCGCAAGAGATTGGCTCGACTAAAAAACGACACTTTCAATAAAAACCATCAACCCCGCAGCCTGAATTTGAGACTATAGGGTTAAACATCTAGGAATATAGCCGCTGCATTTATTCATAATTTATGGGGCATATTTTAGGGTCGAATAGATACGTTCTGGCGGAGTATTGGCGATTTTCCATAGCTATATTCACATGGAATATCAGCAATGAATGCGCCCATATAAATGAGTAACATGAGTAATCTATTTCACTGGCTGGAGCTTGGTAAGTTTAACCATACCATCACTTTATCCAAATTCATTGGCTTGGCAATATAAAAGCCCTGACCAAAATCACATCCTAAATATTTAAGTGCATCAAGATGGGCTTTCGACTCAATCCCCTCCGCCACCATTTTGTAGCCAAACGCACTACTTAATGCAACTGCACTTTTAACGATGGCTTCATCCTTTTCATCTTCTAAAAAGTTTTGTACAAAACTTCGATCCAATTTTAGAATATCAAGGGGTAATGTTTTTAAGTAGCTCAATGATGCATAGCCAGTACCAAAATCATCAAGTGCAACCCCCACACCTAGTTCTCGACATTGCTTTAAAATATCAATCGCAGATTTCATATCGTTAATCGATACCGTCTCGAGTACTTCTAACATTATTAATTTAGGCGGTATATTTGGGTATTCAATCAATAACCCTTTTAAAAAATCAATAAACCCAAAGCTTTGTAAATGATAGCCCGATATATTAATGCTAATTTTACAATCATCAACGAGCCCTGCAGCCTGTAACGTTAATCGACTTTTTATTGATTCATTTAACACCCATTCACCAATAATCACACCTAGTGTAGGGTGATCAAGGGCATCACTAAAATGACCAGGGTATAAAATACCTTTTTCAGGGTGTTTCCATCGGATCAAAGCTTCTAAGCCTATCACCTTGCCAGAACTCACATTAATTTGCGGCTGAAACTGTAAAAAAAACTCATCATTGTTTAAGCCTTTTTCAGCTTCTTGCAATAATTTACGGCGTTCTTTTAAATAATGCTCTTCTGCTGGATCAAAAAAAAGTATTTTGTTTCGCCCTGTATTTTTTGCTTTATACATGGCTTGATCTGCTCGACGCAAATACACTTCTGCATCCAATGATGGATCTGTGATCATCGACACGCCGATACTGGCGGATACTCTTACACTGTACCCATTTGATAATGTAACCGGAACATTCAGTATCAACAAAATTCGCTTAAGAAGATCTTCACACCAAGATGCTGATCTTACATTATTCAAAAGCAATACAAATTCATCACCACCAATACGTGAAGTTGTATCTGTTTCGCGTAATGTTCCTTTTAAACGTTTAGCAGTATTGACAAGAACAAGATCTCCTGCTTCATGTCCATAGTGATCATTAATGGGCTTAAAGTTATCTAAATCGATAAACGCAATTGCAGCTAATTGAGGTGCGCGAGAAATGGTATTGATTACCTGTTGAAGTCGATCAAGTAATAAATGTCGGCTCACCAAACCGGTCAACATATCGTAATGTGCAAGATCGTGAATATTTTGCTCTAGTGTTGCCCTTTGAATAGCACTTAAAATTGCCCTAAAAAGTTGAGCAGACTCTAGCTGGCCTTTTATTAAATAATCACTAGCGCCTAAGCGCATGGCTTCGGCTGCAACCTTCTCATCACCAAGCCCAGTGACCATGATGACAGCACAACGCTTACCAAAACTAGTGCGAATATTATTAAGTAACGTTAAACCGTCTTCGCTACCTAGTCGGTAGTCAACAATGACACAATCACATTCATGGTCACCGAGGATGACCATTGAATCAGCGACAGAAGCCGCTTCTTCTACCGTAGCATGGCATGCAGATGCTCCGAGCATTCTTCGTATTTTTTCTCGGTCTACATCATCATCATCTACAATCAGTAGCTTTAAAGCGCCTTCACTCATCGTTGTCACCTCGGGCTAAGCTCAATTGCTTTTCTATACGCATCCAATAAAGCCGATAACTTAGAAAATTGAGGGCCTACTGCAGATTTCACCATGTAACCGGCAATATTATGGTGATAGGCTTGACTGCGATCACGATCATCGTCTGAGGTGGTTAATACAAACACCACAATGTCACGGTATTCGTCAGAACGTCTAATTTCCTCTAAAAACTCATGTCCACTCATAACCGGCATATTAAGATCAAGCAAAACGATATACGGTGTTGTTATAAGTCGATCAGGAATTTTATTTTTAATCACATCAAGTGCAACCCTGCCGTTTTCTGCAGTAATAATGTGTATTTCTGGTGATACTTTTTTTAGACTGCGCATAACCGATTCAGCGGCCACGTCATCGTCTTCTACTAACAGTACACTCAATTCTTTAATCATGATTATCCATCCTTATAAATCGAGGCCACCAAACATTAAATGTAGCCCCCGGCTTATTCTTATTATTCTCAACATTGATTCGTCCACCATGAGTTTCTGCTAACCTTCGACTAACAGATAATCCTATACCTGAACTGTCTTTTGCAGATGATGTTACCGTTTGAAATAATCGAAAAATGCGATCATGGGAGGCTTCAGGAATACCAGGGCCGTCATCGCAAATAGAAAAATGGCACATATTTTTTTCTGAATGACAGGAAATTTTTATCACGCCGGAGTCAGCGTTATGATGCTTTATTGCATTACTGATTAAATTTCTTAAAATAGTTTCTAACGGTGTTTTTGTTGTCTCTAACGTATTGATTGTAATATCTTTTTCTAACTTGAAATTTTCTGGAAGTTGCGTTAATTCAAAAATTCCATTTATTAAATCATCAACGTTCACTTGTTCAATTTCTGTTGTTTCTTTACCTGCTCGAGCATATGCTAATAAATTTTCAATTAATGTTTCCATTTTATGAATACGCACAGATATTCTATCGACATTATTCAAAATAGCAGGGGCAATATTTTCACCTAAGTCTTCTTTAATCCACTCTAATAAATCAGAAATTCCTCTTAATGGTGAACGCAAATCATGGGATGCAACATATGTGAATTCTTCTAAGTTTTTGTTTATTTCTTTGAGGCTCATCTCCATGCGCTTTCTTTCTGTTATGTCCATAAGTGTTACCAACACCATTCTTTCATTACTGCCATCTTCAAAGGGGCTTAGCCCAATCTCAACCGGGAATTCTCGACCGTCCTTGTGCAATGCTGTTAGATCACGACCAACCCCCATCATTCTTACATCTGGATCTGAACAATAGGATGCCCTTAGTTTATGATGATCACCTCTGTGGCGGTTAGGCAGTAGCATCTCCATGGTTTGATTAATTAACTCACGTTCTGCATAACCAAAGTAACAACACAGCGTTGGATTAACGAATTTTATCTTTCCTGATTCATCAACAACTAAAATGCCATGAGGCGCTGCGTTAATAGAACGTTTAAACATACTAGCGGCTTGTAACCTTGAGGTAATGTCAACCAAGGTCATAAGCACGCGCAGCTCGCCATTAACATTAATCGGGTTTAAGCCAATTTCAATCGGGATTTCAGTTCCGTCGAGGCGTAAGGCATAAAGCTCTCTGCCCACGCCCATTTGTCTTTTTTGGGGTGATTTTAAATATTGACTCATCAATACATGATGATTTGATCGAAACTGTTCTGGTAGTAAATTCTTAATATCACTACCTAGCAATTCTCCTTGTTTATAGCCTAATACATGCTCTAACTCGGTATTTGCTTGTATTATTTTTCCTGCTTCGTCCGCAACCATGGCACCTACCGGCATTGCATCAACAAGCTGCTGAATATTACTAGCATTAAGTTCTGTGACATTTACCAAATCAGCGCTTTTTTGGTTCATATTTTATATATTCATATCAAAGAAAAAAGGTCCTTAATTTTGACGGCATAACACCCGATTCCATCAAATAAATAATAGTCGTTATAAAGCAATTTGCGTCAATTCATTCAATTACCCGCTTTCATTTAGACAAGGCAACCAGCCTTTATGGACGATTGGACATTTTTCATGGGCATACTCACATGGCGAGATCCCTATTAAGCGTCCATTATTTAATCCATATCGAATAATATTGATGGAAGCCTAAATGCCAAAACTTTATCAACTCTACCAAGATGTCATACAACGACTAAGCTTAGGCTCTGGTATTGGCCCGTTATTGTTACGCCTATATTTGGCCCCTATTTTTATGCAGGCCGGTTACAACAAACTGGCTCATTTTGACTCTACCGTCGCTTGGCTGGGCAACCCTGACTGGGGCCTCGGTTTGCCATTCCCTGAATTAATGGCGGCTTTAGCCGGTGGTACAGAACTGATAGGCGGCGCATTGCTGATTCCAGGGATTGCCGTTCGTCTTCTGTCTATTCCTTTAGCCGCCACTATGTTTGTGGCGATATTTAGTGTGCATTGGGATAACGGCTGGTTAGCCATTGCTGATTCGAGTAGTTGGTTAGCTAATGAACGTGTCATGAACGCCGCAGAGCACAAAGAGCTCGTTGTCTCGTTATTAAAAGAACATGGTGATTACAGTTGGCTCACGCAAAACGGCTCTATTACCATTTTAAATAATGGCATTGAATTCGCCGCCACCTATTTAATCATGCTTCTGAGTTTGTTATTTACAGGTGCTGGCCGCTACACCTCCATTGATCACTTCATAAAATGCATGGCTGATAAACGTTTCAATATTAGATAAGACCCTTTACCCACAACCCAAAGAGAGTCAACAATGAAACCACAACTAAAACACACCGGCATATCCATGGCGGTTGCCGCCGCGGCGCTGTTATCCGGTTGCGCACTCAATTCAGGGCAACCCGCGCAAACAGCCGGAGCAACCACTGACCTAGTACATTGCTACGATGTGAATGTTTGTAAGGGGCACAACGATTGTAAAACCGCTGATAATGCGTGCGCAGGCCTTGCTAAATGTAAAGGCACCGGCTTTGTCGCCATGCCATCAAAATCATGTGACGATGTGGGCGGTTCGGTTAAAGATAAGTGGGTCGGCCAAGCCAATGTCGCTGATCTTGTGCATTGCTCTGGTGTGAACATTTGCAAAGGCCATAACGATTGAAAAACCGCAGAGAATGCATGTGCTGGCCAAGCAAGCTGTAAAGGCACAGGCTTTGTAATGTCGCCTGCTAAATCATGTGCGGATATCGGTGGTCAAGAGAGCTGATTTTTTGCCATAAGAAGACGTTTCAATTGAAGCGTCTTTCATTCATTTTAGATAAAAATAATATGACAAAACGACCATTTTTGGGGTTTGGCTTAGGCCTACGAACGCAACACTTTGAAGACGTCTTAACCACACAGCCTAATGTGGATTGGTTTGAAATTTTGTCTGAAAATTTTATGGTAGCCGGTGGTAAACCTCGTTACTACCTTGATGCAATTAAAGAGCAATACCCTTTAGTGATGCATGGCGTTTCATTATCCATTGGCAGTAGCGATCCACTGGACTGGGATTACTTAAAACAACTTAAAGCCCTTGTGAATCATGTTAATCCGCCATGGTTTTCAGATCATATTTGTTGGACCAGCCATAAGCACGTTAATAGCCACGACCTTCTTCCATTGCCTTATACAGAAGAAGCCATTAAGCATATTATTGAACGTGTGAACATCGTGCAAGACTACATTGGCAAACCTATGTTGCTTGAAAATGTTTCAAGCTATTTGAATTTCAAACATTCTGAAATGAGCGAGTGGGAATTCTTAAACACCATCGCAAAAGAATCTAATAGCCACATTTTATTCGACGTAAATAATGTTTATGTCAGTGCCCGCAATCATGGTTTTGACCCATTAGAATACATCAAGGGCATTGACCATGAGCGTGTCTGGCAAATGCACTTAGCAGGGCACAGTGATTTTGGCACCCATGTCATCGATACCCATGATCACGATGTATGTGAATCAGTTTGGCAATTATACGCAGAGTCTTTACGCCACTTTGGTTTAACCAGCAGCATGATTGAACGAGACGATAATATTCCTAAATTAAACGAACTTATTCTTGAACTTGACCAAGCAAGATCAATCGCTGAGCAAACACTACCAAATCAAGAAAACACGCTTGGTTGCGTTAATAAATTAGAAATGGGCGTGGGCCTGTGAACTTATCTGAATTACAGCAGCAGTTTTTTGATGCCATCATTGAGCACGATGAGCATTTTGAGAGCAACATTATTGCGCAAGGCGAATTAAACAATCAGCAGCGAATCAGTATTTATCAAAATGCGTATTTTGCACGTTTAAAAGAAACAATAGAAACTGATCATGAAATTTTAGGGCGCTACCTAGGCGATGATCTATTTGACGAAATGGCCGCAGGGTATATTAAGCGCTTCCCATCCAAGTATTCCTCGTTAAGAGCATACGCAGAACATTTACCTAAGTTTTTATCTGACACGGCGCCCTTTAAACAATACCCTGTTATTTCAGAACTCGCCCTGTTCGAACGATTTTTACTGTACGCCTTTGATGCCGCACAAGCACCAAGAGCCACCATTGCACAACTGCAAGCCATTAAACCTGATAACTGGCCTTGCATGACATTTCGGCTGCACCCAAGCACGCAACTCTTTAGTACTCAAACCAATTGTGTTGAATGCTGGCAAGCACTAAAAATAAAGCAAGCACCACCGTCGCCACTGCAACAATCCTGTTATTGGGTGATATGGCGAAATCAAGACCGATTAACTGAATTTGTTTCATTAGAATTTATTGAATACCAATTTTTACAGTTAATTATACAGGGCTGTGATTTTTCTATGATATGCGATGAAATTTCAAACCACATGAATGAACAAGACGTGAGTCAGTTTGCTGTAAACACCTTAGTTGCTTGGCTCAATAACGGTATTATCAGTGCACTACATGTTTAGGCTAGGGGGATTTTTTATCATTTTACGCATGGCACCTGGGCTGATACCGGTTACTTTTTTAAACGCTTTACTAAACGACGCGTCTGTATCGTAACCACATTTTTCCGCAATTTGAGCTAATGCTAAATCTGTTTTTTGCAATAACTGAGTCGCCTCTTGCATACGTAAGTGGGTTAAATACTGCATAGCCGAAATACCAACTAACTCATTAAAATGCTGAGAAAACGATGAACGACCCATCGCACATTTTTCGGCTAAACCTTCTAAGGTCCACTTAGCTGCTGGGTTTAAATGAATACAGTTTATTGCCTTACCGATTTTACGATCAAACAGCGCCGCTAATAAACCTGTGTTCAGAGCATTACTATCAATTTGTTGACGTAATATTTGCACAAAAAGCAAATACGCCAGTTGATCTACCACGGCATAATAACCAGGCTGTGTTTGGCGTAGCTCATTAAGAATTAACTCAATTAAACGTCGGATAATCGGTTGTGAATCTAATTCATTTTTTTGCAAGACAATCGCAGCAGGCAACGCATTAAGCAAAGGGATGGTGGCTTTATTTTTAAATTCAAAAAAGCCACAAACCATATTTGTAACAGGGTCGCCGTTATCAATCATCTCTGCATTAATAGACTCGTCAACCGGTGCCTCAGCTGAGCTTGAAATGGCGTGGGAATCATCATGAGGAAACAATACAAGATCACCAGATGATAACACTTTAACCGGTTGACCTTGAAAGTGCAGCCACGCTTTGCCTTGGCAAACCAAGTGGAACGGTAAACGCTGGCTACCCGATGTATCCACCGCCCATGCACCGCAAAAATCCCCATTAACGTACACTTCTGCATGCAGCTCTAATTTTTGCAGTAACAGACTCAATGCATCGGGAGAATCAAGGTACATAGGTCACTCCATTTGGACGATAGGACAACTAATACGGCATTATAGCCATTAATTTACCAACTTAAAGGGGCTATATTAGCGCTAAGTAAACATAAAGGCGGTTTATCATGGAAAACATCGTAATCTACTCAAAGGGCTACTGCCCCTACTGTAAAGCAGCAAAGGCCATTCTAACCAGTAAGGGGTTAC
>JAWUXY010000048.1:0-21978 GCA_034111105.1 Bermanella sp. | reverse complement strand
TATGTCAGCAGGCTAATGATTGCGTTAACTTAGGTGCTGCCGATACAGAAAAAACTTGCTGGTGTAATGATCCTGCGATACGTTTTCCTAAGAAAATATTAGATCAAGTACCCGAGTCTGTGAAAGGTAAGGCGTGTATTTGCCAGCAATGTGCCCAGGCTTTTTCAAGAGAGAAGGCTAATGAAAATGCGGGCGTAAAGAAATATACGCCAGAGTGATCCTGCTTTTTAGGTCGCCTGCAAGCAGCCTCCTACTGTGTTGCGTGTTGTAGGAGTCGAGCTTGCTCGCGACAGGTGAGTGTTAGGTTCTGGCTAGACGCCTTTGTGGCGAGCAAAACTAATTAATTCAATACAAGCATAAAAATCACAGCCCTAGTTCACTTAATGCTGGATGATCAGCAGGCCTTGGCCCTAATGGCCATAAAAATTTCCGTTCACTTTCTAAAATAGCCTCATCATTAATACTGGCATGACGTTCAGTCATTAACCCTTTTTCATTAAATGCCCAGTTTTCGTTGCCGTGACTACGGAACCAATTACCGTCTTTATCATGCCACTCATACACATAGCGCACAGCAATTCGGTTGCCTTCATAAGCCCATAATTCTTTGATTAAACGATACTCTAATTCTTTATTCCATTTACCACTTAAGAATTGAATGATTTCATCTCGGCCTTTGACGAATTGATCGCGGTTACGCCATTGGCTATCTAAACTATAAGCCGTGGCAATTTTTTTAGGATTTTAATTATTCCAAGCATCTTCAGCTATGCGGACTTTTTCGATGGCGCTTGTTTGTGTAAATGCAGGAAGTGGGTTACGAATGTCTTCAAAATTTAAATCAAAATTCATGGGGTTGCCTTTTTTTGGTCTTGAAAAATGTTTCATAAATCTAATGTGATAGCATCTGTTGTGCTGCGTGAGACACAAGGACACATTAGATTTTGTGTGTTTCTATCTTGATCTGTTAAACAGTTGTCATGATGTTTGGCTTTTCCATTAAGTACAGTCACAGCACAGGTTTTACATTGCCCAGTTTTACAGCTGTGTAAGGCGTCAATGCCAGCATCTATTGCGGCATCCAAGATGCTCTGATGTTCACTGACGATCACGGTCTTGTTTGATTTAGCAAACGTTACACTAATGGGTTTTACTAGTACTGAGGATTGCTGGCTGAATCGTTCATATACGATTCGATCTGCATCTAGGCCGAATATGTTGGCTTGTTGGATTACATCTTCCAATAATCGGTTTGGACCACACACATAAATCCATGCATCCTCTGGCGCTTGCTTAAGAATGTTTGCAATATCCATGCGCGCATTGGTCTCTTGGCTATAAAATGATATTTGTCCTGATAATGCTCGCTTTAATCGATCTTGAAACGGCATGTCCGCTAAGCTGCGTCCAGCGTAGTGCAAATGGAATGATACTTGGCGACATTGCAGTGCTTGCGCCATGGCCTTAATGGGGGTGATGCCTATGCCACCTGCTATTAAAATAGCTGGACGATCATCGTTATGGAGTTTGAAATAATTAGTGGGCTCATCACATAGCAGTACTTGTCCCAGCTGAATGTTTGCATGAATAGCATTGGATCCGCCTTGACCGTTTGCCTCTTTTTGCACTGCAATTTCATATATATCTGTGCGCTTTGGGTTCGAGCAGATAGAGTAATGACGATGGATTGTATTGCCGCTACTAAGTTGAACCGGAATTTTTAAATGCGCTCCAGCTTGAAAACTGGGTAATGATAATCCACTTTCATTACGTAATTCGTAGGCTCGCACATTGGGTGTAAGCTGTCGGATACCGGTTACCACTAAACGCAGTGAGCCAGTGCCGAGTTCAGGCATTTTCGATTGTATGGTGTTTGTTTTTAATGTTTCATTTTCTTTTAGAATAGGCGCAATGACTTTTTCTACATCTTCTTCTGTAAAGCGAGGTGTGATGTGTTGTGGGCAATTCCAATCAAACCCTTCAATTGTGATTAAGAAGCCACGTTCAACGGTGGCTCGATAACCATCTATTTCTAGTTTAGCGAGCATGTCCCAGTCTTGGTCGTGGACTTGTGTGACGCGACCAAACATTTTTAATCGACGGCGATTTGGGTAATCCATAAAAAATAACGCAACACGATCATTTGTTTTAAAGTTGCCTGTACTGACATATTGGCGATTACCGCTGAAGTCGGCGAAGCCAATGGTGCTAGCATTAATGACTTTCATGAATCCTTTTGGGCCGCCGCGGTGTTGCAAATAGGGCCAGTTATTTTCATTGACACTGGCCATGTAAAAGCTATCGCGCTGGGCAAGGAATTCGGCTTCATAGTCCGATAATAAATAATTTTGGTCATCACCTTCATCCATGCTGGCATAACCGGATCGACTGTTGTGCTGGGTTTGAATTGCCCTTACGGTGTCGGTAAAAGCAATTTGTGCATATTTATGGGCCATGGTGGAGCCTCCCACAGAAGCGGTGAGGGCTTGATTCAAGCCACTCGCCTAAGTGATCAAAATTAACTGGCGTTTTGTAAACTGACTTTTGGGAAATCAATTTCAACTCGACTGGCTTTGCCTAAAATATTGGTTAATACATTCATTCCCACGTGAGTGATGATTTCAACGATTTGGCCATCGTCATATCCAGCATTTCGAACCTCTAGTAATTCAGCTGTGGTGACTTCGCCATTATGTTCGGCCAGAGAACGGGCAAATTTAACGGCCACGGCGGCTTTTGCATCCTGGCTGCCACCAGCGCGGTTGGCTTCAATTTCGGCTGTTGATAAACCGGCTTTACGGCCAATGGCACTGTGAGCGGATACGCAATATTCACAGGCGTTTTGTTCTGCCAAACCCAATGCAATACGTTCACGAGTTTGTGGGTCCAAGCTGCCCTCGCCGGCAATACCGTGTAAACCCAGAAATGCACGCAGTGCAGCAGGAGAGTTGGCAAAGATTTTTAAAAAGTTTGGCACCATGCCGAGCTGACCCTGAATGGCGTCGTAAAGTGCAGCTTGTTCTTCGTTTGCTTGTTCGTTGGTGACAAGGTTAATACGGCTCATGTTCTTTCCTTTGTTTATTTAAGTGAAGTGGTGGTGGGTGTAATCACCATGGAAAGCAGTTTGCCTACTAACGTTTGATTAAAGAATACTCGTAATGCACAATATATTATTTCGATTGGTGGAATAATAATGGATCAATTACACCTTATGACTGTGTTTGTGGCAGTGGCAGAGTTACAGGGTTTTGCTCCGGCCAGTCGTCAGCTCCATATGTCACCACCGGCGGTCACTCGGGCGATTGCGGCTCTAGAGGCAAAGGTAGGGGTGAAGCTGCTGGCTCGTACCACGCGTTTTGTGAAAACCACCGAAGCTGGGCAGCGCTATTTAGAAGATGCTAAACGCATATTGCAAGATGTGGAGCGAGCGAATGAAGCGGTACAGGGGATTCACAGCGAACCTAAGGGCTTGCTAAGAGTGACGGCCCCTGTTTTGTTTGGGCAGCAGAATGTTTTACCGGTAGTCGTGAAGTACCTTAATGATTATCCACAAACAACGGTTGATTGCGTATTTGTTGATAGGGTGGTGAATTTACTCGAAGAAGGATTTGATGTGGGTGTGCGTATTGGTCATTTGCCGGACTCTACGATGAATGCTCGTCATGTGGGTCAAGTGTCATTGCAGTTGGTGGCATCACCGGAATATATAAAAAGAAATGGTTTACCCGATACACCACAAGATTTAAAAGCCCATACGTTAATTGCTTCAAGCTTTGGGGATATGACCTATGACTGGCACTTTCATCAAGATAAACAAGAAACATCAGTGCGTATCATGCCTACACTACTGGTTAATACTAATCAGGCTGCGATTAATGCAGCTAATGAAAGTTTAGGAATTAGTCGTGTGTTGTCTTATCAAGTGGGCGAAGAGTTAAAGTCTGGGCGTTTAAAAAGTGTCTTGACCCAGTTTCAGCTGCCTCCTTTGCCGGTACACATTGTTCACCGCGAAGGCCCTAACGCATCCACTAAAATTCGTTCATTTATTGATATTTTAGCCGCGCGTTTATTAAAAGATTCTATTTTAAATTAAGGTTGATGATGCATGTAAGAGAGGCGATAGATCTGTTTATGAGAATATATTTTGTATAAAATAAAGGTAATTGAGCCTGCAAAAAAGCAGGCTCAATTATTGATGCAGGTTTTAAGATTTATCAAATGTATGGACCGCCGCTTTAATTGAGCCGCTTAAGTCCGATCCCGCTTTTTCAATGCCTGACTTTATTTTACGCCAAGCATTGTCACCGTCATCGGATAGTTTACTCAGCTTTTCTTTTAGCAGTGCATGCTTAGCCTCTAAATCATCAACTTTATGTTGTAAATCAATGGAGGCATCGGATTTTTCTTGGCGAGCTTTTGCTTTCAATTTCATAATTTCAGCTTCCCACTCATCCAATTTAGCTTCGTATTTCTCTCGGTATAATTCGACGTCACTCATTATAGTGCTCCTTTTCTCCTATGTTATAAGGCAACTATAATAAGGCAGCAATTGTGCCAACTGTATAACAGCCATTTCATAGGGTGTTATCTAATAAGTGGTTCAAAAAATGGTGTATTTAACCCATTTGATGGTGCTTTTGAGCCACTGAGGTTTCTTTTTAAGAGGCTTTATCTTTTAGATTGTATTTTTGAATGCGGTATCTCAATGTTTCTCGTGTTGTGCCAAGAATATCGGCGGTTTGCGAAACATTAAAATCATTTTGTTCAAGTGCTGTTTGTATAATGAAGCTATCCATTTCATCAAGCTTCATGCTGCCATCTAAATGAATTGTGATTGCGTTTTTAGGCACATCATTCGTACATTCTTTGTCATCTATGTCACAGGTCTCAGTTAACTGTAACCATTTAGCTGGTAGCTCTTCATCTTTAGATAACAATACGCTACGTTCAACAACATTGCGCAATTCACGAATATTACCTGGCCAAGAATAATTAAACAGTTGCTCCCATACATCGTCTGTTACTACAGTGACACGTTTGTTTGCTTTTTTGTTGTACTCTTGAATAATGCTTGGTACGAGTTCGACTAAATCTTCCTTGCGCTGGGCTAATGAGGGTAGGCTGACACAAAACACATTAAGGCGGTGATAAAGGTCATCTCGAAACTCTCCTTTATCCATTGCTTCGCCTAGATCAACACCCGTCGCGGCAATGATTTGTACATCAAAGCTTATTTCACGCTCACCCCCAATACGACGTGCTTTTTTATCTTCCAATGCTTTGAGCAGCTTGGCTTGAAGATCAAGATCCATATCGCCAATTTCATCTAAAAACAATGTGCCGCCATGGGCCTGCTCAAATAAACCGCGGAAACGTTCATTGGCACCCGTAAATGCGCCTTTTTCATGACCAAACAATTGTGATTCAAGCAGCTCTTTAGGCAACGCTGCACAGTTGATCTCAATTAAAGGGCCATCGCTGTTAAGGCCGCAGTGGTGAATAATGCGAGCAGCAAGGCCCTTACCACTGCCTGTTTCGCCAACAATGGTCACGGCACTTATAGGCGCTTCAGCGAGTACGCCGAGCATCTCCCTTACATGCTTAGCCGCTTCACTTTGCCCAAGGTAACTATCTATTTGGTAAAGCTGTTTATTGGTATTGCTGGATTTGATAAGGCGACGATTAATCGTTGCTAATCGATGGGCGCGAGTAACCACCACTTCTAAGCGGCTGTTTTTAACGGGTTTGGATAAAATATCGTACGCTAGGTCGTCAATTTCATCGACATTGATGTCTTTTTCAGGGTCATGAGTGAAGATCCACTCTGAATAATTAGTAAGTGCTTGTAGTTCATTGCTGTTGTTAATCATTTCATCTGCAGACGCATCTAGGTCTGCGAGGATGACATCGGGGCAATAGTCATCATCCGACAAATGATCTTTTACCATTGTTAAGCTATCAACAAGATCAACATGCCAGTCTTTTGCTTTAAAGTACTTCGCTAAACTCTCACTATTTTGTACGTCATCTTTAATGACCAGCAATCGTTTCTTCATGTATGTTTTCCTTTGAAAAATTCTTGAACTTATTGCCTAGTGATAACATAGAAGCAAGTGCTCGTATTGAAAGGGCCGATCTTATATTTGTATAAAGTTAATGTCTTTATCTATTTATGAATATGTTGATTATATCGAACAAACAATAAAAGTGATTCGGGTCTTTTCAACCAAATATATTTTTCATTGGTGATTTTCAACCATATATTCTTCCTAAATAGGGGTTTTAGCCCAGTAAACACGCTATTTTTTTCTGGCATGCATGTTGCTCTATGGTAATCGTGTTCAACAAAAAAAGGACTAACCATGTTAAAACGTATTACCACTATTAGCACGATTGCCACTCTCGGTATGTTGTCATTAACGCCATCAGCGGCTGTTGCAGAGCCGCATGGATATATTGGTGCAGGTTACGGCCAATATAAATTTAAATTTGACGACGGTGATAACGATCAAAAATTTAGTGATAAAAATACGGTTGGAAAAATCTTTTTAGGCGCACAAGCAACGGACGTTGTGGGTGCCGAGGTGACTTATTTATCTTTTAGTGATGGTGAAGATGGCGTTATAAAATCTGAAATAGAAGGTGTATCGGCGGCTTTAACCCTAGGTGTACCAATTGGTGATTATCTTGCAATTAGAGCTCGTGGTGGTTGGTTAATTTGGGAAGCCGACTACAAAGTGGATAATCTTCCGCTTAAAGAAACCGTTGACGGCGAAGACTTTTTTGTAGGTGTTGGTTTAGAAATTGGTCTTGGTGACTCAGTTGATATCCGAGTTGATTATGATCGTTATGAATTGGATGAAAATATCGACCCAGAACTGGATATGGTTTCTGTGTCAGCTCAGTTTTCATTTTAATTAAACCACGCTATAAAATTTGCTAAGCCAGTTCACAACTCTGTGTTACCGAGCATTAAGCAAAACGAAATAAACTAGCTAAAAAGTGAGGTAAAAGATATGTTACATTGGGCAGTCGTGTTTTTTTTAGTCTCTATAGTTTCAGCGGTGTTTGGATTTGGGGGTATCGCGTGATAGGCGGTTGGTATTGCTAAGGTGTTGTTTTTTATCTTTATTGTGTTATTTGCAATTTCATTAATCTTAGGATTGATAAAGGGTAAAAAACCCAATATATCGTAAAGCAAATTTAAAAAATATTTTTTATTAACTTTAAGGAGAACATCATGAAAATTGTATCAGCTCTATCAGTAACGGCGCTTGTATTGACATTGGCTGCATGTGATAACAACACAGCAGATAAAGCCAGTGACAAAGCGAATGAAGCTTACGAAAACACCAAAGAAATGGCGCACGATGCGGGTGAAAAAATCAAAGACACCGCAGATGAAGTGGGCGATAAAATGAAAGAGCCATTTCAAAACCCAGCTGAAGAAGTGGGTGAGCAAATAGAAGACGGTGTTGACGAAATCAAATAATCAAAATTTGATGGTTTGATATAAAAACGCCCGATTATTCGGGCTTTTTTATGCCTGCTACTTATTAAACGGCTGTATGACCGCCATCTACGGGTAGAGCGATACCTGTGGTAAACCCAGAATTAGACGAACATAAATACATAACGGCTTCGGCTATTTCTTCTACTTTACCGATGCGACCTATTGGGTGCATACCGGCCACAAACTCCGCTTTACGTGGATCACTTTCAGCTGCACGGCGAAACATTTCGGTATCGATAACGGCTGGGCAAACGGCATTGACACGAATGCCTTTTTTACCGTACTCAACCGCGGCGGATTTAGTTAACCCAATCACGGCGTGCTTGCTGGCACTGTAAATGGCCATTTTAGGGGCTGCGCCTAAACCGGCAACTGATGCGGTATTGACGATAGAACCACTGCCATTTTTGAGCATGGCAGGAATTTGATACTTCATACAACGCCACACACCTTTGACGTTGACGTCCATGATTTTATCAAATACGCCTTCCTCACCATCGGCAAGTTTACTTTGTTCTATTTCAATGCCTGCGTTATTAAATGCAATATCGAGTTTACCATAGGCTTCAATGGTGGCATCCACCAACGACATCACCTGCTGGTCGTTTGTTACATCACACGGTACAAACATAGCGGTACCACCTGCTTGTGTGATTTCATTTACGACTGCTTCACCATCTTGCTGATTAATGTCAGCAACAACGACCTTAGCGCCGCCTTGAGCAAAAGCCATCGCCGTTGCTTTACCGATACCGGCACTTGCACCAGTGATAATGGCCACTTTATCGTTAAAATCTTGCATAGCACGTCCTATTAATATGAATCAATCATGACTCAAGATTAGCGCTAAGTGCTCGCTAGGTGAAATGGATTCTATGCATGTTGCTTTATTAATAAGACTAATGATGGGGTTAGGTTAGATGAAGCCTAATTCGATTGCTTTTAAAACCGCTCGTGTTCTGTCGCGCACGCCTAATTTTTGCAAAATACAGGAGACTTGATTACGAACCGTGCCGACCGACTTATGCAGCGCATCGGCTATTTCATGATTAGAATAGCCGGCTGCAACCAAATTAAGAACCTGGGTTTCAATCGCGGTTAACTCACAAGAAGGATGTGTGTCGGTGTAGGATATGTGCGCTTTATTTTTTGTCAGAGTGGGCGGGCTTTACCCATGGAATGCCTTTGGCTAGTGATTCAATGGCGCAAACTAAATCATTTAAGCTGACATCTTTTTTTAGATAACCCATGGCGCCTAACTTTAGACAATTTAATACAAGGTCATGTTCGTCGAAGGTGGTAAGAATTAAGGTAGGCACGTTTATATTTTTTTGTTGCATGGCTTCAAGTACGCTTAAGCCGTCTCGTTTTGGCATGCGTAGGTCTAATAGCATGATATCGGGTGAGTATTGTTCCAATGCGGTTAACGCTTCGTCACCATCGCAGGCTTCTGCGATAACACTCATTTGAGGCGTCAATTGCAGTAATGCTTTAATGCCTTCACGTACTAAATTCTGATCATCAACAAGTAAAATTTTAATCATGGGCGTGATCCAGTGGTAGGTGAATCAGTAATTGACAGCCGGTTTCATTTTTTTGAATATTTAGTTTGCCATCTAATAGTTCGATTCGTTCTTGCATGCCAGTGAGGCCGTTGCCAGGTTGAATGCTTTGTGTGCTTTTGCCATTATCTTGTATGCGTAATGCTAATTGATTGTTATTTTTCTCTAAGTGTATTTGGCCATGAGTGCCCTTACTGTGCTTGAGCATGTTGGTTATTCCTTCTTGTACACAGCGTAACACCGCGTCGGCTAGCCTGACGTTGGTTAATGTTAGGTTTGGCTCTACATATAATGTCAGTTGAATACCGTCCACGTGTTCTGTTAGAGCATTTAGAGACTGGATAATATTGATATCTGTATTATGACGAATATCAGAAACTGCCTCACGTACATCACTCAGCAGCAGCTTTGTTATCTTTTGGGCCGTTTCAATATGCTCATTTTTTTGAGAGGAATCGGTATGGTAAGCTACTTCTAACTGCAAGCTTAATGCCGTGAGGTGGTGCCCCAATGCATCATGAAGGTCTCGTGATATTCTTAATCGTTCGTCACGCTTTGATGTGATGGATAGCAGTGCTTGAGTGGCTTTTAATTCACGCAGTAAGTGAGCGGTATATTCTTTCGCTTTACGTTCTGAAATATTTTTTAAACTGACCATTAGTGCAAAAAGATTGAATAACATATATAGAAAAGCACTGATAAAAACATGTTGTTCGTCTAGCCACCATTCATGATAGACCGCTGTTAATAATGGAAAACCAATCGCGATCAATAAGCAAAACGTAAGCGATTTTACCTCGGCCAGTTTAGCCACCAAAATAATCATGAGTATAGCGGGAAAGCCAATTGAGAATAAAAACAAAATGGCAGATACGCTGATGATGGCGCCGTATAAACTAGCCTGAAAAAAATAATGCCTATTCGTTATTTTTTTGAACTCAAGATGATACAAAAAACATATGAACATAATAAAAAAAAGACTAACAGCCAATACACTATATACATTAACTGGCAACGAATGATGCGCGGGAGTGTCTAAAGACAGCCAACTATAAAAAGTGGCGCCTGCGACACTTAATGTTGTGAGTAAGGTTAGAACAAAGTCCCAACGGTTTAAAATGCTCACTGAATGCTCTTTCACTTAACGTATATCCTAATACCGGATTCTCTCATGGTTCGCACTTGAACCACATAGTGCAAATGTCATGATATATAGCCTGGTCAGTCGTGACATTTGACACATGCCTTAGCATACAGGTTGGCTTATTATTTTCTAAGTTTAACTTGGACGCATGCTAATGAAAAATACGAATAATACTCGAAAATCCACTGGTATCTTGGCCATTATGGTGTGTTGTGTAATTGGCGGTGTTGATCAAATGGCTCAGGCTGATGAACAAGCGGTTAAATATAACTTAGGCGGTGGCTATCTGGGCATGAATACGCCATGGCGGGGGCAAGGCTTTAAACACATATCGGTTCCAGTGGTGAGTGTAGAGTATAAAAACTGGCGATTCGGAATGGAGCACGGCCCCGTGCAATATGTGCTAATGCGTGAGCCGGTAGAGCTGGCTGTGAGTCTGGTTTATCGAGATGAAACTTATAATAATTATTTAGATTATGACGATACGCCCTCTAATGCCCGTGTGTTCAAAGGTTACAAGGACCCTCATGGTGAAGTAGCAGGGCGCTTTCATTTTCGTTATGAGCGATTTCAATTTTTGTTGGCACAGGATATTACAAATGTCTCAAACGGATTAACAGCAACGGCCGTTCTGGATATTCCGTTATGGTCAAAAGGTCCTGGTTTTCAAGTGTTCAGTTCCGTTGGGGTGTATTGGCAAGATGCC
Organism: Bermanella sp.; assembly: GCA_034111105.1. Classification (GTDB taxonomy): domain Bacteria; phylum Pseudomonadota; class Gammaproteobacteria; order Pseudomonadales; family Oceanobacteraceae; genus Bermanella. The sequence goes on along the minus strand of JAWUXY010000048.1, from coordinate 11,053 downwards.
GATTACGTTGACCATGTATATGGTGTTAAGGCAAGCAATGCGGATGATAGCCTGGGGCGTTTCGTCTATGGCGGGTCAGAGTCGGTTAATCCATATTCATCATTAACCATGCACTATGCCATGACGCGTCATTGGGTTTGGGTTGCGCGCTATCAATATGAAAAATTAGATAATGCCATTTCAGATAGTCCGCTAGTGAATAAAACGTATAAACAAGAGATGCTTATTTTGCTTAGTTATCATCTGTAAAACAGTCCTTTTCAGTTCTGTATCATAGTATTCGCATGGTATAAGCGGATAATGCTTTGATATTTTGTGATGGGCTTTGTTATGTATTACTTATTTCCGCTCTTAGCTGTTTTGATTTGGGCGGGTAATACAATTATCAACAAGCTGACGGTTGGTGTGATTTACCCCGCAGAGATTGGTTTTTATCGCTGGGTGTTTGCGGCTGTGATTCTGACCCCATTTATGATTGTACCGACGATAAAAGCGTGGTCATCAATCAAGCCTTATCTTGCTAAGGTATTTGTTCTTGGCTCATTAGGCATGGCAGTGTTTCAAAGCCTTGCGTATTTTGCGGCGGACAAAACCAGCGCGGTAAATATGGGCATTGTTTTATCATTAATGCCGATCATGGCGTTGGTATTATCTATTATTGCTCTGGGACAGCGCTTAACATACGGTGCTTTATTGGGTTCTTGCTTGTCATTTATTGGAGTGCTTTGGGTTGTGACGGCAGGGGACTTATTCGCTATCACTCATCAAGGTATTAATTTTGGTGATGCATTAATGTTAATGGCGACGTTTGCGTATGCACTTTACAGTGCGTTATTGAAACGTTGGCAGATACCATTTGGTGCGATGCAATTACTTTATTTACAAGTCATAGTTGCCGTAGTTGTGCAGTTTCCATTATTTATGATGAGTGCCAGTTATGGATTAAATACGCAAAATTTACCGTTGGTTTTATATGCGTGTTTATTTGCTTCGATAGCGGCACCACTGGCTTGGATGAGCGGAGTTAAATGTTTAGGACCGAGCCGAAATTCAATCTTTTTTAACTTAATGCCCATTTTAACCGCAATTATTGCGATGCTGGTATTGGATGAACATTTGCATACTTATCATTATATTGGTGGCGCCATTACGCTGGTGGGCGTGGTCTTATCGGAGCGATGGACCCATGCGATAAGACCTGCCATAACTAATGGTTGATTACGCCCTGTAAGATACTAGTAATGATTGAATCTGAAAGCTTACCCGTGGGGAGCATAAAGCCTGATTAATCAGTTTAATGCGTGACTTTAATGTTGTGTTTTTGAATGAAACTATCAGATGCGAATGACCCAATTAATGCACCAGAAGATAAAGTGATCATGACAATAAACAGAGCAGCTAAAATGTATTCATTTTGAATTTGCTTCGCAAAGAAAAAATTTGCCATGGCAGATAAGGTAAATAGAACTAAAGCTATTTTGCCTGTCATGAAAAAGAACGGAATATCAAATGCCCATATTTCTTTATTAGCTTTAAATGAGGCTAAGCCAAAATAAACGTAAGCACCAATACATGCCAGTGCTATCAGTATAATAGGTAGGCCAAATGGCAACGGGTGAACGCTAATAAGGTGATAACCCATGCGTATGGAGTATAACGCAGCGATAAACCATAGAATCATGAGCGGTAAAATAATTAATCCCATAAGTGAATCCTTTTACATGATGGTAAAGATATAAATAGTATCACTGTGTCAATCACTCGTCATTGGTTTAACTTGTTATGATTGACACGAGCTACAGGATTATTTGTCTCAAGACTAATTTCGCCCGCATTGCTTAAGAGCATTATTTAATGGGCCCATCGAGATTGGCTTATACATAATCATTAATTCAAGGTTACGTACGGTGCGTGCAAGCTTAGAACAGGTATCACCAGTGACAACGATAGCGGGTGTTTTTTTGCCAATTTGCGCGCGTAATTGTTTGATGGCATCGATACCACTTTCATCATGATCTAAGCGATAATTTGATAGTATTAGATCGGGGTTTCGGTTGCCATGAGGTATTAACTCTTGTGCTTCTTGAATTGATCTTGCTAGTAATGGAACACAGTTGCTCGCCTTTAACATTGCATTAAGCACTTCAAGAGTGCGTGCATCATTCTCGATAACCAAAACGATTTTTTCGGACGCATTAGATATAAATTTCTTAGGTAGCGGCGATGAACCATTATGACGAGTTGAAAGCGGTAGGCGTAACCTGAACTGAGTACCTTTTCCAATCTTTGATGAAACGGCAAGCTTTAAATTAAGTAGCCTATTAATTTTATGAACAATAGCTAAGCCCAATCCTGCTCCATTTTTGATGCTTTTTTCTGCGTTATTGAGTTGAAATGTGTAATCAAAAATAGAGGATAAATGTTCTTTCGAAATACCAATGCCATGGTCAGTAATGCTGAGCTGAATGGCTTTATTTATGATCTGTGTTTTAATGTGAATACTACCTGAATCTGAATATTTTACCGCATTGCTTAACAGGTTTCTGATAAGTCGCCTAATCAGATTAGCTTCTGAGAAAATAATGATCGAGGTTGGATGATAAAAGAATTTTATGCCTTTCATAGATGCTTCTATGTCAAACTCTTGTACTAAGGGGGTAATAATATTTTTAATATCAAAATGTGTTTTATTGATGGGGCGATGATTAAAATCTAGGCTAGTAAACTCCATAGTAGATGTAAACATATCAATAAAGTTGGCATGGCATAAGCGAAGCTGATCTAAAATGACCTTACCTTCTTTCGGGTTTGAAAGGTTAAACTCAAGGGCCTCTAAGCAAAGTCCCATTGCATGTAATGGTTGTTGAAGATCATGACTAGCGGTTCCAATAAACTTTGACTTACTGATGTTTTCTTTTATTGCATTTTTACTTTTACGTTCAGCTATATGTCGCTTTTTAGCATGTTTATTTGCTAATTTTTTACTTTTCTCTGCTATCTCTAAATTTTGATTAATACTGCGGTGACAGTGGTAGCTAATGATTAAGCTGGTGGTAATACAAAGACCAATGCTCAATGCTGGGCTCGTCATTCCCATTGTATAAAAACGATATATTAATGATAAAAATATAGGAACAGAGAAAATATAAAACGCCGGAAGATAAGTTGACAACACGGGCAGCATTGTTGAAATAATACCAAGTATGGTAGCCACTAAAAATATAATCATTTCAGGTTGATTATCAGTTACAAATACCAATGAGCAATAGCACCATAATAAACTTGTGTACAGTGCTGATGTCAGAATTAGGAATTTTGACAGTTTTGGCCTTTTTACGGTTTCGTATTTTTTTTCTATATATTGGCTAAAAATAAAACGACAAATTAAATTTATTAAACCTAATATTAGCCAGATTATAATTAGATGAGGGTCGCAATGATCCCATATCACGATACTAACAATGGTCATTAGAGCCGCGGTAACAAAAGCACACGAGATTGTGTGCTTGTATAAATAGCTAGCCTGCGAAAAAAAAGCAGCGGGGTCTTTCATGTAAAACACTCATGTGATTTAAAAAATAATGCCTTGCCTTTTGGCTTCAGCAGCACAATGAGTACGGTTGTCAGCGCTAAATAGTTGCATAACTAACGACACATGTTTTTTCACCGTGCCTATTGCGATATTCAAGATATTACTGATTTCTTTATTGTTATAGCCTTCTGAAATTAAGAGTAGAACTTCTCTTTGGCGACTGCTCAATGAAATAGAGGGCTCAATAGATTGGCTCGAGATAATTGATTGAATATTGGGCTGTATATAAAACGATTTTTGTCTTATTTGGCTTAAGCATGCCTCAATTGCTAATGAATTAGCATTCTTTGACATCATACCATTTACGCCGGCCTCGATGCATTGGGACAGCATATTTGCGTCATCGGATGCAGAAACAACGATGATTGGGCATAGGTATTTTTGTGATTGGCAGTAATGAACTAATGCTATTCCATTAGTATCGGTTAAACTTAAATCAAGAAATATCCAATCTAAATCTAAATGTTCGTCTGTGATTGCCTGTGCACTCTTAACAGATGAACAATATAAGATTTTTGGCTCGCAAAACATTGATTGAAATATTTGACCTAAGCCAAATGAAAAGATGGGATGGTCGTCAACTATTAATATTTTTATTGTTTTCACGTGGATCTCCATAGCGCAACACTAGTCTATTTTTATAATTTATGAGTACTAGGTCTTAATCTAATATTTACGTTAAGCGTCATCGACTTTCTGTGGTCGATACCTCACTTTAGTAAAGCTACGTATTAAATTAAATAAAAGTTGCAACTTTATAATCGATATTGTTATTTCCTCTGCATCATCCAAACGTTAAATTGTCTGACACTTATATGCTTTCTAATTCAATAGAAAAATTGTGGACTATAAATATTTTTTCCTATTACGCCTATAAACAAGCGCTTGTTCGGTTTTGTCGATAAATTGTCATCAAATAATACATCTTTAAATTTTTGCCTATGTCAATAGGTCTTAAGACCCCCATGAATTTTCACATCCTATGCTAACGTTCTCGTCGAAATTAAGTGACGCCTGCTGGCCGTAAAAATTATAAATATTATGAAACCTAAAAATTAATTTAGGTTATATGGGGTTGTAGAAATGGAGATTCATAACTTAGCGAACAATGAAATTTGTCGATCAACAAATTTAAAAGAATTTGTTGAAAATAAAGCTATAGAGAATGCACTTCCAATTAAAGCCCCTTATTTGAAGCGCCCGAAATTTCAGTCCATTACGGAGTCCGAATTAATTATGCTGGCAAAAGATGGTGATTCATTATCATTTGAACAACTGATTAAAGAATACTCAGGAAAGCTTGAAAACTTTATAAAAAAGAATAGCTACGATAAATCCTATGTCGATGACTTATATCAGGAGACATTACTTCAGGCCTTGATTGGCATTAAAAGTTTTAATGGCGGGTCAACGTTTTCTACTTGGCTGCTGGGAATTGCGTTTAATCTTATTCGTAATCACTATAATCGATCACCACAATATAAATATAACCTCAGTAGTGATGATTTACTCGATGAACATGTATCCGATTTATTGAATCCTGAGCAATATATGGAACAATTTGATCGTATTTGTGAATTACAACTTCAATGTGAAAAACTGCCATCTCGAAGTCGAGACGTATTATCACTTTATGTGTTTGAAGGGGATAGTTATGAGCAGATCTCTGAGAAAATTGGAGAAAGTGTTTCGGCGGTGAAAAGCCGTTTGTTTCGTTCTCGCGTTAAAATAAGAGAAGCATTAGAGCCTTTTTTATAAAAGAGCGTTACATGAGTAACGCTCTTTTATCATCATGACTAAAATTTTAAACCTGTGTGGTTGTTTTCACTATTTCATTCATGAGGTTAACGATTTCTTTTAACGAACTGACGAGATTACTGCGGAATTTCTCCATTTCTTGGTAATCTTGTGAGGCTAGATCTGACGCTTTTTGGTGAGTTTGGCTCACGGCTTCGGTTTCTTTTTTCTCGGCTTCCATGGTTAAGTTGACTCCTTGGCCAACCCCACTGATCACCTGCCCACTGGCCATAATGCTTTGACTATAAGTCGTTGCATAAGCACTGGACATTCCACCTTTAGCTTGAAGTGCTGAAGCACTTTCTTTCATGGTATTGACCTGAGATAGCACTTTTGTGTCTGCTTGAGTGTGAGGCCCGTGTTGTAATTTAATAGCATCTGCCTTAGGTTGCAGTGCACTTGCTTGCTTGTTGAGATTATTGGCTTGTGCCATTTGAGTATTCGAGGTTTTTTGAGCACGGATCCCCATGGCACTTAACCCTACTGAAAACGCAAATGATACGATGGCGGTGACAAAAGCGGCCGTAGCTTGATCACGAGTGAGCGACGCGCTTTCTTTGAGTGCGTGTACGGCAGAGTCATGATGAATTTTTGTTTGTTCTCTTTGCTGATCTCGTAGTGCAATGCCCACTTTTGCAAGTAGCAACATGATTTCACCAATACCACTCATCATGCCATTTGCACCAGGCCAAGTAGGGGGCTCTGGCTGCTCTATATTCGGTTTACCATTAAAGTTTAATTTGTCCTTGATAAAATCAAATTGTTCTTCAAATTTTGCAAGGTTAATTTTAATGTCATAGTTTTGTTCGCTAACAAATGTTTGTTTAATTGATGCTGAAATTTCAAATGACATAATTATGCTCCTGTGCGAATAAAGACCATGGCTTGTGCCACTTCTTGCTTGCCTGAAATCATATTGGTAATACGCGCAATGGCATTTAAAAAATATTCCATGGCTTCTTCTAAATCTTCTTTTCGCATTTGAAGTGACAAACCAATTTCGTGAATCATGGCGGCAATTTCTTGCGCAGATGCTAGATGAGTCAATGAAGCTGATTCTGTAATGCCTGCTCCAAGATTACCGCCAGAGCCTGCTAAGCCTGCCACTGTGGTTGTTCCCGTAATAGCCGTGCGAGTCATATTGCCACTGGCGGCCATTGTTTTGATTAAACTTTGCATGGTATTGACTAAAGTATTGCTTGCGGAAGAGCCAACTTTGGCAGCGGTTGCTGACACGACAGAGGTGGCTCTAAATGCCAGTGAGCCTGCACTAGAAGCAACACTTGCGGCTTTTGTACCAGCATTTGCAATAACTGAAGCGCCGACGGTTGTACCGGCTGCTGCACCTGCACCTGCGGATGCACCAATTAAGATAACGAAATAAAGAGCCATGCCTAACCATTTGGCGGCATCCTCGCTCATGCCGGCCTTCTCAAGTAAGGTGCTAATACCCCCAGCAATACCGCCTTGCAATGTGCCTGTGTCTTTTAAAACTTGATCTGTAATACCAATCACACCACCGACAATCAGTGCGGCACCTAGCCCTGCGCCCACACCTGTTGCAATTAATAACGCGCCACCAATAATGGCGAGTGCACCGCCGATGTAACTCATAGCGCGACCAAAGGCTCCCCATTTTTCAGCTTGGCGGCTTTCTTCTAGCCATTCGAGCATTTCTTCCATTTTCTTTTCAAATTTTACTTTTTGTAGCTCTTGGTTTTTGTCCATTTGATCAAGTGCGCTGGTTTTTAAGGTTTCAGCAATCTTACTCATGATGGCACTGAGTTCAATTTCGTAGTTGCGAACTTCTTTGGGTGCTTCAATTTGAGGTTTGCCAGATTGACTTTGACCTGTGGTATCTATGGCTAAAATATCGGAGATTTTTCCGATTAAATCTTTTAGATTTTTAAAGTCGAGTTTTTCAAACTGGGTGTTTAAGTTAACACCGGAATAACTGGGATTAATGGTTGTCATGTTTTTATCCTTATAAGCGTTCGGTTGTCAGATGTGAGCGTTTTATGAGTGAATCAGATAGGTTTATATATCTATACGGCAGCCTGAAACTCATTAAATGTATTTAAAATAGCCTTAGATTTATTGGCGACCCATGCAAATTCCGGTTTACCTTGGGATAGGTCACAAGCCATTTCAAACGCAATGCAAGCGTCTTTAACGAGTTTTAAGTGGGTGTAACATTCACCCGCATGAAAGTGCGGTGTAGGGTCATGTATGCCAGCCGTTGTGGCGGCCATGCCGTAGGCTTCGGCCGCTTTTTCATAAGCTTTGTTTACTTGAAGTGAGGCACCAAGACCTTTCCAATATTTGCTTTCGTATGGGTTAAGCATAGCCAGCATGCTAAACGTGCGAATGGCATCTTCTAATTTTTCGGCTGAATAATAGTTGTAAGCGATGCCATACAGCGCCTCCATTTGTTCGGTATTGATGCCTTTCATTTCCTGAATCGTGCGGCCGTCTTGACTGATGCCGCTTAATATTCTGCCCAGTTCTTCTTCGGCAAAATTTTCAGGAAGGTTGTCGATGGTTGCTGCTGTTTGAGCCATGATGTTTTCCTCTTTATTTAGACAAGTGTGCGAATGAGGCCTTCTAGTACCTCATGGGCCTTTTTCAAGATGGTGGTGGTGGATTGGAGTAATTGATTCTGTTTGTTGATGATGTCGTTCAGCTTGATGACATCTGTTTCAACTTCGTTAGAGCGACCTTTAATCCAGTTATTAAGATATTCAATGTTGATTTGCCATTCTTTTGCATTATGGTCATTGTCATTCCCATTTCGATCAGTGGGGATGTTATGTCGGTTTAAAAACGTTTTCATTTCGCCAGAGACGGCGCGTAATCCGCCACCTTCGACACGGGTTTTTAATTCCTGCATATTTGCTAAGTGCTTGCCGCCTTGCTCAATAAGAGAATGTTTATTATTAACGGCTAAAATATATTTTTCGATTGCAGTTTTATACGAGGTAACATAAAGCGTCGCAATCGTGAAGGCGGCTTGATCAATTGAGAGGTGGCCGGTGTTAATGCCTGTTAATCTTCTTGATAAGAGCGCATCTGCTTCTACAATCGGTCGGTTAGCTGCAGCGACAGTGCCGTTAAAATTAGCCATAGTATTCCTTTGTTAAACAAGTGATTTAATTAAACCTTCTAGTACATCATGGGCTTTTTTCAATATTGTGGTGGTGGATTGGAGTAATTGATTTTGTTTATTAATTATGTCGTTTAATTTAATGACATCTGTTTCAACTTCATTTGATCGACCTTTAATCCAGTTGTTTAAGTATTCAATGTTAACTTGCCATTCTTTATCGTTTTGTTTTGTGTCATTTCCCTTTTTGTCATAATTAATGCCGTGACGATCTAAGAAGTTTTTCATGCCGTTAGGCATATTGGTATACCCTTGGCTGTTGCTTTCAGCCCTTATTTTGTGTTCTTGCATTTGGCTTAAATAAAACCCACCTTGTTCAATAAGGGAGTGTTTATTCGTGACAGCGGTTATGTATTTTTCGATGGCGCCTTTATAGGATTCCACATACCGTCTTGATACTTCAAAAGCGGCTATGTCGATGCTCATGCCATTGGTGTTTACATTAATCTTATTGCTTAATAAATTATCGGCATCAACGATTGGTTGGTTTGCTTGAGCAACCGTGCCTGAAAAATTACTCATGATGGGTACCTGTTAAATTCGGATGCCACGTATGGGACGTTTAACTTTTGATAGAATAGGCTTGGGGTTAATGGTGCTTAATGAGATGTTAAATTCTTGGTCAAGCGCCTGATGAATCCTGTCAGTAATTGTCGAAGGAAGGTTATCTATAAATGCCTTTACGTCTTCGGGGAATTCGTTGGCCTGTAATGTCATGGCCTCGATCACCTCGTTATGCTTCTTTGATGCCGTTGTTAGATTGTCTATTTTGGCTTTAAGGTCTTTGATCTTTTGCAGTGTCTCTTGCATGATGGCTCCTACAGATAGGCGAAACTTGCCTTTGTCTATATGGTGGGTAACAAGGCGTAGGATTAAGTTTCGAAATTAATTTTTTAAAAATATCAGGCCCGAAGGCCTGTGGTTATGAGGTTGGTAACGAGATGCGATTGATTGGCTGTATATTGATTTCTGGTGTTAACTCCTGGTAGGAGAGTATGGGCATGTCGTATAGGTCTAGCTCGAGCAGTTTTCGTACGTAACGCCGGATATCCATAGACACCACTAATACTGGCTTGTGTTGTATATGGCGTATATCACCCACCTCTTCTCTTACTTTGCTTGTAAATTGCGATGTTAAAGATGGGTCAAGTGCTAAGTAGGCACCGGAAGAGGTTTGTCGAATACCTTCACGGATGGTCTCTTCAATACTTTGATCTAATAAATATGCGGGCAAAATATTAAGGCCGTTGCTGTATTTATAGCTAATGTGTCGTTTAAGTGTTCCCCTTACATATTCGGTAAGTAGTACCGTATCTTTTTCTTTTTGGCCCCATTCGACAAGGGATTCAAGTATGGATCTTAAGTTACGAATCGAAATATCTTCACTGACTAAGCGCTGAAATATTTCGGTGATTTTTTGTAAGGGCAGAAGGCGCTGCACTTCTTTTACCAGTTCAGGGAAGGAACCTTCCATTTGCTCAAGTAAGTGACGGGTCTCTTGAATGCCAATAAATTCTTCGGCGTAGCGTTTTAATACAAACGAAAAATGAAAAATAAGCACTCTTGAGGGTTCCATGAATTCAATAGACGCTGACGTCAGGCTGGTTTTGTGCTCAACATCGACCCAAAGGGGGTCGATACCAGGTAATTGATTTTTTAATATTTCATAAGGAATGTTAACGATTTCTAGTTGCTCTGCTTTTTCTGTAATCATGAGTTTGGTTGGGTAAATGTATCCATGCACAATGGGGATTTCATGGACTAAAATGCGATACTCACCTTTTGATAGGTTTTCATTGAAGCGCAAATGCATACCCGGAAATGGGACGCCTAAATCCAAATAAAGGGCACGTCTTACTTGCAATAAGTGCTCGTTTAACTCAGCTGCGGGCAAGTCGTGCTCTAAGTCGGCACTGACATCAATCAACAACGGCAATGTGTATGTGAACTCTTCTTGTTGTCCGAGTTTTTTTCGTGTGATTGAGGGAGGCGTTGTTTTCTTTGAACCGGCAGGAGCCATGGCAGGGATCGCATTAGTATCAATGACCTCTTCATCGGTTGATGATTGGCGTTTTTGTAAAATAAAACCACCGCCGCCAATCAATAATGCTAACGTAATAAATGTAAAGGTGGGAAACCCTGGAATCAGTGAAAAGGAAAAAAGTAAGGCGCCGCCAATCATTAACGCTTTAGGGTGTCTTACAACTTGGAAACCAATATCATTCCCTAAATCACTGTCATCACCTGTAGGCACGCGGGTGACAATAAAACCAGCTGTCATCGCAACAAGCAACGCCGGTATCTGTGCGATTAAACCGTCACCAATGGTTAATATGGAATAAATCTCTAACGCTTCCCCTGTGGATAAATCATTTTGGAATACGCCAATTGAAATGCCCCCTAGTATATTGACGACAATAATAATAATGCCTGCAATGGCGTCTCCTTTGACGAACTTCATTGCGCCATCCATCGAACCATAAAGCTGGCTTTCTTGTTCG
>JAWUXY010000047.1:0-35518 GCA_034111105.1 Bermanella sp. | reverse complement strand
ACTGATCCGACTGATCCGACGGATCCGACGGATCCAGTTGACCCTGAAACATTAGGTGCGTCAGTGAATGCAACTGCTTCAACTAATGAAGATGTTATTGCTGCACTTAATATTGACCTTGCGCCATTCCAAGAGTGGATTGATGCTGGAATCATGGGTGCCGTTAAAATTAGCAATGCGCCTATCGGTGCTCAGTTTAGTGCCGGCGAGAATCAAGGTGATGGCACTTGGGTCATGACGCCAGCCCAATTAACCGGTTTAACATTTACACCTGTATTGCACAGCGGTAATGATGTTGCGATGACAACATCGGTGACCTTTACCAAAGGTGATGTAACGAAAACTCGCGCGGGTGCTTTAAACATCACAGTGAATGCAGCTGCTGATAAGCCAACGCTCAACGCGTCACTTGAAGATGCCCATGCACTGATTAACCAAGCTCAGAAAGGTGAAAACAAAACATTGGGTGAACTTAAGGCCAATAAAGTATCAAATGGCACTAAAGGTAATGATTATTTCATTATCACTGGCGCGCAAGCCAATGCTGGCAGTGTGTCGATGGGTGAGGGCAATGATAGTGTCAGTGTTTTAGGTTGGGGTAATGCAAAAAACACCTCGATTACCGGTGACGCAGGCAACAACACATTGATCATTGCATCGCAGATTATTGATCAACACATCGCTCAAGGCACCGGTTCTGGTACTGTTAAATTTAAGTCAGGCGGTTCATTGGTGTATAACAATTTCCAATCGGTTGCACATACTGATGGCGACGTTATTTCTGGCTCTCAAGTTATTATTAATTTGACGGCTGGTTTGGTGGATACAGATGGCTCAGAGAAAATTGAAAGTATCACGTTAAACAATCTACCTTTAGGTGCCATTGTTAATAATGCCGTGATGAATTCAGACTTGTCATGGACACTATCAGATACCAGTGCATCACAAGCGATTATTACACTTGATAAAGCGCTGGCTGCAGACTTTACCTTAAACGTAATTGCTAAGGTGCAAGATACCGATACCGACAATAACGCCATTACTACTGCCACGAAAAAAGTAAACGTAGATGTGACGTTAATTGAAGAGCCATTACCGGCTGAGCCAGATGCCGTGGTAGCCACTGTTCATATTCGTTCTGTTTATGATCTAAACGGTGTTGACATGAGTGCACAAGGTTTAGCCGCGAACCCAATGGCATTGCCAATGGATCAACGCAGTGAACGCTTTGTTCGTGTTTACACTCAAAACGTTGACGAGCAATTGGTTCTTAATGGATACGCGCCGATTCAACCTGATGGCTCTGTTATGTTTCAGATCCCGGCTAATACGCGTTACACCTTTGAAGTGGTAAATAAGCAAGGTAAAGCGTTGAATAACGAATCTGGTCAAATGGCAGCAAGCGAATTCCCTTACACTTATATGCAACGCTACGCTGGTTGGTTGCAAGCGGCAGAAGAAGAGCAACAGGAATTTAATGGCTTTAACGTTAATAGCACCAAATCATCGATTAATGCTGGCGTAACCCAGTTAGGTGCGTTCGCTAATACGTCAGGTGAAATTGAAGCGCAGGCGTTGGGTCAAACTATGGCTCAAGCATTATTTGCTGATGCGGTTTACGTCGGTGAGCTAATGCCGATCATGACTTACAATGATTACTGGACACCAGACAGTGCAACTGCAAACGAGTCAATTTCTCTTGGCTATGATGCACTTACCACACAAACACCGACTAATGCAGCATGTGAGCAGAATCCTGCAACAGATTGTGTCGCCAGTATTTCTTACGAGCAGCACATCAAACCATTGTGGAATAACGTGACACGCAATGAAGCCGGTAACAGTTGTGTTGACTGTCATGATAATCGTGGTTTTACGAGTTTAGATTTAAGTGACTTTAGTTCACAGCCGGAAGGCTTAGCGTCTTATAATGCGCTGTTTGATAATAATCGTACTTACATGTACTTAGCGTCTACCTTTAGCGAAGTAAGCGACAGTCACTGCCGTCGTTATGTTGAAGCGCCGTTTGTTATGCAGCCAGAAAACGATTGCTTTAGCTGTTACGGTCAGTCATTGATGAATCCTTTAGGTGCCATTAGCAGTGCAAACTTCTTTGATGTGTTTGCACAAGATAGCGATCACAAGCACTGGGTTTTCCGTCCAGTTGAAGTAGAAGCGGCTAAACAAAATGTATGGGAACAACATAAAAATATGCTAACGCCACAAGAGCGTAAGTTAATTGCTGAATGGTTAGATATGGGGTCACCCAAGTAAAAAATTAAAATAATAGCGGTCTAACTTTAGCCCCGTTAATCTTTGATTAACGGGGCTTTTTTATGGTGATTGTTTTAGGCGGCTAGTTCATCGATTTTAATTGTGGCTTGTACTGGCAGTAAAATTGGAACATAGCGCTGAATGTGTTTGGGTGTTTTTTCTCAAATAATTCCCATTGGTCTAGATTGTCTAGCGCACAATCAGAGCCAATAAATTGTTTAAATGACTCTTTTAGTTGCGTATCCAGGTTAGAGAACCCCAAAAACATCAACTGATGTGTGTCGCATAATGCTTTAATCGATTTTGGTGTAAACCCTACTTCATATTCATGCAGTAATAAATCCACCACGCCGCTCATGCTGTAAAAATCATCAGATTCGGTAATTAGATGTTTATCTTCAATTTTGTCATCGGCAAATATAGCATGGCGTAATATTCGAATGTCTTGCTCATTTTTTTCGATGCCGCCGTGTTTATAGGCTTTACGAATTTGATAAACCGGTTTACGAGCGCGTTTACTGTATAGCGATAATTTTAAAAAGCCATTTGGCTTTAGGTTGCACAGTAAACCATTTAATGCCGTCTTATAATCTTGAATGTGATGCAAAACACCTGAGCACTCTACAATATCAAATGGTTGGTCTAGTTTTGAAAGCTTGGTTAAATCGGCTAAATGAAATTCAATATTTTCAATGTCTAATTCAGCGGATTTTTTATACGCATAGCTTAAACTGGTTTCGCTAATATCTAAGGCTGTTACATGGGTGTTGTAAAAGTATTTTGCAACATTCAGTGCATGACGACCTGTACCACAGCCTGCCACTAAAATATTTAATGGTTGCGATAAAATAGACGTCGGCACGTTAATCCATGGAAACTCATGCTGAAGTGCTCGACCATAGTTCGTGACATTTTTATTATCTAAAAACTGCCATCTAGGATAAGGGAAACGCTCATACTGTGTTTTAACTTCGTGAGGGTTACCTTCTGATATCGATGTCAGGGTGTTAAATTCAAAATGTTGTTCATGCAGTAAGCGATCATGCGCCACTTTTATATCAAAACTAATAGCAGGCCAGCTACTATTATCAAAATCGAATAAAATTTTATGGTTGTCTATGGTGTACCAAGATTCATACATGGCAAACAGCATGAGTGCACCAGATATATCAGTGGGTGTGCAGCCCGGTTGTGTTAATGATTGTTCAATCATGGTTTTAAGCGTTAACACCATTGAGCGCTCAGCTTCTGTGTAAGGCATTAAGAATTCATTGTTCAATGCATATTGGCATAAGGCTTCACATAACGGCACATACTGATTAATTAAGCGGCCTTTTTTACTGGCATGGGCCAATAATTCTTGGCGCAGCGCAATGATTAGCTTCTCAAGTAACTCATTTTTAATAATAGTATTTTGTAACGTTTTCAATAATAAAATAGAGTTAGCCATATCATTAAATGAAGAGGCGCTGCCTTGATTGTTCAATTTGAACTTGTAAATTAAAACGCTGCAGCATAAATGAGAGAGCTGATTCAAATTGAGATCGTCCCAATTTAAATAACTAATTAAATCTTGTTCAAGTTCTGGATCATAATAATCGGCTACTAATCCCTGTGCACTGTGTAGTAGGCGGCTACGAATTTGTACATCTTGGGCGTTTGTTTTGACCAGTTGCCTGTATAACTGAAAAGCCTCAACTTTTCGTCCCTGCTCAACCAAGGTGTAAGCCAAGCTTACTTCTGCGCGCGTTTGATTCGGCGCCAGTGCAATGGCTTGCTTAAATGCTTGTTCGGCTTCATTAAAATCATGTAAAGCGAGTGCAACGTGACCGGCACTGTACCAGTAGCCCGCATTTTGAGGGTGTTCGGTTAAGGCTTGTTCGATAGCGTGATGCGCTTTTTCGAATTGACCGGATTCCAGCTCAATCCTTGTTAAAAGATTAAGACTATCACCATCCAGCGGTGCGATATCCAGTGCTTGCATGATAAAAGATTTGGCACCTTTTAATGCTTGTTGACGCACCTTGTGATCATGATGGTTTTGGGTTTCATCAAATAACAAAAACGTCTGCTTTTTAAGCTCATTAATTAAGCTTAATTTTTTGCGACTGAGCTTGTCCTGTTTTGGATTTGCACTGTTGCTAAGAGCCATGGGTAAATCCTTTCGCTACGATAACAGCGATTGCTATGATATTTCCTTATAAGCACACCCTGTGCCATGAAAAATATTACTTATATTTCAATTGGTTAGGTGTTTTATGTGTGGACTCGATCCGTTTTAAAGGGGCAGAGGCTTGCCGCTTTTAGTGGGAAATCGTACCGCTGTGGCGTAGTGTTACTATGCCAAATCAATCTATTTTAAATAATTATTAAAGATATTCAGACAAAGGCCGTTTACCTTTATGTAGTAATTGAGGGGTATGAGTATGTATACAAAAGGCGCAAAGGAATACAGTCAAGTTAGCTTGCAAACAGAAGTGATGGAAGCTGATCCACACAAGCTAATTCAACTATTACTTGAAGGGGCACTTACTCGGCTTTCTATGGCAAAAACCTACATAGAAAAGAAAGATTATGCGGCAAAAAATGAAAAAATTGGACGTGCAATCGATATTATTTGTGCGCTTCAAGAGTCACTGGATCATGAAAGGGGTGGTGAAATCAGTGCTAACCTGGAACGCCTGTATGATTATATGGCACGTCGCTTATTTGAAGCGAATACTAAAAACGACGCCGTGATCATAAATGAGGTTATGGAACTGTTGTCCGAGGTGAAAACCGGCTGGGAGGGCATTCGTGCAAGCTATGAAGAGATTAAAGGTCAAGGCA
Source organism: Bermanella sp. (assembly GCA_034111105.1). Lineage (GTDB taxonomy): Bacteria > Pseudomonadota > Gammaproteobacteria > Pseudomonadales > Oceanobacteraceae > Bermanella. The sequence goes on along the minus strand of JAWUXY010000047.1, from coordinate 30,415 downwards.
AATTGCAGCCAGCACCTGAGCAAAATCACTTGTCAGTCTAGTTAGTACTCGCCAATATTTTAAGAAGGGCCGTCAAGGCCTTTTTTATTATAGCCCCCGTATTATATGGGCTATAGGAATTAAACAGTTAAAAAACAATTAACTAGCTAGAAAAATATTTTGAACCTATTGAAGAAAATGGTTTACAGATCTCATTTTTTTTGACACTAATAAGCTAATGCAAGGTAAATGACAAAATATCATTTACTTTGCTTATAAATAATAACAATAAAGTTTTATCGTCATTTATTTGACCGCAACGTCCTCATCAACTTAACTAGAAGAAACTAGTCAAATTAACGACGAGTTTGTGACCAAATGAAGTCAATAAAAACTGGGGTAAAGGTGCACCATGTGGCGAGAAATTAAAGTCCTGTTGGTGGATGATAACGAGCAACGTCAACATGACATGCAAGTATTGCTTGATTTTTTAGGTGAAGAGTCATTTAGCAGCAAAACATCGAATTGGCGCGATGTTGCAACTAGTAATGGCGATGTCTCTAATATTGTTGCCTTCATAATTGGCAGCTCTGAAAAGACATCATTAGATACGTTACTCAAAGAAATAAATGAATGGGACAAAGGCATGCCCATGATTTATGTGGGTGATGAGGAGCTTCCTTCCGATTTACCCGATGATGTACGCCGTTCTATTATTGCTCATGTGAGCATGCCCCCCAGTTACAATAAACTTTTAGATAGTTTGCACCGAGCACAAATTTACCGTGAACATTTTGCTCATAATCGCGTTCGTGGTGAACGCCGCCCTGTTCAATTATTTCGCTCATTGGTAGGAACCAGTCGCCAAATTCAATATGTGCGAGAATTAATGCATCAAGTGGCTGATAAGAGTGTAACGGTTTTAATTACAGGTGAAAGCGGTACAGGTAAGGAAGTGGTTGCGCGCAATTTACATTATCACAGTGGTCGTCGTGATGGCCCCTTTGTTCCAGTTAACTGTGGCGCTATCCCAAATGAATTAATAGAAAGCGAATTGTTTGGTCATGAGAAAGGCGCATTCACAGGGGCCATTACATCTCGCAGTGGTCGTTTTGAAATGGCTGAAGGCGGTACGCTTTTCTTAGATGAAATAGGTGATTTACCGCTCAATATGCAAGTAAAGTTATTACGAGTTTTACAAGAGCGTACCTATGAGCGTGTTGGCGGTACTAAAACATTACAAACAGATGTACGTATTATCGCAGCAACGCATAAAAATCTTGAAGCCATGGTCGCAGATGAAACCTTCCGTGAAGATTTATATTATCGACTAAACGTTTTTCCGGTCGAAGTACCCGCGTTACGTGATCGTCGTGAAGATATCCCGCTTTTGTTAAACGAATTAATCTCTCGTATGGAAAATGAAAAACGCGGTTCTATTCGTTTTAATAGTGCTGCGATCATGTCCCTGTGTCGGCATGATTGGCATGGAAACGTACGCGAACTGGCCAACTTAGTTGAACGCTTAGCGATCTTACATCCTTATGGTGTGATTGGTGTACCAGAACTGCCGAAAAAATTCCGCCATGTTGATGAAGGTGACGAAGATGAAAGTCGCATGCAAGAACCGGTTATGCTTCCTAGCGAACCAGGTCTTGTTGGGTTAGATACTCCTGCATTGTTACCGGTAAACGGTATTGATTTAAAAGATTATCTGACTAACTTAGAACGCTCATTAATTCAACAAGCACTTGATGATGCTTGCGGTGTTGTCGCCAGAGCCGCTGAAAAATTAAAAATACGCCGTACAACGTTAGTTGAGAAGATGCGTAAATATGGCTTACAGCGAAAAGAAAAAGAGCACGCAGAAGAATTTGACGATTAATTTCGCTAACGAGCGAGAATAAAAAAAGCCCGAAAGGGCTTTTTTTATATCTAACAAACGACGTTTCTCTTATTAAATTGACCAATATTCTATTTTTAATACCCACCTTAGCTTAACCATTCTCTTTATATACTGCGTCATTATAAAAATGTGATGCGGCACGCAAATTGCCATTACCACTATAGAAAGCTTATTTAGCCATTTATTTGGCTTCATTAACACGTTTAGGTGTGGAGTATATGACGTCTTACATTGAGAGTCCTCACGAAATACAACCCAAAGAAGGGTTACGTCAAGCATTTGAACTCTTTAATCAAATGTCGGAACAACTTACTGACAGTTATAGCAAGTTAGAAAGTCAGGTTCATCTTTTATCGGGTGAGCTTGCAGAAGTCAGTGCAGCACGCATGAAAGAGTTAAAAGAAAAAGAACGCCTAGCGAATAGACTGCACAGCCTATTGCAATTATTACCGGGTGGTGTCGTGGTGCTTGACGGCAATGGTCGAGTTCAAGAAAGTAATCGTGCTGCCCATGCCATGTTGCATCATGAAGGGTTGCAAGGACAGCTTTGGCGAAATGTGATTAATCAATATTTTCGCCCCCGCGAAGATGATGGCCACGAAGTATCATTAATTAATGGCAGACGTCTAAGTATCCAGACTTCTGGTTTAGAAAATGAACCGGGCCAAATTGTATTAATGACAGACCAAACAGAAACCCGTGACTTACAAGCAAAACTGGCACGACACCAGCGTTTAATGGCTATGGGGAAAATGGTAGCCAGTCTCGCTCATCAAGTACGTACGCCACTATCTGGCGCCATGTTGTACAGTCAGCACTTAGCTAGTAATGACTTGGATCCGCAGACTCGTATTAAATTTTCTAAGAAGTTAGGGCGTCAATTAAAAAATATTGAAGCTCAGGTGCGTGATATGTTGATTTTTGCTCGTGGTAGCGCGCCATTGAATAAGTTGCTCAAGCAAAATGATTTAATAAAATTAATTTGTGAGGCAAAAAATATCCTGCATAAACAGTTTCAAGCTGAAATTGAAATCAGTAGTGAATATTCAGAATGCCAGATTCAATGTCATCAAGAAAGTTTGATTGGCGCGATTCAAAACCTTATATCAAACGGAATTGAAGCCGCTGAAGAGCACACAGTGCAAGCCAGAATACGTGTCCACATTATTCAAAAAAATAATTATTTAACCATATCTGTTTGTGATAATGGTCCAGGTCTAAATGCCGATGAATCAGAAAAAATGACTGAACCGTTTTATACAACCAAAAGTAATGGAACAGGCTTAGGTTTGCCAGTGGTCAATGCGGTTGTGCGTGCCCATTATGGGAAATTGAATTTCTTTAATCATGAACAAGGTGGCGCATGTTTTGTTATGTCGCTGCCTATTAGCCATCAAGCAGTTAAAAAGGAGATGGGCCGTGAATCAATTTAAAATGCTGATAGTTGAGGATGATAGCCAATTGCGTGATGCGATTGTTGATACTCTGCAATTACAAAAAATACAAACGTTCGAAGCCAGTAGTGCTGAAGACGCTATGGTATTTTTGCAAAAGCAGTCAGTCGATATGATTTTATCGGATATCAGTATGGGGGCATTATCTGGCTTTGATTTACTCAATCATGTGAAGAGTCAGTACCCATCTATTCCTATGGTTTTAATGACGGCGTTTGGTGAAGTTGAAAAAGCGGTACAGGCTATTCAGCAGGGTGCGATGGATTATCTGGTTAAGCCATTTGAAGTCAGTGTATTAGTTGAAACCGTGAATCAATTTCGTCATCAATCCAGTGATCAAACTAAAAGCAATGAACCGGTTGCACAAGACCCTTCTAGTCGAGCGTTATTAAAACTCGCGAAACAAGTTGCCGGCAGTGAAGCAACCGTTTTAATTAGCGGTGAAAGCGGTACAGGTAAAGAAGTATTAGCACGTTATATTCATCAAAATAGTCCACGAAAGAGCGGGCCATTTATTGCAATTAATTGTGCTGCTATTCCTGAAAATATGTTGGAATCCACGTTATTTGGTTACGAAAAAGGTGCATTCACCGGTGCTTATAATAGTATGCCAGGAAAATTTGAGCAGGCTCAAGGCGGTACATTACTGTTAGATGAAATCAGTGAAATGGAAATTGGCCTACAAGCAAAATTATTACGTGTGCTACAAGAACGAGAAGTGGAGCGCTTAGGTGGGCGTAAGGTGATTTCATTAGATGTTCGCATTTTAGCAACCACCAATCGTAATTTAATCGAATACGTGAACGAAAAAAAATTCCGTGAGGATTTATATTATCGTTTGAGCGTATTTCCATTGCAATGGAAATCATTACGTCAGCGCCAGCAGGACTTATTGCCTATTGCTGAGCGTTTACTGCACAAACATTGTAAAAAACAAAATAAATCGACACTTATTTTTGATGAAAGTGCACAGCAAAAATTACAGCAACATAGTTGGCCAGGGAACGTTCGAGAATTAGATAACGTTATTCAGCGAGCGCTTATCATTCAAACCGGCCACAGTATTACAGCCAGTGATATTGTATTGAATGTCGAATCAGAAACACACATGCAACCGCTTCAAGCGAGTCCGTTTCAAGGCCTAGATATGGCCATTCCCTCAGAGCCTGTAATGGCTACTAATGTACCGGCTGATGGGTTAGGTGATAATTTAAAACAACGCGAATATACCTTAATTTTAGATGCTCTAAAGCATGAAAAAAATAAAAAAAGAGCCGCTGAAAAACTGGGCATTAGCCCACGTACATTACGATATAAAATGGCTCAAATGCGTGAGCAAGGCATCGATATTCAAGCCAATTTAATGTTTTAGTCAGTAACAAAACAAACTTTAACTTGGCCTGTGTTATGCAATTAACACATACGAATGGAAAAAATGTCAGGAAGACGTCTAACAGGGACGTTAAGGCAGGGAAGCTGCCAACGGATGGCATTTTTTTGGCAAACTAATGAATGAGGTGAAACATGGTTGATAGAGCAGACATAAACAGTGTCCTATCACAATTGCGCCAAGTACGCTCTCAAATACAAGAGCCTAACCAAACGGACTTATCCGCAGCGGATCGATTGACACAAGAAGTCGATAAGTTACAAAACCAAAGTCAAAATTATCCCAATATCAAAGCAGATCCGAATGTTCCGGACTTTCAAACCATGTTTGGTAATGCCATTAATAGTGTTAATGAGCAACAAAAACAAAGTTCAGAACTGCGTACTCGTTTTGAGAAAGGTGATCCAATGGTGGATTTACCCGAAGTCATGATTGCCGCGCAAAAAGCCAGCGTATCATTTGATGCCATGAAAGAAGTCCGCAATAAGCTTGTAGATGCTTACAAAGACATTATGAATATGCCCGTTTAGGTGTGTCATTTTTATTTAAGCCAGGTTTTTATTTTATAGACAACCGTAGTTAAGGTTACATTATCATGGCAACAGACAACGTTCCGGCAGAAACAGGGGAAAACTTCCCAGCTCAGTCAGATCCCAATATGACTGACCCAGCAGAGAGTTTAAATGACTCACTGCCGGATGCCATGGATGCCAGTGAAATAAACCCAGTTATGATGGGCTTTAATAAGCTTACGATTGTAAGGCAAGTGGCTTTACTTGTTGGGTTTGCAGGTTTACTCGCATTGGGGATTGGTGTTGTTGTTTGGTCTCAAGAAACACAATATAGGCCGTTAATTAGCAACCTTGAAGATTTTAATGCTAGAGAAATTTTAAGCATACTTGATCAAACCGGCATTGATTATCGCATTAACCCAACGTCAGGCATTGTTACGGTTCCTGAATCTGATATTCACGAAGCTCGCTTGGCCCTTGCGCCCGTGTTAGCAGATATCGACGATTCCACAGGTTTAGAATTATTAGATAAAGAGCAGGGTTTAGGTACCAGTCAGTTTATCGAAAGCGCTCGTTATCGTCGTGGTCTTGAAGGGGAATTAGCGCGGACAATTTCGAGCTTACAGAGTGTGCGAAATGCACGTGTACACTTAGCATTACCTAAGCAATCCGTGTTTGTACGAGATGATCGAGAACCAAGAGCATCCGTTTTTTTAGAGATATATGGCGGCAAGGGTCTCAAGCAAGCACAAGCAGAAGCCATTATAAATTTAGTGGCCAGCAGTATTCCTGAATTGCCAGTGGAAAACGTCACCCTAGTGGATCAAAAAGGCAACTTGCTGAGTAAAGACGATAAAAATACTGAAGATTTATTAGCGGCTAAGCAATACGAATTTACACGCAAACTTGAAGAAAATTTAAATCAACGCGTACAGCGTATTTTAGAACCGGTTTTAGGGTCGCAAAATTTTCAAGCCGAAGTCAGTGCCGATTTAGACTTTACCGCGGTCGAACAAACACAAGAACTCTACAATCCAGACTTAATAGCCCTTCGTAGCGAGCAAACCTTAGACGAAGAAAGTCTAAATAAAGTTGAGGGCGGCATCCCTGGAGCATTAACAAATCAACCTCCAGGCGTAGCAGAGGCGCCAGAGGTGGCTGAAGGGGCAGATGGTGAAAAACCTCAGCCGACCCAGCGTCGCAGCGAAGCCACACGGAACTATGAAGTTGATCGTACTTTGAGTCATACTCAACATCAGGTAGGCAAAATCCGCCGTGTTACCGTCTCCGTCGCGGTTAATGATCGTGCGCGTATGAATCCGGAAACGGGTGCAACAGAAGCGGTGACTTGGACTGCCGAAGAATTATCGCGTTTAGAAATGTTAGTGAAAGATGCTGTTGGTTTTAATGCGGCACGCGGTGACAGCGTCAGTGTGATAAACAGCGCATTCTTGGGTGGTCCGCAAGAATTGGGTGAACCTGACTTCTGGCGTCAACCTTGGTTCTGGGAAATCGTCAAACAAGCACTGGCTGGTTTATTCTTATTAATTGTTATTTTTGGTGTGATTCGTCCCATTGTGCGCAACCTTATCGACAGGGGCAAAATGGATGAGAACGCTGAAATCGAAGGAGAACTGGACGACCTTGGTAGCGGCGATGATCTCTTTGGTGACGATAAAGTTACCTTGGCAGGAGCGGATGAATTTTTACTACCTGGTGCCAGTGAAGGGTTTGAACGTCAGCTAGATGCGCTGAAAGGACTCATTGCTGAAGATCCTGCCAGAGTGGCGCAAGCATTTAAGAAATGGGTGAACAATGCCGAAGGATGAGCAAAAACCAGCGACTGAACCAGCCAAGCCACCTGCAGCACCAAAAGGTGAGCTTGCCAGTTTAGATCACAAACAACGCGCCGCTATTTTGTTGATGAGCTTAGGTGAAAAAGACGCAGCTGAACTGCTTAAGCACCTAGGCCCAAAAGAAGTGCAGTCGGTGGGTGCAACCATGGCCCAATTAAAAGATATTTCACAAACACAGGTTGAAGGGGTTGTTGCTGAGTTTTTAGACAGCTTATCAGGGCAAACTGGTTTAGGTCTAGGGGCTGATGATTATATTCGTAACATGCTGACCCAAGCATTGGGTTCGGATAAAGCAGGTGGCTTGATTGATCGTATTTTATTAGGGGGCAATACCACAGGTTTAGATACCCTAAAGTGGATGGAAAGCCGAGCTGTGGCAGATATTATTCGACATGAGCACCCTCAGATTCAAGCCATCGTTATCGCGTATCTCGAAAGTGATCAAGCCGCCGAAATTTTATATAACTTCGATGAAAAAGTACGACTCGACATCATGATGCGTGTTGCATCATTACAAGCGGTGCAACCATCCGCGTTACAAGAACTTAACGATATTCTTGAAAAACAATTCTCGGGTAGTCAAGGGCAACAAACCACGGCAATGGGCGGTGTGAAAGTTTCGGCTGGTATTATTAATAACCTTGATAGTACCTTGAGTGGTGAATTGCTTGATCAAATTAAAGAAGTGGATGAAGAGCTAGGTGTGCAAATTCAAGATCTTATGTTTGTGTTTGAAAACCTTAACGAAGTGGATGACCGGGGTATTCAAGTATTGTTGCGTGAAATATCGGGTGACCTACTGACGATTGCATTAAAAGGTGCGGATGAAGATCTTAAAGAGAAAATATTCCGCAATATGTCAAAACGTGCAGCCGAGCTATTACGAGATGATCTTGAGGCCAAAGGCCCAGTTAAAGTCAGTGAAGTGGAGACAGCACAAAAAGAAATTCTTTCGATTGCTCGTCGTATGGCGGATGCAGGCGAAATTGTATTAGGTGGTGCCGGTGGCGAACAAATGGTTTAGCCGTTACACACGATTGATAATATCTTCATTCGCAACCGATTTTAGAGTGCAGTAACCATGACTGAACGCCGAGAGCGTATACCTGCAGATGAAGTAAAAGAGTCTAAGCGCTGGAATTTGCCTTATTGGACGGAGCCTAGTCACCTTGTAAATAGCGATGAAAAAGTTGATGAAGACGATGTTCTGGTTGAAGACGAAGAAATTGAAGTTGAACCGTTAACCGCAGAGCAGTTAGAACTCATTCGCCAAGAAGCATTCAATGAGGGCCTAGAGCAAGGTCTAATAGAAGGCAGGCAAAAAGGTGAAAAACTAGGTTATGAGGAAGGCCATCAAGAAGGCTTAGAAAAAGGTCAAATTGAAGGTCGAAAGTTAGGTTTTGACAGCGGTTTTGAAAAAGGTGAAGCTCAAGCCTTAACAACAGGCACGCAAGAAAACGAAAAAAATATTAACATTTTTAAATCCATTCTGACATCAATCAATCAAGATTTAATCAACCAAAAAAAAGAGATGTCAGAAAATTTGCCTGATATCATCTTGGCCATGGCAAAAGCGGTGATCACCCAAGAATTAAGCCAAGGCAGTGAGCACATTGTTACCTTAGTGCAGCAAGCGTTAGATTCACTACCATTAGATAGTGGTCACTTAAAAATAGATGTAAACCCATCGGACTTGCCTTTTATTGAGGCCGCCATAGAGCAAGGTGAGTTTGAAGGCGAAGCCCACGCATCAGAAAAAATAGAAGCGGGTGGTTGTCGAATTCATACTCGTTACAGCGCCGTAAACTTTACCTTAAGTGAACGTTGGGCAACCATTGAAAAGCAATACTATCGTCAACTACAACTTGCTCTTAATGAGGGGGAAGATAGTGATGATGAGGGAGCAGATGATCTCGATTTAATCGCGATGCATACTGAACTTGAGCAAGAACATGAAGATCAAGGCAATAAGGCCGAACAAAATTTAGAAGCAGATAAACGAGAAGATCAAGATACAGGAAGCAAAATTGAGACAGATATAGATGCTGATGACCAATCGGATCAGGCCGATAATGAAAAAAATGAGCGTCATCAGGTAAGTGAAAAACATACTCTAGAAAACGAAAACGAAAACGAAAACGAAAACGAAAACGAACAACAAAACCAAGAACAGCAAAGCAGCTTAACAGATAGCGCTTCTGCAGAAGCAGAAGTCTCCTCACCAATGAGCGACGAACACACTTCAGATCCACTAGCTAAAAACAGCAATTCGATAAAAAAACCAGACGAGTCAGTTGAGCAAGAGGGTGATCATGAGTCTTAAATCCATACGCTGGTTAAAAGAACATGGTGAATACTATTGCCAACCCACAGTGTCGGGTCAGTTGACGCGTATGGTTGGCCTCACTATGGAAGCGGTAGGTTGCAAAGTAAAAGTGGGGGATCGCTGCTGGGTAGAGCAAGGCAATGGCCAGATAGAAGCTGAAGTGGTGGGGTTTGATCGTGATAAATTCTTTTTAATGCCCATTGAGCCAGTGCAAGGTTTATCACTGGGTGCCAAGGTCACACCAATTTTAGATGGTGACCAAATTCCAGCAGGCTTTGGTTTATTAGGCCGTGTACTCAATGGCGCAGGGCAGCCCTTAGATGGCCTTGGTGACATTGTTAGCAGCGAATACATCAGCCTTGAAGGCAAGATCATCAATCCAATGAAGCGCGCGCCTATTCGCGACACAATGGATGTGGGCATTCGAGCAATTAACGCTTTACTGACGGTGGGTCGAGGCCAGCGTATGGGGCTATTTGCGGGTTCGGGTGTCGGTAAAAGTATGCTGTTAGGTATGATGACGCGGTTTACTTCCGCCGACATTGTCGTGGTTGGCTTGGTAGGAGAGCGTGGTCGAGAAGTACAAGAATTTATTCAAGACATATTAGGTGAAGAAGGATTAAAGCGTGCCGTTGTAGTCGCCAGCCCCGCAGATGACAGCCCAATTATGCGTATGCGAGCGGCGTCGTTGAGCACCGCTATTTCAGAATACTTTCGAGATGAAGGTAAAGACGTGCTGTTATTGATGGATAGTCTTACCCGTTATGGCCAAGCTCAGCGTGAAATTGCATTAGCGGTTGGCGAGCCGCCGGCCACAAAAGGTTACCCGCCATCTGTGTTTGCTAAAATCCCTAAGTTGGTTGAACGTACTGGCAATGGTCCACCGGGAGGTGGTTCCATCACTGCATTTTATACAGTATTAACAGAAGGTGATGATCTGCAAGATCCCATTGCTGATTCTGCCCGAGCCATACTCGATGGCCATGTCGTATTAAGTCGACGCTTGGCAGAAGAAGGCCAATACCCTGCGATCGATGTTGAAGCTTCCATCAGTCGAGCAATGCCGCAAATTGTCGATTCTGTAACCTTAAAGTCAGCACAACGATTTAAATACTTGTATAGCTTGTATCAACAAAATAAAGACTTGATCAGTGTTGGAGCATACAACCCTGGCAGCAGTCCTGAGTTAGATCTTGCTGTGCGTTTGAACCCAGTAATGAAAGCGTATTTAGCACAAGACTTAAACCAAGCCATCACGTTAAAAGAAAGTATGGAAGGGTTAACCATGATATTAAATGAAGCCATTGGTCGAAATGCGCAGCCACAAGATACAACTGACGTATCATGAGCCGCGAACGCGCAAAACGACTCAAACCATTAGTACAGATTGCCCAAAATGCGGTTAATGAAGCACTTTCTTATATAGGTGCGCTTCAGCAAAAACTGAATAGTGAACAAGAAAAAAGTAATACATTACTTGGTTACCAGCAAGATTACCGTGAGAACTTTCAATCCCAAGCCAGCGTAAAGGTTTCTGGTTTACAGATACAACAGTTTGAATCATTTATGCGTCAAATAGACGATGCCATCACTCAACAAAATAACCATATTTTTCAAGTTAAAGAGCAACTTAAAAAAGCTCAAGCTATTTATCAAACACTTAATCAAAAGTTGAAGAGCTACGAAAAGTTAGAATCCCGACTTAATGATCAAGCAATTGCGTCAGAAAACCAACAGATGCAAAAATTTTTAGATGAAATAGGCGCACAACTACATCGCCTTCATAGCTCATAATTATTAATAAAATAATTTTTCTGCCGCCCCAAACATTCTCTGTATTAGCGTCTAACATTATCAATAAATGAGCTAAAGGCAGTACAAGAAATGGATATGGATAAAATCGACTTAGGTACTCGCTGTACCATAGTTAAGGCAGAGGAGCTGCATGGGCAAATGGAAAGCTTGATTCAATCCGGTAACGATATCGAAATTCAATCCGCAAGCGTCGAGCAAATAGACACATCTGCATTACAACTTATCCTTAGTTTTCATCAGGCATTAGCCAAATATGATCGTAAGCTCACTTGGCCAAATCCCTCTGAGCAAACAGTCGCGACAGCCAAGTTGCTGGGCATTGACGAACACATTGGATTGAATGGACATTAAATCGGGAGACTAGTTTATGGCAAAAATATTAGCAGTAGATGATTCAGCCTCCATGCGCCAAATGGTTAGCTTTACATTAAAAGGGGCGGGTCACGACGTAGTAGAAGCCAGTGATGGTGCCGAAGCATTAAAGTTTGCACAGGGACAAGGAGTTGACCTTGTACTGAGTGACGTGAATATGCCGAATATGAATGGCATTGAATTGTGCCGTAAATTACGGGAGCTACCGAGCTATAAATTCACACCGATCTTAATGCTCACCACCGAATCTGCCGGTGATAAAAAAATGGAAGGTAAAAGCGCAGGGGCAACTGGTTGGATCGTAAAACCATTCAACCCTGATCAACTTCTTACCACCATTAAGAAAGTTCTAGGGTAAATTCATGAGTATTGATCTTAGCCAATTTCACCAAGTATTCTTCGAAGAAAGCTACGAAGGTCTAGATGCTATGGAGCAAGGTTTGCTCGAGCTAGACTTGGTGGAACCTGATGCTGAGATAATCAATACGATATTTCGCGCAGCACATTCAATGAAAGGGGGAGCGGGGACATTTGGTTTTAACCAAGTGGCTGGGTTTACCCATGTGCTAGAAACATTGTTAGATCAAATACGCAGTGGCAAGCGTGCCATGAGTCAAGATATTCAGAATTTACTATTGAAAAGTGTTGATTGCATCAAAGGGTTATTACAAGACTTGCAGGCGGGTAATGATCCAAACTTAACTGAAACCAATAGTTTAAAAGCACAATTTGAAAGTATCTTAAATGTCGGGTCAGCTTCTACAGATGCAAACATACCAGATGAGCCTCCGTCACCACCTGCTGTAGACAAACAAGATGATGATAAAGCCGGTGGCTGGCATATTCGGTTTATTCCGGAATTAACTATTTTACAAACAGGTAATGAACCTGCGCGCATGTTTCGCCAATTAGCCGAACTGTGTGATTATCAAATGCAAGTCATTGCCGATACGCAACGTCTACCTGAGTTAACTGGGCTTGATCCTGAGAAATGTTATTTGGCTTGGGATATTCGTATAGAAAAATCCATTGAAAAATCTGAAATAGATGAAGTATTTGAATGGGTCATTGATGATGCTGAAATTATCATTACACCGTTGTCAATGGGTGTGGATTCGACAGGTTCAGCATCGGGTGAACATGCATCAAATGCAGGTGAAGAAAAACCAACAGAGAGTGTTGTTGCGCCAGCCACGCCCCCCGCTGAAAAAACCGTCGTCAAAGCGGAAGCCGTAGAGGCTCAGCCCCAAGCTAAATCACCACAAAAGGCGCAAGAAAGTTCATCTATTCGAGTGAGTATCGACAAAGTTGATAGCTTAATTAATATGGTTGGTGAGCTGGTGATTACTCAATCAATGCTTGGGCAACTTGGGCAAAATTTTGATATATCAAGAGTACAGCGTTTACAAGAAGGGCTAGCGCAATTAGAGCACAACACTCGTGAGCTACAAGAGAGTGTGATGAAAATTCGCATGATGCCTATTAGCTTTGTATTCAGTCGATTCCCTCGCTTAGTACGGGATGTGAGTATTTCTCTTAATAAAAAAATTGAGCTGTTAATGTCAGGTGAAAATACCGAACTTGATAAAACGGTAATGGAAAAAATAGGCGACCCAATGGTTCACCTTATTCGCAATTCGATTGACCACGGCATTGAAGTGCCAGCCGATCGTCTTGCAGCAGGCAAGCCAGAAACAGGTACGGTTAAATTAGATGCTTATCATCAAAGCGGTAATATCGTCATTGAAATAAAAGATGATGGCGCGGGTATAAATTCAGACCGTATATTATCAAAGGCGATTGAAAAAGGTTTAGTGGCAGAAGGTGCAAACCTAAGCCAAGAACAAATTTTTGACCTTATTTTTCAACCTGGTTTCTCTACCGCGGACATCGTCAGTGATTTATCAGGTCGTGGTGTGGGTATGGATGTCGTACGTCGTAATATCTCAGCATTAAACGGTTCGATCGAAGTAAGCTCAGAAAGAGGTCGCGGTTCTCGCTTTGTGATTCGATTACCTCTAACACTTGCCATTTTAGACGGTCAGCTTGTTAAAGTCGGAGATGAAATATACATATTTCCTTTGGTCAGTATTGTGGAGTCCATTCAGCTAGATGATCGTGCCATTAACCATGTTGGTGGCCACAGTGATGTACTTCAGTTGCGTGATGAATATGTCCCTATTATTGAACTAGATGACGTATTTAATATTGATAAAGAAAAGAAACCCATTGAAGAAAGTATCATTGTTGTGGTTGAAACCGATGGTGAAAAAATGGGCGTAGTTGTTGATGAACTATTAGGTCAGCAGCAAGTGGTTATCAAGAGTTTAGAAGAGAACTACAAACGAGTAGATGGTATTTCAGGTGCAACTATATTAGGCGATGGTACCGTTGCACTGATCGTGGATATTAGCAGCTTGTCAAAAATGAGTGGGGCATCATCAAAAATTATTGATGGTAGCCATAAAGCCGCATAGTGGAAAGCCGATCATATGACTGCAACGAGTGAAGTGGAACAAAAAGATCAGCGTGCTGGATTCGAAGATGGGGTTCTGACCGAGCAATATTTAACGTTCATTATGGCAGATGAAGAATACGGGGTTGATATTTTAGCGGTACAAGAGATTAGAGGTTGGGAGTCAGCGACCCCAATACCTAATAGCCCCAAGTATTTGAAAGGCGTAATTAATTTGCGTGGCACCATTGTCCCTATTATGGATTTACGTTTGCGTTTTGATTTATCAAAAGTGGAATACGGAGACGAAACCGTTGTGATTGTACTTAAGATATTCACAGCGAATGGGACGAGAACAATGGGGATTATTGTTGATGCTATCAGTGATGTGTATGACGTACCCATTGGCGATGCAAAAAATAAAGGGCTAGGTGACAATAAGAATTCAAACTTCATAAAAGGGTTGGTTACTGTGAAAAAAAACATGGTGATTCTATTAGAACTTGAAAATCTTTTAACGATTGATGACTAGGTGGTAACAAAAATGGATAGTTTAAGCCGGATGAGCATACAGTATAAATTTATAATGCCTTGGATATTACCTCTTGTTGGTTTGGTATATGCCTTTATTACAATCCCCCAAGAACAAGCGGGCAATGCTTTAATTGTACTTAGTTTGTTGTGTTTAGCGGGGCTTATTGCTCATTGGATGCAAGCGCATAAGTTGTTGACGGTGTTAGTCTTGGCTACTCGAAGTGCAAACGCCACTGCTAATGGTGATTATAGCTACGACCCAAGTACAAAAGGGAAAGACGAATTAGCTAAATTAATATACACCCTGGTCAACCTACGCAATAGCATAAAAGGCATTGTGTCGAGCACAGATACCAGTAATCAAAAAGAAAATGAAGCCAAAGTGTTTGCAATTGATAAAGTACAAGCGATTATCGAATTTAACATGGACGGTACAATTATTACGGCTAATCATAATTTCTTAAGTGTTATGGGGTATACACTCGATGAAGTTAAAGGGAAGCATCATAGTATATTTGTAGAGCCTAGCTTTAAAGAAAGTAATGAGTACCGTATGTTTTGGGAGAAATTAAACAGTGGTGAATTTGAAAGTGAAGAATATAAACGCATTGGTAAAGGTGGTAAAGAAGTTTGGATTCAAGCATCTTATAATCCTGTTTTAGGTGAAGATGGTAAGCCTTATAAGGTTATTAAATTTGCAACTAACGTTACAAGACAGAAAAATGAAAGCATCTCCAATACTCGAATTAAGCGTGCATTAGATTCATGTGCAGAGTCTTGCTTGATGGTAGCGGACGAAGAATACAATCTTGTTTATACCAATAAAGGTGTAAAAGACATGTTTGTAACCGCAGAAAACGATATCAAAAAAAGCATCCCTAGCTTCTCAGTTGATAAAGTTTTAGGGCAAAATATTGATATCTTCCATAAAGACCCAAGCTATCAGCGCTCTATGTTAGATAAGTTATCAGGCACACATGAAACCCAATTAAATCTTGGTGGTCGGACATTCTCTTTGATTGTTAATCCAGTATTGAGCGCAGAGGGTAAGCGCATAGGTACAGTTGTTGAGTGGACAGATAAAACAGAAGAAATAGCACGAACTGAGCGAGAAGAAAAAATTTCGGCTGAAAATTCTCGTACACGAAGTGCGCTTGATGTATGTCAAGCAAATGTAATGATGGCAGATGAAGAATTAAATATTGTATATTTAAATGATTCTGTTCGCGAAATGCTGAATGACGCACAATCGGATATTAAGAAAGATTTACCGAACTTTGATGTTAAAAACCTAATGGGTTTTAATGTCGATGGTTTTCATAAAAATCCTTCTCACCAAAGAGGAATGCTCCGTGACCTTCGGGATGTTTATAAAACCAATATTGTAGTAGGTGGAAGAACATTTAATCTTGTTGCGACGCCTGTTTGGCAAGATGAAAAACGCCTTGGTACAGTTGTTGAGTGGCGCGACTTGACGGAAGCGTTAGCCTCAGAGGCAGAGTTGAAACGGATAGGAGATGAAAATGCTCGTACACGAAGTGCGCTTGATGTATGCCAAGCAAATGTAATGATGGCTGATGAAGAATTAAATATCGTATATTTAAATGATTCTGTCCTTGAAATGCTGAGTGATGCAGAATCGGATATTAAGAAAGATTTACCGAATTTTGATGTTAAAAATCTAATGGGATTTAATGTTGATGGATTCCATAAAAATCCTTCTCATCAGAGAGGTATGCTTAGTGAGCTTCGAGATGTCTATAAAACCAAAATTGTAGTAGGTGGAAGAACATTTAATCTTGTTGCGACACCTGTTTGGCAAGATGAAAAACGCCTTGGTACAGTTGTTGAGTGGCTTGATTTAACAGAACAGTTAACTTTTGAGGCTGAGCAGAAACGCACAGCGGATGAAAATACTCGCGTTCGTTTAGCACTTGATGCTTGTTCAGCGAATACAATGATTGCTGATAATGATCAAAATGTTATTTATACCAATGAAGCCGTAGCTGGCATGCTACGCATAGCAGAATCTGATGTGCGTAAAGATTTACCTCAATTTTCAGCCAGTCAGGTATTGGGCAGTAATATTGATATTTTCCATAAAAACCCTGCCCATCAACGACAAATGCTAGCGGCATTAAAAGATACTTATAAAACGCAAATTGTTGTAGGTGGACGTACGTTCTCATTAATAGCGAGCCCAATTGTTAACCCAGAAGGGGAGCGATTAGGTACAGTGGTTGAATGGAGTGATCGTACAGAAGAAGTATCGGTTGAACGTGAAGTTGATAATATTATTGAATCTGCAAGTAAAGGTGAGTTAAGTCTGCGCGCCACCGTGGATGATAAGAGTGGGTTCTTTAAAAACTTATGCATGGGCCTTAATAGTTTAATGACAATCTCTGAAAACGTCATTAACGACACCGCGCGCGTATTAGACGCTATGGCTCATGGTAAGTTAGATGAGCGTATAGAGGCTGATTACCAAGGTATTTTCGGAAAACTAAAACAAGATGCCAACGCCACAGGCGAACGATTAACCGATGTCATTGGACGTATTCGTGAATCAGCTAATACCGTAAGTACTGGCTCAACTGAAATTGCACAGGGCAATACAGATTTAAGCCAACGCACAGAAGAGCAAGCTTCCAGTTTAGAAGAGACAGCATCTAGCATGGAAGAAATGACAAGCTCGGTGCGTCAAACCAGCGAGAACGCCTCTCACGCTAATAACTTAGCGGCCAATGCGCAAGACAAAGCCCAGAAGGGTGGTCAAGTCGTTAGCAAGGCAGTGGGAGCGATGGAAGAAATTAATACGTCCAGTAAAAAAATTGCAGATATTATTGGCGTGATTGATGAGATTGCATTCCAAACCAATTTATTAGCGCTAAATGCTGCTGTTGAAGCGGCTCGAGCAGGTGAGCAAGGTAAAGGCTTTGCAGTGGTCGCCGGTGAAGTGCGTAACTTAGCGCAGCGCAGCGCAGGTGCAGCAAAAGAAATTAAAGACCTTATTCGCGATAGTGTCGAAAAAGTGGATAACGGTACCGACCTTGTTAACAAGTCAGGACAAACATTGGCAGAAATCGTCGAAGCTGTTGAAAAAGTGAACACAATGATTAAAGAAATCAGTTCAGCTTCAGAAGAGCAAGCCAGTGGTATCGAACAGGTTAATAAAGCCATTAGTCAGATGGATGAAATGACGCAACAAAATGCGGCTTTAGTTGAAGAAGCATCTGCCGCCAGTGAAACCATGACCGAACAAGCGAAAAATATGCTTGATTTAGTTGGCTTCTTTAAAGTGGCATCCGGGTCGGATGTACAAAGCCCAATGGCGATGCATCAATCATCCGGTCATCATGGGGGAGGTCAATCCTCAATCAATAAACCAAGAGCCTCAACGGCACAGACGCATAAACCGTCAACGGCAAGTCGCCCAGTGGTCAAGGATGATGATGATGACTGGCAAGAATTTTAGTGACGTAAATTAATATGGATTTCACTGGAAAGGAATTCCCAATGGCTGATGAGGACTTTAAACGCCTCACAGCCATGGCGTATGATATTAGCGGTATCGTACTGGGTGATCAAAAAAAAGAACTGGTCTACAGTCGTGTATCTCGACGTATCAGAAAACTGGGTCTAAAAAACTTTGCACAGTACTGCAAATATTTAGATGCTAACCAAACGTCTGAAGTAAATGAATTTGTAAATTCAATTACGACTAATCTCACCTCATTTTTTCGTGAATCACATCATTTCGAATACTTAGCAAAAGAACTTATTCCTCAGTGGAAAAAACAAGATAAGTCTAAGCCTATTCGAATTTGGTCTTCGGCTTGTTCTACTGGGCCCGAGCCTTACAGCATTGCCATCACATTATATAAAAATATGATGGTCAAGCAGCATGATATTAAAATTTTAGCCACTGATCTTGATAGTGATGTATTAAAAAAAGGTCGAGAAGGGGTGTACCCCCTAACTGAAATCGAACAATTGCCGCGTGATTACTTGTCTTGTTTTCAACAAAACTCGGGAACTGCCATGGGAATGGTTAAGTCAGATATTAAAGCGCTGATTCAGTTTAACCGCCTTAATCTTTTAGGGCCATGGCCTATGACGGCAAAATTTGATGTTATTTTTTGTCGTAATGTAGTGATTTATTTTAACAAAGAAACACAAAAAGAATTATTTGAACGGCTAGCAGATCAACTCAATGATGGTGGGTATTTGTTTATTGGCCACAGTGAAACCTTACACGGTATGACGTCACGGTTTGAGCCTAAAGGTCGCACTATTTATCAAAAGGTAAGGTAATGGATCATCATCCGTTAAGTCAGCCAGTGGCTGAAAAGGGTTTTGAACATGTTAATCGATACTTTGATCCCAAGCTCAATGTGTGGTCAGCAAAGATTTTACCGGGTGAATTTTATATCACGACTCACGGTGAAATGATCAGTACCGTTTTAGGCTCTTGTATCAGTGCTTGCGTGCGAGATGTGACGTTAGGAATTGGTGGTATGAATCATTTTATGTTGCCGATACAAAATGAGCACAGTACGCCACAATGGGGGAGTGATGCTAATACATCAGAAACTCGTTATGGTAACTGGGCAATGGAATACCTATTAAATACGCTTTATAAATTAGGGTGTTCAAAGCGCAACCTTGAGGTGAAGCTATTTGGTGGTGGTCAAGTACTGGCGAGTATGACTGATGTGGGTCAGCGAAATATTTTATTTGCTTATGATTTTTTGCGTAAAGAAGGTATTAAAGTAAAAGCCGCTGATGTAGGGGATGTTTTTTCTCGAAAAATATTATATTTTCCTGATACTGGTAGTGTCAAAGTTAGGCGAATTACAACGACGCGCAATGAAACGATCATTGAGCGTGAAAAAGGTTACCTCGATTCAATTAGGGAGCATAAAGATGACTCTAATATTGAATTATTTGATTAAGTTAGGTGGGTCATGATTAAAGTTTTGATCGTAGATGATTCTATCTTAATACGAAAAGTACTCACTGAGATATTATCGAATCAAGCGAATATAGAAGTGGTGGGCACGGCTGCCGACCCTTATATTGCTAGGGAAAAAATCAAGACACTTAATCCTGACGTTATCACACTTGATATTGAAATGCCGAAAATGGACGGCATTACCTTCTTACGTAATCTTATGCGTTTACGCCCATTGCCAGTGGTGATGATCTCAACATTAACGCAAAAAGGCGCCCCTTCAACACTTGAAGCATTAGAAATTGGTGCGGTGGATTATATCGGTAAGCCTAGCGCCGATAAACCTGAGTTATTAGCCGAATACGCTGATGAGATTGTTAATAAAGTAAGAACGGCCTCAGTCGCTAATGTGAGTCGCTTAGAAATTCAGGCTAATCGATCAGCTAGCAAAACTGTTAAGCCCATTACGAAACAAGGATTGAATCGTGACGCCATAATTGTGATTGGTGCGTCAACAGGAGGAACAGAAGCCATTCGTGAGTTACTGTGTATGCTGCCTGCTGATACGCCGCCCATTGTTATCACTCAGCATATCCCGCCCGTATTTAGCAGCTCATTTGCCAATCGTATTAATAATCTTATCCCTCAAGACGTGAGCGAAGCACAAGATGGCGATAAAATCATGCCAGGTCACATTTACATAGCCCCTGGTGACCGGCAGTTTGAGGTGCTACAAAAAGGCGGGCACTTCTATTGCAAAGTATATGACGGTGAGCGAGTCAATTTACATAAACCCTCTGTTGAAGTGTTATTTGATTCTATTACACGCCACCCGCAGTTAGTTAAACGTACGATTGGTATTATGTTAACGGGGATGGGGGCCGACGGTGCGGCTGCAATGTTACGCATGAAACAAGCTGGCAGTTATAATATTGTACAAGACAAAGAAAGCTCAGTGGTCTGGGGGATGCCGGGTGCAGCAGTCGAATTAGGCGCTGAAAACATCATTCTACCCTTGAATCAAATTGCAGCCCATACGGTAAAAAAATTAAAAAACGCAATTAAACACTAAATTTTACTAAACTATTTTTTTTGAACTATGCTCAAAGAAAGCAGTAAAACTACGCAAAGGATATAAGAGGTTTGACATGCCGATAAATACTTCTATTAAAGGTGATGAACTTACGGTCGTTGTTGAAGGACGATTCGACTTTAGTGCTCATCAAGAGTTTCGAGATGCGTATGAGGATGCTGATAGTGGTGTCAATAAATACGTCATTGATATGGCTAAAGCGTCTTATTTAGATAGTTCTGCTTTAGGCATGTTACTACTACTACGTGACCATGCTGGCGGAGAAAGTGCCAATGTTCGTATTAGCCGCTGTAATGCGGATGTTAAAAAGATTTTAACGATTTCTAACTTTGAGCAACTGTTTACGATCGAATAAACGGTATAGCTGAGGTCCGCTATGGATGAAACACCACTGCATATATTGGTGGCGGATGATAATCAATCTGACCGAATGATACTGTGTGCCATTGTTAAGAAAATGGGGCACAGCGTGTGTGAAGCGGCTGATGGCAACGAAGCCATTAATCAATTTTTAGAACACAAACCCGATATCATTTTACTTGATGTCATTATGCCCAACTTAAATGGGCAGCAAGCTGCTAAGTCTATTAAGGCATTAGCAGGTGAAGATATGGTCCCCATTATCTTCTTAACCTCCCTACAAGAAGCGTCTGATCTTGCTACGTGCCTTGAAAGCGGTGGCGATGATTTCATTTCAAAACCGTACAACAAAATTATCTTGCAGGCTAAAATTAATGCATTTAGTCGTATGCTCAAAATGCATAATACTCTACAAGATCAGCGAGATGTCATTAGAGAAAATAATGAACATATGCGCCATGAGCAACAAGTGGCTCGAGCCGTTTATGATAATGTGGCCCACAGTGGTTGTTTAGATCTACCCAATATTAAACACATGTTGTCACCATTCTCTATTTTTAATGGTGACGTCTTGCTCGCAGCACGCAAACCTTCTGGCAGTATTCATATTCTATTAGGTGACTTTACCGGACACGGCTTGCCCGCTGCGATTGGTGCGATGCCCCTTGCTGAAATATTTTATGGTATGACAGCCAAAGGCTTCTTCATGGTTGATATTTTACGTGAAATAAATATCAAACTAAAAAAAATACTACCAGTAGGTTACTTTTGCTGTACCTGTATGGTGAATTTAAGTTTCAGACGCCAAGAAATAGAAGTTTGGATGGGTGGGTTACCGGACTTTGGGTTATATCGTAAAGAAACCGGAGAAATTGAACGCATTAAATCAAACCATTTGCCGCTGGGTGTGTTGTCATCACAAGCATTTGATGCCGATACTGCCACGTTTAGATTTATTCCGGGTGATAAACTTTATATGTGGTCTGATGGCATCATAGAAGCCCGTAATACGGAGGGCGAACTATTTGGTGATGAGCGCTTATTTGCTATTTTTGATGAACCTGATAGTGAATTATTTTTCGATAATATTTTGAAAAATGTGAATCAATTCGCAGGCGAGAATGGTCGTGATGATGATACCACTTTATTAGAGTTATCAATGGTGGATGAGTCAGAGATTGCCAAAGTTGATATTGATTTATCCAGTGGTGCAGTGACGGGCCCGACCGATTGGAATATGGTCTACACCCTAAGAGACGAGACCCTAAAAACATTTAATCCTCTTCCCGTCATGTTGAATATACTTAATGATGTACCTGCACTGCGTAACTTAAGTGGTCAACTTTATACGTTAATGGCGGAACTATTCTCTAATGCATTTGAACACGGTGTATTAGGTTTAAGTTCGGATCTTAAAAAAACAGCTGATGGCTTTGCGGAATATTATCGTTTACGTAATATCGCTATGGAATCTTTAAAGGATACATTTGTTAAGTTTGACTTTGATCTTGAACCACTCGATAAGGGTGGTAAGCTCACCATTGTGGTTGAAGACAGTGGCGAGGGATTTAAATATGATAACAACAATTTCAACCTTAAATCTGAAGATAATTCAGCCTATTGTGGTCGAGGCATTCCACTGATTTATAGTTTATGTGATAGTCTTATTTATTTTGGTAAAGGCAACAAAGTACAGGTTTGCTTGTCATGGAAAACTCAGCTTGAGGAGTAAGTGCTATGTCCCACTTGAATATTTCGCAAATAGAAGAATTAAAAGACATCATGGAAGATAGCTTTGGTGATCTTGTCATGACCTATCTTAATGATAGTGATACAAAAATGATGGCTTTAAAAGAGGCTATTAGTTCAACCGATAGCCTCCAAGTAGCTGAGTTAGCACATAGTTTAAAAGGTTCGAGTGCCAATGTATGCGCAGAGTCATTATCTGCATTATTTAAAACAGTTGAAGACTCAGGTCGAGCTCAAAAGTTAGATGATGTATCACAAGTATTTGAAAAGATAGAACAAGAATTTTTATTGGTTAAAGCCCAACTTCAAGAATTACAGTAACTTTTTAAAACTTGGCCTAAGCATTGCAAATTCTTTGTATCAAAGAATTAATTGGGTTAAGTCATGCCGGTATCGCCTTTATTTGCTCTCGTTTCACCAACTACTAATAGCAACCCGTTATCTCAGCCTATTACGGGTAAAGCAGGGGTTTTAGGCCCAGTTCAGAGCAGTAGTCTTTCTGCCGATACGACTAGTAATGGTGCAAATGGATTAAATTTCTTTGATCAACTTCAAGCGGCGAGTGAGCTCGCCAGCATGCCAATAGGGCAAGAATTTGCCGCTTATTTACCGCACACGTATACCCTTGACGATAACCATCTTGAAGATCTAAATCCTGATTTTATGGGTCCCCCTGCGCTGCAACCTCAGGTGTACATACACAGCGATGAAAGTAGTGTGCTGTACGCTCAAAATATTCAACCAGACACTTTACAGTCTAGCGAAGGAGATGCTCCGCAAGGGTTACAGTACCTTGAAAGTTTGCGTCGAGCGCAACCACATTTTCAAGTTCAAACACAAAGTAGCGCACCATTAGATAGTGAAGAAACCGACGCTCTTGACATGAAAGGCGTGTTAACCGATGCCAATGGTCAGGTAAAAATAGCGCCATCGGATTTAGCCATGAGGCAAGGCAGTCAAGGTGAGCCTGAAAAATTACTCGAGCCTATCCAGCAAGCAGTGAACCCTCTGGCAGGTATGGCCGCTCAAAATAGTAAAATGATCAACCTTGATGAACTTGGTATGGAAAGCGTGTTGGATGACGTGAGCTTAGATGGACTAGAACTCGAAGACACGTCGATCCATGAACAGCCTAAAACATTAAGTGTTTTAAAAGAAAATTCAGCCGCGCCCGTTACACAAACGCAAGAACCTAGCCTGATGCAAGATGTTAAAGCCGGTACAGCGGATGCAGTCTTAAATGGGTTAAAAGACGCTAACCCTGCAAAATCCATGGCGCTGGATCAAACAGATACCTCTAAAACCCAGATGTCAGAAAAATTTTCAACCACGTTTAATAAATTAGATGTGCCGCCTCAGCACCCTCAGTGGAATGATCAAGTGGCGAAGCGCATCAGTATCATGGCCAGTGAAAGTGTACAAACTGCTCGTATTCAATTGGATCCACCAGAGTTAGGCTCACTTGAAGTGAAAATAAAAGTTCAAAACGATCAAGTCAGTGTCGCGTTTGGCAGTAATAATCAAACCGTTCGTGATGCATTAGAAGCACAGTCTCCTAGGCTGCGTGAACTATTAGAGCAACAAGGTATTAATTTAGCCGATGTGAATGTCTCTGAACAAGGTCGTGAGCAACAAGGTCAAAACACTGATGATGGGCTGGCAGGTGATGGCGAAATAGCGGGCGACCTTTCCGACTCTGACTTGACGGATGAACAAGCGGTTCAATCAATGGAAAGTGATTCACTGGTGGACTATTTCGCTTAAATTTTTATCGCTTCGTATTTCGCCTTGCCGTCATAACTCGGTGGCAAGGCTCTTCTGTTGTTCTTGTCTACACTTACATTATAAATAGCTTATGCAAATTGGCGCTACAGACCCAAAGGTTTCTTTGTGTTCGTGGCATAAGGCTTGCAGATTTTAACTAAGCATCAAAAAGGTGACGTATGGCGAACGAAAAAGAACTGCAATTGGATACGGTAGAAGCACCCAAAAGCAATAAAAAATTGATCATCATTATCATAGTCGCGGTATTGGTTATAGGCATTGGTGTCGCAGCCGCTTTGTTGTTAATGGGTGGTGATGATGAACCAGCAGAAGAAACATCCGAGGATGCCGTTGCCGAAGAAGTCGAAACTGCACCGACTGCGGGGCCTGCTATTTATATCAAATTGAAACCTGAATTTATTGTGAATTATCAAGTGGGTCCTCGCCAACGGTATCTACAAATATACATGGAAGCCATGACACGTGACCCTGGCATTGCTGAAGCGTTAGAAATGCACAGCCCTATGATTCGAAGCTCGATCATTTCGTTACTAGGGCAGCAAAGTTATGAGCATTTACGCACAGCAGAAGGTCGAGCGGATGTTCGTATTAAACTGCAAGAAGAAATTCAACGCTTAATAACACAAGAAACCGGTATTGAGGGTGGTTTAGAACAAATATTATTTACCAATTATGTCATGCAGTGATGTTTGCCATGTTTTCTATTAGCCGTTTATAGAGGGTCGTTGACTCGTGCAAGATCTGTTAAGTCAAGACGAAATTGATGCCCTGTTACACGGGGTAGACGATGGTGATATAGAGCCGGAAGACCCTAGTGGTGGCGAAGGTGTTAAGTCCTATGACCTTTCAAGCCAAGATCGAATTGTACGTGGGCGCATGCCCACTTTGGAGATGATTAACGAGCGATTTGCGCGTTATACGCGTATTAGTATGTTTAATTTCTTGCGCCGCAGTGCTGATGTAGCCAGTGGCGGCATTCAAATCATGAAGTTTGGTGAGTATATCCACACACTTTATGTCCCTACCTCGTTAAACATGGTCAAAGCCCGACCTCTTAGAGGTACTGCCTTATTTATTCTTGACGCTAAATTAGTGTTCAAATTAGTGGATAACTTTTTTGGTGGTGATGGTCGCCATGCAAAAATCGAAGGCCGTGAATTTACACCAACAGAATTACGTGTTGTGCAATTAATTTTAAGCCAAGTTTTTAAAGACATGAAAGAAGCATGGCATGCCGTCTTGCCTTTGGAGTTTGAATACTACGGCAGTGAAGTAAACCCAGCTATGGCCAATATTGTTAGCCCAAGTGAAGTGGTGGTGGTCAGTTCATTCCATATTGAATTGGATGGCGGCGGAGGTTATTTACACGTGGCGTTACCCTATTCAATGATTGAACCCATTCGAGAAGTGCTTGATGCCGGTGTGCAATCCGACGTCGATGAAGTTGATGAAAGATGGGTGCAATCTTTGCAAGAAGATATCCAGAACGCCAAAGTTCCGATACATGGCACCATTGTTCAGCAGGAAATTTCATTACGTGAAGTGGCGGCATTTAAAACCGGAGATGTGATCCCGATTGATATGCCAGAAGATTTTATTTTACAGGCAAATGGTACGCCTATTTTCCGCGGACAATTAGGTGTATCAAACGAAGTGTTGGCAGTAAAAATTAAAGAATCAATAAAACGAAAAATAAATAATAGTCACAAAGATGGATTATCAGTATGAGTGATGACGAAAACACCACAGAAGAACCAACAGAGGGTGCTGGCGAAGGTTCGGAAGAGTCAGGTGTCGATGCTGAATCATTAGCAAGTGAAGTGGCGGGTGGCGTAGAAGAAGCCAGCGGTGAAGATGAAGGCTTAGCGGATGAGTGGGCTGCCGCGATGGAAGAAGCCGGCGAAACAGATGACGACGATGAGGATGACGGTGTTAAACCGGCGCCCATGGAAGAATTTGACGGTGATGATGAGCCTGAGAAACTCGATACAACCACGCCAGAACTTGACGTCATACTTGATATTTCGGTTGTGATATCAATGGAAGTGGGTAATACCCAAATACCCATTCGTAATTTGTTACAACTTAATCAAGGCTCCGTGATTGAATTAGACAGATTGGCAGGTGAACCGTTAGATGTTTTGGTTAACGGAACGTTAATTGCCCATGGTGAAGTGGTTATGGTGAACGATAAATTTGGTATTCGTTTAACAGATGTCATCAGTCAAAGTGAGCGTATCCAGCGTTTACGTTAAGCGTTGAATATTAATCAAAAAAATAATAAAAGAGTAGCGCTATGATTTTTGTCTCCGCGCAAGCGTTGGCGACGGCTCAAACCGCGCCTGCATTAGCCAGTCCTATTGTTCCTAGTTCTCAAGATCAACTGATTCAAGTCACACTTGCACTTGTCGTTGTGGTTGCGCTTATTTATGCCATTGCTTGGGTGATAAAACGCAAGCAAGGCGTGCAAGGTATTTCTAATATTCCAATGAAAACCATCGGGGTTTTGCCCATGGGAATGAAAGAAAAGATCATCTTAGTTGAGGTGGGCGGAAAGCAAATTTTATTAGGCATGACACCCTCTAATATCAATACCTTAGCAACCTTTGATGAACCCATTGTAGATGAGACAAAACCGCAAACGTCTTTTTCTCAAAAATTAAAAGATATTATTTCCCAGCAAACATCATCACCTGACTCTAAGTCCCATGAAGTAAAGGCTAGCCATGAAGATAATACTTAAATATGGGGCCATCGTCTTCTCATTGCTATTGGTAAGTTCGGCTGTTTGGGCTGAGGATAAATTCAGTATTCCGGCCGTCACCATGGTGACCCAGCCTGATGGCAGTGGTCGTTACAGTGTAACGATTCAAATACTGGCCATTATGTCGTTGCTGACGGTTTTGCCGACGCTCATTATTATGATGACATCGTTCACCCGTATTATTGTTGTGTTTGCCATATTAAGACAGGCGCTTGGGTTACAACAAACACCATCGAATCAAATATTGCTTGGTCTTGCCATGTTTTTGTCAATGTTCATTATGATGCCGGTCCTTAAAGTAATGAACGAAACCGCTATCCAACCTTATATTAATGAACAGATCATGCCATTAGAGGCATTAGAAAAAGCCAGTATTCCACTTCGAGAATTTATGTTAGCCCAAATTCGCGAGGATGATTTAACGCTTTTTGTGCGTTTGTCGGGTGAAAAAAATATTGCCAGTGCCAGTGAGACCCCTCTTCATATTTTAATTCCAGCCTTTGTGACAAGTGAACTAAAAACAGCATTTCAAATTGGGTTTATGTTGTTTATTCCGTTTTTGATCATTGATTTAGTGGTGGCCAGTATCTTAATGGCCATGGGTATGATGATGCTGTCGCCCATTATTATTTCGTTGCCATTTAAAATCATGTTGTTTGTATTAGTCGACGGCTGGGCGATGGTGATTGGCACATTGGCCGCTAGTTATGGGTTTTGACAATAAGGAGTAAATGATGGGGCCTGAACATTTAGGTGATTTTTTACGCGAAAGTTTATTTGTCGTGATTATTATTGTAGCGGTTGTTTTAGTGCCAGGCCTTATTGTGGGTTTAATTGTGGCCACATTCCAAGCGGCTACCCAAATCAATGAACAGACGCTTAGTTTTTTGCCTCGTCTTGTGATTACACTACTGTGCATTTTGTTTTTTGGCCCATGGATCATCAACAAATTGGTGACTTACGCAAAGACGTTATACATGAACATCCCATATTTAATTAGTTGACGTTATGGAACCCGCTCTTGGCTTTATATTAAATATTGATAACGCTGAAATCTCTAGCTGGGTTAGTCGCTATATGTGGCCTTTTGCACGTATAGCTGGTTTCTTTATGGTTATGCCATTATTCGGTACGAGGTTAGTGAACCAACGAGTTCGTTTATATTTAGCGCTTGCAACCACCGTTGTTGTGACACCGTTATTACCGGCGATGCCAGTGATCGAATCTCTAAACGTACAAACCATGATTATTATTGCTCAGCAAATATTTATCGGTGTTGCATTGGCGTTTGCGCTCGAAATATTAATGAATATTTTTGTTATGTCGGGCCAATTAGTGGCAATGCAAACAGGTTTGGGTATGGCAATGATGGTTGACCCCTCTAATGGCGTTAACGTGGCGGTTGTTGCGCAATGGTTTTTAATTTTTGTGAATTTATTGTTTGTGACATTAAATGGTCATTTAGTGGCTATTGAAGTGATGACGGACAGTTTTTATACCATCCCTGTTGGTGAAGGTATGTTATCGAGCAATACATTAATGGAAATAGCGACACTTGCCCAATGGATGTTCAGTGCGGCCATTGTATTAGCATTGCCTGCAATTGCAGCCATGTTGGTCGTCAATATTGCGTTTGGTGTCATGGCTCGATTGGCGCCTCAGCTAAATATTTTTGCAGTCGGTTTTCCGGTGACGATGATGCTCGGCTTAATTATTTTGTGGATCACGTTTTCAGGTTATGGCGATAAGTTTTCTGGATTATTGTCTGAGGCCTTTCATTTTATGCGCGGCTACAAGGCATAATTTATTTAATGAGGCTTTAATATGGCTGAAGGCGACAGCAGTCAAGAAAAAACGGAAGAACCCACGGCCAAGCGCTTACAAAAAGCGCGAGACGACGGCCAAATTCCCCGATCAAAAGAGTTAAGCACGAGTTTGGTTCTCATTATTGGCGCACTGTCATTATGGCTGTCAGGTGGCCTTATTTATGAAGGTGCTCAAAGCATTTTTGTTTTTAATTACACACTCGAAAGAAGTCATATCTTTGATGAAAAAGAAATGATTATTCATTTGGCGGCATCGGCACGTGAAGCCATGTTGATTATTTCACCTGTTATGATCGCTTTATTAATCGTCGCTATTTTAGGCCCACTTGCATTAGGTGGATGGATGTTCAGTGGCAAGTCGTTATTGCCTAAGTTAAATCGTATTAGTCCTTTGTCCGGGTTAAAGCGCATGTTTGGTCTAAAAAGCTTAGTTGAGTTGTTGAAAAGCTGGGCAAAAGTGATTGTAATTTGCGTGTGCAGTATTCTGCTCTTCTTTTCATTAGAGAATTCTATTTTGTATTTAAACCAAGAACCGGATCGACAAGCAATTGTTCATGCTGTGGATCTAGTTATGTTGGCGGCATTGGTTTTGGCTATCAGTACACTGTTGATCAGTGTGATCGATGTCCCATTTCAAATTTATGATTTTACTAAAAAAATGAAAATGAGTTTGCAAGAGATAAAAGACGAGCATAAAGATACAGAAGGTAAGCCTGAGGTTAAACAGCGCATTCGCCGCTTACAATATGAAATGAGCCAACGCCGCATGATGGCGGATGTGCCTGAAGCCGATGTGGTGATCACTAACCCAACCCATTATGCGGTGGCTTTGAAATATCACAGCGAAGGAATGGAAGCCCCGATACTCGTGGCAAAAGGCACGGATGAAGTGGCGTTAAAAATACGAGAAATAGCAAAAGCGCATAACGTCCCTATTGTGGAATCACCGACTTTGGCACGTTCTGTTTACGCTTATACTCGCATCGGTAAAGAAATTCCTGAAGGCTTATATGTCGCCATCGCGCAAGTGCTGGCATATGTGTATCAATTAAACCAACACTTGAAAGGCTTAGGGCCTAAACCGAAACAACCTATTTTCCCGGTGCCGCCTGATTTGCGCGCATAAAACGGGGTTAAGTAAACCGTTTTTCCATCATGATGTGTGGAATCGTATTATGAATAAATTCATCAGACGTTATTGTATATTTAAGAGATTCGTAAAAGCCTTGTGCGATGACGCGCGCATCTAAAATTATACGTTTACCACCATTATTTTTTATGACCT
>JAWUXY010000046.1:0-8205 GCA_034111105.1 Bermanella sp. | reverse complement strand
GTAAGGGTGAAAGGGTGCGGTAAGAGCGCACCGCGCGACTGGTAACAGTTCGTGGCACGGTAAACCCCACTCGGAGCAAGACCAAATAGGTTCCCTTTATGACGTGGCCCACGTTGGGAACGGGTAGGTCGCTTGAGCCTTGGAGCGATTCAAGGCCTAGATGAATGGTTGCAGCTTGTTCGCAAGTAACAGAACCCGGCTTACAGACAAATCTCTCTTTATTGAAACCCGCTGCCAAATTGGCAGCGGGTTTTTTTATGGCTGCGAAGGGGTGTTGGTGATCACTTACATTTTTATCTGATAAAAACAGCTTCTTGCTGAATTATGTGTCCGGTTATTACCAATACCATTCTTTAGACAACTTTCCTCTAAGCCCTGTAAATAGGCGGTCTGAATGGGCCTAAATGCTCAAAACAAGACATCGTACCTTGCAATAACCCACTTCTGTTCCTATAGTGTGCAAAAGTGTTGTTTTGTGGGTAAATGTGGAGTTTTCTGGGGAATAGGTGAAATAAATTATGTTTCGTGGCGTGCACAATATCAATCTCGATACAAAAGGCCGAATGGCCGTGCCCGCCCGCTACCGTCAATTGTTGCATGAGAGCAACGATGGCGCCTTAGTTGTGACGATTGATACAGAGGAAAAGTGTTTACTCGTCTACCCACTTAAAGAGTGGGAGCCTATCCAAGCTAAAATCGAAGCACTGCCAAGCTTTAACCCCGCCGCCCGTCGTATTCAGCGATTGATTATCGGTCATGCCACCGATATTGATATGGATGCCAATGGCCGTCTACTGCTACCGGGGCCGTTGCGCGAATACGCAGGCCTTGAAAAAAAGATGGTCATGATGGGGCAAGGCAAAAAATTTGAATTGTGGGACGAAGCCCACTGGGCCGAGCGCCGTGAACGTTACCTTGAAGAAATGAAAGGTGACACCCAATTGCCAGAAGAGCTAATGAATTTATCCCTATGAGTGAACATATAACGGTGCTACTGCACGAAGCTGTGGATGCCTTAGTTCAAGACGTTGATGGTTTATACATAGACTGTACCTTTGGTCGTGGTGGCCACAGCCGCCTGATTTTAGAAAAATTGTCTGCGCAGGGTCGCTTAATTGGTATTGATAAAGACCCGCGTGCCATTGCAACCGCAAATGAACTGGCCAATGAAGACAGCCGTTTTTCTATTTGCCATGGCTCGTTCGCGGATATGACCACATGGCTTGAGCAAAATGGTGATGGTCGCCCTGTTGCCGGAATATTAATGGATCTTGGGGTCAGCAGCCCACAGTTAGATGAAGCGGAGCGCGGCTTTAGTTTTATGAATGACGGACCGCTTGATATGCGTATGAATACTGAGTCTGGTTTAACCGCTGCTCAGTGGGTTGCAAGCGCAAAAGAAGAAGACATCGCGAATGTGCTGTATCAATTTGGTGAAGAGCGCCATAGCCGTCGCCTTGCAAAAGCGATTGTAATGCGTCGCAGTGAAGAGCCGTTTGAGCGTACCTTGGATCTAGCGCAAGTTATTAAAGATGCGCACCCGAAATGGGAAAAGGGCAGGCACCCTGCGACTAAAAGTTTTCAGGCAATTCGTATCTTCTTAAATGACGAGTTGGGTGATCTAACGACGGGTCTTGATATTGCAACCGATTTACTGGCTAAAAGCGGACGCTTAGTTGTGATCAGTTTTCATTCGTTAGAAGATCGCATGGTAAAACGTTTCATTCGTGCGAAAGAGAAAGGCCCGCAGTTGCCACCAGATATTCCAATCATGGAAAGTGATTACCCAGTCATTCTTAAGCATATTGGAAAGGCGATTAAGCCAAGCAAAGAAGAAGTGAACGCTAATATTCGTTCGCGCAGCGCGATTATGCGTGTTGCAGAAAAACAACTGTAAGAGCGGATAGTGAAAAGTATAAGTGCAAAATGGGTGTTTGTTGTTTTGATGGTGTGCGCGCTTGCAGTGGTGTACACCAGCTATGCAAATAGGCAACTTGCCCATCAATGGCAAAAATTCGGAATGCAGTATGCGCAACTACAAGAAGAGTATGGGCGTTTAATGCTTGAGTACAGCACGTTGGCTGCACCGAGTCGAGTTGAAGTGATTGCACGGCAAAAATTAAACATGCAGTTTCCCGATAAGTTAAATACTCGGGTAATAGAAGTCCATGATTTTTTTGAAAAATAAAGGCGAGCAGTAATTTAATGGCTAGCAAAAACAAATATGAACAAACCAGCAATCGCTGGCGCCATTATACGGTGCTTGGTGCTGGCTTACTGTTGTTTGCTGCTTTGTTTGTTCGCCTTGCCCAGCTACAGGTATTTGAAACTGATTTTTTACAGGTAGAAGGTGCTAAGCGAACAGTGCGTGAGCACAATATTGATGCTTATCGTG
Organism: Bermanella sp.; assembly: GCA_034111105.1. Classification (GTDB taxonomy): domain Bacteria; phylum Pseudomonadota; class Gammaproteobacteria; order Pseudomonadales; family Oceanobacteraceae; genus Bermanella. Next base: position 5,810 of record JAWUXY010000046.1, on the reverse strand, counting down.
GCATGGTTGTGGATCGTAATAACGAACCACTCGCGGTGAGTACGCCAGTTAAAAGCATTTGGGCGAACCCAAAACAGATTATTAAAGATCAGGTTAATATTTCAGCGTTAGCGCCATTGTTGAATATGACGGCTTCACAATTAAATTCACGTATTCAAAAAAACAAATCGAAAGAATTTATTTATTTAGAGCGACACATGAACCCAGCAATGGCAAAAGACATTGCTGATTTAAGCTTGGCGGGTATTGGTATTCAGCAAGAATTTAAACGCTATTATCCCGCGGCTGAAGTGGCAAGTCACGTGGTTGGCTTTACCAATATTGATGAGCACGGAATTGAAGGTGTTGAGTTAGCTTACGATGCTTGGTTGCAAGGCACACCAGGCAAGGGCCGTGTTATTAAGGATCGCCTTGGTCGTCTAGTAAAAGACTTGGGTGTCATGAAAGCCGCTGAGCCTGGCAGCGAACTAATGTTGAGCATCGACTTACGTTTGCAGTACCAAGCCTATCGTGAGTTAAAAGCCTCTGTACAGCAGCATGGTGCAAAAGCGGGTTCGTTACTAATGGTTGATGTTAAAAGCGGTGAAATTTTAGCCCTTGTAAATCAACCTGCGTTTAACCCAAATAATCGCGCTGAATTAAAAGCGGCCAGTGTGCGTAATCGCAGTGTCACGGATATTTTTGAGCCCGGCTCAACTGTGAAGCCTTTTACCATAGCGGCAGCGCTTATGGCTGGTGAAATTAAAAAAGACAGTATTATTAATACTCATCCAGGGTATTTACGCGTAGGGCGTAAAACAAATCGTGATCATCGTGATTATGGTGAGTTGGATATTACGGGTGTGCTAACCAAATCAAGTAACGTGGCAGTAAGTAAGTTAGCGATTAAATTAGGCGGTGAAAATCTGTGGGGTTTTTATCAGAAAGTGGGCCTTGGTAAGCCTGTTGGTTTAGGTTTGCCCGGCGAGCACAGTGGTAAAGTGGCAGTAGAAAATAATAATTGGAATCGCCTGCAAAGCGCCACGCTTTCTTATGGTTATGGCTTGGCGGTAACGCCTTTGCAGCTAGCGCAAGCTTATCAAGTATTAGCGAATGGTGGCGTGAAGCAACCTCTTACATTAGTGCGCAGAAACCCAGAAAAAGGGACGCGTGTTATGTCAGAAAAAGTAGCTAATGATGTTGTTGGTATGTTGGAAAGTGTTGTGGGTCCAAAAGGCACTGCCCGTCGTGCCCATGTAGAAGGTTATCCTGTCGCGGGTAAAACAGGAACGGTACACAAAGTGGGCGTCAATGGTTATGAAGACGAGCGTTACTTATCTTTATTTGCTGGTATCGCTCCTGCCGATAACCCAAGAATTGTTACGATTGTAGTGATAGATGAACCTAATGGCCGAGAGTATTATGGTGGTGAAGTAGCAGCGCCTATTTTTTCGCGAGTAACGCAATCTAGCTTACGGTTATTGAATGTTACGCCCACTATCTTTGAAGATAAGTTTATCGCGGGGAGGCTTCAGTGATTGTATTTAATCAGCCGCTTGCTGTATTGAAACCCTGGGTTGAATCACTTCCTCAGGGTTTGTTCGATCTTGAAATACAGAACATTTGTTTCGATAGTCGTGAGGTTTCGCAAGGGGATGCTTTTTTTGTTCTGCCTTCAGTGGCAGGCAATGAGTCTGTATATATTACCCAAGCAATAAATAATGGTGCGTCAGTTATTGTTGTTGATGAAAAACTGAGCCAGCAATTCATCCCTGATGCTTCAGTTGAGGCAGTGCCTTACGTTTTTGTGAGCGATATTATGGCGACTGCTGGTAATGTGCTGGCGCAGTGTTTGTATCAGTCGCAGCTTGATATGCAGGTTGTTGGTATAACGGGCACCAACGGTAAGTCATCTATTAGTTTTTATTTAGCTCAGTTGCTTAATGAGTTAAATGGCCAGTGTGCAGTGATGGGAACGGTTGGGTATGGTCAGTGGGATAATCTTATACCCTCTGGAATGACAACGTTGCCGTTAGAGAAATTGCATCATGTATTAAGCGAGTTATCAGAAGATTATAAATCGGTTGCGATGGAAGTATCCAGTCACGGTTTAGAGCAAAATCGTTTGGCTGGCGTTGCATTTTCTGGTGCCGTTTTCTCAAACCTAAGCCGAGACCATTTAGATTACCACGGCACAATGGACGCGTATGGCGAAGCGAAAGCGCTTTTATTTACACGCCCTGAGCTTAAGTTTGTCGTTATTAATGCCGATGATGATTTTGCGCAATCATTAGCACAAAAAAGTTATGTGAAGCCTGTTTTTTACGGGCAACTTGATAATGCGGATTTACGTTTCGAATTAATTAAAATGCACGAACAGGGTATGGACGTACAGTTCACTTGGCAAACTGAATCCGTAGTCGTGAGCTTGCCATTATTTGGAAAATTTAATGCAGAAAATGTAGCCGCCGCCATTTTATGTTGTTTAAAAATGGGCTTTAACTTTAGTGACATTATTCAGGCAAGCGGTGCATTACAAGCTGTGCCCGGGCGCATGCAACATATTAGTGTTAACGCGCAGCAGCCTATTGTATTGGTGGATTACGCTCATACACCCGATGCATTAGAACAAATACTGATGGCTATTAAACAACATACCACGGGTCAAATAACCTTGATTGTCGGTTGTGGTGGTGATCGCGATGCGGGTAAGCGAAGCCTAATGGGTAATATTGCGCTGCAAAATGCGGATAAAACAATTATCACCAGTGATAACCCTCGCAGTGAAGATCCTTTGACGATTTGTGAACAGATGGTTGATGGGCTTTCAGGTAATTATGTAATTGAAGTGGATCGCGCACAAGCAATTAAACGTGCAATTACTCAAGCAAGTAATGATGACATTGTGATTATTGCAGGCAAAGGCCATGAAGATTATCAAGAAATAAATGGGCAGCGTCGTTACTTTAGTGACGCGGAAGAAGCTAAAAGTGTATTGCAGTTGGGGAGTCAAGCATGATTGGGTCGGTACGATTAGCTGAAGTGGCCGAGTTTCTTCAGGCCAAGCATCGCGGTGCGAATGTGCCGTTTCAATTTGTGAGTATTGATACGCGAACTCTGCAACCGGGTGACCTATACGTCGCGCTTGTTGGCAACCGTCTTGATGGTCACGATTATGTTAAGCAAGCGATTGATAAAGGCGCGTGTGCGGTTTTAATAAGCAAGCAAATGGATATTTCAACGCCTTTCTTGCAAGTGGCCGATACCACAGAAGCACTCGGGCGCTTAGCGCTTTATAATCGACAAAAATTTAATCGTGATGTGATTGCGATTACAGGTAGCAGCGGTAAAACCACAGTAAAAGGTATGATGGCAACGTTGTTGCGTCAGCAAAATGAAGTTTTAGTGACTCGTGGTAATTTAAATAATCATATTGGCGGCCCACTGACATTACTGCGTTTGAATCATACTTATGATTACGCGGTTATCGAATTAGGGGCCAGTGGCGAAGGCGAAATTGCGTACACATCACAGCTAGCGAAACCAACGGTGTCGATTTTAACTAACGCCGGAAGCGCGCATTTAGAAGGTTTTGGCAGTCTGGAAACCATTGTGCGTACAAAAGGTGAAATTATTGATGCATTAAGTGATGAAGGTATTGCAGTATTAAATGCCGATAGCCCTCACTTTGATACATGGAAAGCGCGAGCCGGTCAGCGCCGCGTTATTAGCTTTGGTGAAAGCGAGCATGCGGATGTTCAAGCTAGCAATATTAGTGTTAACGAAACCGGTTGCTGTGATTTTGATTTGAATGTCGAAGGCAAAACAGCGCAAGTGCATTTAAAAGTGATGGGGCAACACAACGTCTTTAATGCTTTAGCCTCGGCTGCCGCATGTCATGGCTTACAAATGAGCTTGGCAAATATCGTAACAGGTTTGCAGGCATTCGAAGGTGTTGAAGGGCGTTTAATTGAAAAGCCTGGTGTTAATGGCAGTGTTGTAATTGATGATAGTTATAATGCAAACCCTGCATCGGTACGTGCAGCGATGGATGTATTAAGTAGCCGCAAAGGCCATAGCATTTTTGTATTGGGAGATATGGCTGAGCTTGGTGTGGAAACCCAACTTGCTCATGCAGAAATGGGGGCTTATGCCCGTGAAGCGAATATTGATGAGTTTTTTGCATTAGGTGAGTTTAGTCGTAAAGCGGCGGATGCGTTTGGTGATAATGCCCATTGGTTTGCCAGTCACGATAATTTAGTTCGATTCTTAAAACAGAAGCTAAAAGAAAACGTGACCGTTTTAGTAAAAGGTTCGCGCAGTGCTCACATGGACCGCGTTGTAAATGAAATTATACAAGATACTAAGAATAATTAGAGGACACCCATATGTTGCTTTGGCTAGGGGAATTTTTACAGCAGTATCACACGGGCTTTGCCGTCGTGAATTACTTAACGTTCCGTGCAATATTTGCCACGTTAACGGCGCTTATGATCGCATTATGTTTTGGCCCGTACTTGATTCGCAAGCTACAGGAGAATCAGATCGGTCAATCTGTGCGTGATGATGGTCCGAAGTCTCATTTGAGTAAAGCGGGTACACCGACTATGGGTGGCACGCTTATTTTATTAGCGATATCTGTGAGTACTTTACTATGGGGCGACTTAGAGAATCGTTATGTTTGGGTTGTTTTATTGGTAACACTCGCCACAGGTCTTGTTGGTTTTATAGATGATTATCGAAAAGTCGTGCAAAAAAATTCGCGAGGATTACCTGCCCGTTGGAAAATGTTTTGGCAAAGTATTATTGCATTAGCCGCAGGTATTTTCTTGTATATGACCGCAACATCACCAGCCGAAACCACTTTAATAGTGCCTTTCTTTAAAGATGTGGCGATTGAGCTTGGCTTGTTTTATATCGTACTGACTTATCTAGTGATTGTGGGTAGCTCTAATGCGGTTAACTTAACCGATGGTTTAGATGGTTTGGCTATTTTACCAACGGTAATGGTAGGCGGTGCACTTGGTGCGTGTGCGTATTTAGTGGGTAATGTTAATTTTGCTGAGTATTTGTTTTTGCCTTACTTAGAAGGGACTGGTGAGGTAACCATTTTTTGTGGTGCGTTAGTGGGAGCCGGCATTGGCTTTTTGTGGTTTAACACTTACCCAGCTCAAGTATTTATGGGTGATGTAGGTTCACTAGCTTTGGGCGCAGCGCTGGGCGTTTTAGCCGTGATTGTTCGCCAAGAAATATTGTTATTTATCATGGGCGGTATTTTTGTTGCTGAAACCGTTAGCGTTATTTTGCAAGTTGCTTCGTTTAAAATGACAGGTAAGCGAATCTTTAGAATGGCACCGCTGCATCATCATTTTGAATTAAAGGGGTGGCCTGAACCTCGAGTCATTGTGCGTTTCTGGATCATTACTTTGTTCTTAGTATTGATTGGTATGGCCACACTGAAGATTCGATAGTATCCATTGGGAAGTTGAATACATGAATGTGAAAGCAAAACCTGTTGTCGTTGTAGGTTTAGGCAAAACCGGTTACTCGGTTGTTGCTTTTTTTGCTGCACGTAATATCGCTGTGGTGGCCATGGACACTCGTGAACAGCCTCCATATGCAAAGCAAATACAGCAAAACTTTCCAAGCGTTACGTTGTACTTGGGCGCGTTAAATAATGATGTTTTGTTTGGCGCACAGAAAATTGTTGTCAGCCCCGGGTTACCTTTAGAAACACCTGAAATTAAAGCTGCGATTGATCATGGGGTTGAGGTAGTCAGCGATATTCAAGTATTTGCTGATTATGCCAAGGCACCTGTTTTAGCCATTAC
>JAWUXY010000045.1:0-25836 GCA_034111105.1 Bermanella sp. | reverse complement strand
CTCATCACGCATGTCTTGAGTAATTTCAAACACCTGACTAATGCGTTGCGTCTCATCTCTCATACTACGAACATGCTCCGGTAAATTTTGCTCTAGAGAGGAAATTTGCTCGGCTTTTTCAGCTTCGCTTAATTGAGAACTGGCCTGTATTTCTAAACGGTTCAGCATAAAGTCATCATATAACTCATCAAAACCAAAAAATGCATCAACCGCTTCTTGATTAAAATACTCGCGACGCTTATCACGTAACTGCTGCAACTGAGAGCGCATGCGTTCTATATCATTTATTTCGTAGTCTTGAGGCGCGTCTAATGATGCTTCTAAATCCGTCAGGGCGTATTTATAACCCACATAATCTTCAAATAATTGCAGTGCTTGTGAGCGAGCCGGTTCTTGTAAGTTTGATTCAATATCATCACGAATCATCTTCTGAACGTCTTCTAACGAGAATTCACCCATGGTTGATAAAAAATATTCAAAGCGATGCTTAATTGAGCCGCTTAAGATTAAGTTACCTGCGTCATCAACCGGGTATAAACCATCAATAGAGGTACCCTTTAATGAACTGGTACTTAAGAACTCAGGCAGTTGATTGTTCCTACTGGCCTGCTGCTCGATCGATGCCTGCTCGGCTGAAACTTGCGCACTAGAGTGAACTGAAGAAATATTTGCTTGGTTTAACCTGGCCTCAGGTTTTAACCACACCAAAAAAATAACAACCAAACACGTAACAATGGCAATAATAGGCTTTAACATATCTTTATTCTTATTATTAATGAGTAAACACTGACTACGTTACCATACCATTAAATAATTTCATCAAATGACAGGCACAAAAAAGGCGAAGCTAAGCTTCGCCTTTTTAATGATGGCTAATTACAATCCAGCATTTTTCAATCGGTTTGCATGGTTGCGATACGTCGTAATCGGATCGGTTTCAAATAAGTGATGTAAGCCCAATATTTGGTTTACCGCATCTAAGTGATTCATACGATAATTATCACGAATGACCTGACCTAAATGGTTATCACATGTGCCCACTAACCCATCATTATCTTCTGAACCAAATGGGATAGAGGTTAATGCCAATGCAGGATCCGTAATATCCAATACATTTGTTAATAAGCTGCCGCCACCCCATGAATAGTAACGAATGCCATTCACGACATAAGCACCTTCACCGCAAGCAGTCGTTGGCATGCCTTGAGGATGCTGCGCATTAAATACTTGAGCACCTTCTGTGGTCAACGCCGTTAACGCACCTAATGCATCAGGGGTGTAGCCACCACCGCTTAGAAAATCTAATACAGCAGAAAAACTATTCATAATGCTCAGAGCCAAACCTTCAAGAGGTGAACCTTCTGGAATTTGGCGCAAGAAGTCAGCTGTGCTTGAACCATTGTTTGCACCTGCAACCGTGGTAACCGATGCAACTAGGTCAGGACGAACACTCGCAACATAACGAATGGTCGGGCCACCATGACTGTGACCGATTAGATTGACTTTGCTGGCGCCATCAACCGCCAAAATGTTTTCAATTTGGCTAATCAATTGCTCGCCACGTACTTCAGTGTAATTGGTGTTGCTCACTTGTGTAACATAAACAGTCGCACCGTCGCTGCGTAAGTCTTGTGGAATTTTATACCAATAATCCACGCCCAATAGTTGATCAAAGCCAAGTAAGCCATGTGCTAATACAATTGGGTATTTTGTTTTTGTGTAGTTGGAAGGCTGAAACCAAGAGTCCCAGAACCAAGCATGGCTTTGCATAGCGAATGTCATCGCCATTAACAGAGTCAGGCGCGTTATTATTTTTGTCATTGCCTTTCCTTTTTATTGTTATCTGCAAATCAAATTTGAGCTGCATAACTAATCTTTTTAGAGTCAGCACTCTAATTTAGACATTATAGACCAATGTGCAAACAGGCCATAAGTCAAAAAACGCCTCTTTTTAGAACATTTTAGCCATAAGTTGCAAAATTAAGCTGTTGATTCATCAAATCGTCATAAAAACGGGGGAGGGAATATGGCATATCACACGATATATCCCATTTTCTGCTCAAAATGCACTCCTAATGATCACTCGATAAGAGCACCTGCGACCAAAATAATGCACAAACCTAGACAGTGATCAAAATCGTCATTAATAAGGCAAAATACTGCTAATACAAGCTCAAAACATAGATAAGTGACTTAAATTCATTCACATAAAACCAGGTCGCTTCCGCTTTTTTCAACAGATGTACAGATAACGCCCAGTCTGTGAATAACTTTGTGGATATACAGTTAACATACAGTAGAATTAAATTTATTTAGGGCTTATTCATACCCTTTATCCATTCAAGTAAGCGTACATAAATCACACTAAAAGCGCATAAAATCAGCAACTTGGGGCTAACTCATGCATTTACCAACAAAACTTATCCCAACACAATACTTACCAACAGATACTGTGCATAAGTGTGTGGATGAGTTGATGACAAATGGCTGCACAGGCCATGCTGTCTTGGGCATTGTTAAATTGATTAGAAAACAAACGCCTGTTTTAATTGCATAAAAAACGCCCTAATAGCGAACTATTAGGGCGTATTGTTGGGTGAAATATAGGCTTACTTTGCGCGGGCGCGTTCAATGATGCTTTTTACATCCACTTCTTTGGGCAAAGTGCCATAGTGATATCCCCCGTACTGATTCAAGCGTGAATGCACGTAGCCAAATGCTACAGATTCATCACCAAACTGTATAAGTGTGCTGGCTTGCCAAGCGAGAGCCAGTTTTTCCACGACACTGCGCGCACGGAATTCTAAACTGACGAGATCATTAAATTCGTCACTGACGTTTTCGAGGTATTGATCAAAAACACGATACACACCTAAGCCTTTTTTTAATTCCGTCATAAATGCGTCTAATACCGTTTTATCTTTTTGCATAGCTCGCAATACATCAAGACATTGCACGTTACCACTGCCCTCCCAAATGGCATTAATGGGACTTTCACGATACAAGCGTGGCAAAATATTATCTTCGACAACCCCAACGCCACCGATGCATTCCATGCACTCATAAGTGAATTGCGCCGCCCGCTTACAAATCCAATATTTACCAATGGCGGTCGCAACACGAGAAAACTTCGACTCTTGCTCCAGAGTTTCTGCGTCGACATCATCTTGCTGTAATACATCCAACGAATGAGCAATGCGCATACTGATCGCTAGCGCCGCTTCACTCTCGATGGCTAAATCCGCCAGCACATTTTGCATTAATGGCTGATCATGTAAGTTGGCACCAAACGCAGCTCGACCAGATGTGTGGTGCACCGCTTGCGCTAACGCCTGACGCATAATCCCACTTGAGCCCACCATGCAATCAAAGCGTGTCATGGAAACCATTTCGATAATCGTACGCACGCCGCGACCTTCTTCTCCAATCATCCATGCAAACGCGCCGCGGTATTCCACTTCACTTGACGCGTTCGAAACATTGCCCATTTTGTCTTTAATGCGCTGAATAACCATTTCATTTTTGCGGCCATCAGGACGCCAGCGTGGCAATAAAAAACATGACAAGCCTTGCTCTTTTGATCCGGTGTACGCCAACACTAAAAAGCCATCGCACATGGGCGCACTGCAAAACCATTTATGCCCCACTAATTCATAGGCTTCACCTGGGCCATGTTTATCAATAGCCGTAGCGCGCGTGGTATTGGCACGCACATCGGAACCACCTTGCTTTTCTGTCATGGCCATACCAATGGTTAAACCCTTTTTTTCATAAAATGGCACATTACGCGGGTCATACACATTAGCGGTAATTTTTGGTAACCAGTCCTTGGCAATATTAGGTTGATGGGCAATCGCAGGCACAGACGCAAATGTCATGGTGAGCGGACAACCGGAACCAGGGTCCGCTTGGCTATGCATATATTCCATCGCGGCGCGAGCGACATGGGCACCCATTTTTTTTTGTGCCCACGGTAGACTGTGATGCCCCGCCTCAATGGCCGCTTCCATGAGTAAATGATAAGCCGGATGAAAGTCCACTTGATCAATGCGCTCGCCAAAACGCGAATGGGATTTGAATTCAGGTTTGTATTTATTGGCGGCAAAACCGGCTTCGAATAAGTCGGACCCTACGCGCGCGCCGTAGTGACTCATGACGTCTTTGTGCCAATCACCTTGAAAAGTCGTGACCCAGTGTTGAAGCGCTTGGTCCCCTTCAAAAGCATTAAACGGATCTAACGCTGTGGGCTGATTAAACACATCATGGGTTTCGCCCGTGCTCACATTTTTGAGCGCTGCGGCGTCACTATTTTTTATATTCGGTTGCGTAAAATGATTCATGCTGCACTCCTGTTAGTGAGTACAGCGATCTGTACTACACGTTACCGGCCACCGACCTTAAGGCCAGCGCTTTTATTTCTGCGATCAGCGCGCGTTTTTCTGTTTCGGTTAATGCTTCACGCTGTGTAATTTGTTCGTCGTAACTTTCTATTTGCGGGGCTAACGGCCCGACCAATGCCTCTGATAACATGCCCACTAACGCGGCAGCACTGATGCTGGCGTTTTGCGCAACAAACTCTCCGACTGCCATGGCGTCACTGATTAAATCTTCAAACACCTCCGCATAAGCAAAGCGATAACTTAAACGCTCTTTTTCAACCAGTGGGTCCACCGGTTCGGCTATTAGTGCATAGGCCAAACGCGGGGCTCTTAGTGCACGGTCAGCAAAGGTTTCAACACCAATGAGTAAACGCTCACGATACGTTCCCTTCGTTTGAGTCGCTTGTGTAACGGCGGCTAACTCAAATGCAGTGGCATGGCGAAACACTTCAGCCACCAGCTCCGCTTTCGATGGAAAGTGGCGGTATATTGTCCCCGTTGCGATATCACTTTGACGGGCTACCTGCGCCACCGAGGCAGCGGCAAAGCCTCCTTGTGTCACCAGCATGCGAGCCTCTTTTAATATCCGCTCGCGGGTGCCTGCTTTTTTAGATTGTGTCTGTTCGGTTGGGCGATACGCCATAAAATGAACCTATATTCACAACAAGTGAATCAGTGTTCACTTGTTCGGTCAAGTTAAAGTTACCTTATCTTAGGCAGCCTGTGCCTGATACTCAATCATTTGCTGGCACAGCTGCGAACTAGGTAGAATAGTTCTTTTAAATAACCAGCGGCCTTTATGCGAATTTTACTGCTCAGCGCCTACGACACCGATAGTCATAAATCGTGGTGCCAAGGCCTCATGTCACACTTGCCGCATCATCAGTGGTGCTACCTTACTTTGCCTGGTCGCTTTTTTAGTTGGCGTATTCGTGGCAATGGTTTGAGCTTTGCTTATGGCGAACACGCTGAATTATTACAACAGCCCTTTGATTTAGTGATTGCAACCTCCATGGTGGATTTGGCCACACTAAAAGGGCTTGTTCCCAATCTCGCAACAACACCCAGCATTGTGTATTTTCATGAAAACCAATTTGCATACCCTAAAAGTGCGCAGCAACACGCCAGTATTGAGCCGAAAATGGTGAATTTATACAGCGCACTCAGTGCCGACGTTGTTTTATTTAACAGTCACTTTAACCAACAGAGTTTTTTATCTGGGCTCACCGATTTATTTAATCGTTTACCTGATCACGCGCCTGTAAGTGCCATTACAAGTATCACAGATAAATCGCATGTATTGCCTGTGCCAATTGACACGCCACACACAATACCCACAACGCATTTCACACCCGGTGAGACGCTAAACATCATTTGGAATCACCGCTGGGAATACGATAAAGGCCCAGACACGTTAGTTAACCTCATTCAACATGCTCATCAAACACAACTGAATATGGCATTCACCATTTGTGGTATGTCGTTTCGAACGATTCCAGCTGAATTTAAAGCATTACAAGAGTTAGCCTTGCCTAATGTTAAGCACATGGGCACCTTCGAAAGCAAAGCAGAATATTTATCACAACTTGCTCAGCACCACGTGGTGCTCTCAACTGCACATCATGAATTTCAAGGACTGGCGGTATTAGAAGGCGCGGCTCACGGCTGTATTCCTCTGGCCCCCAATCGCTTGGCCTACCCAGAGTGGATTCCAACCTCGTCTTTATACGATGAAGAAACGACAGAAACACAAGCACACATCATCGTAAGGCAACTCAAAGAATGGCAAGAACAAGGGCTGCCCCCTCAAGTGGATGTATGCCATTATGACTGGCAAGTATTAACCCCTAAATATGAACACGTACTCACTCACGTCAGCGCGCGTAACACCGAATGGAGAACACCATGACACGCTTTTACGATATCAAAATTAATGGTCTGAATTCGCAACCATTAGACTTAGCAAGCTTTAAAGATAAAACCGTATTAGTGGTTAATGTCGCCAGCGAATGTGGACTAACACCTCAGTACAAAGGACTACAAGCGTTGTATGAACAATACAAAGACAAGGGCCTTATTGTACTGGGCGTACCGTGCAATCAATTTGGTCTACAAGAACCTGGAAGTAATGCCGAAATTGCTGAATTTTGCAGTGCAAAATTTTCAGTGAGCTTTCCTATGACAACAAAAGTAGATGTAAATGGTGAGCAGCGTCATGCACTTTATGATTTTTTAGTAGAAGACGGCGATGATATTGAATGGAATTTTGCGAAATTTTTAATCAGTAAAGACGGCCATGTGCTACAGCGCTTTGGTGCAAAGCAAGAGCCTCAAAGTGACGAAATCGTTAAGGCGATTGAGCAGGCGCTTTAAGTACGACGCTGAGTATGATCTTTAATAGATAACACTTTACCTCGCCGCTTGGCTGCATACATATTGTGGTCCGCGGCATGCATTAATTGGTCTAGTGTCTCACCTTCATCTGGATACATCGCAAAGCCAATGCTGGCTGAAAGCTTAACCGACTTATTATCAACATACTCAATACCATCCATCTGGTCATGAATACGCGTACTGACTTTTTGCGCGTCTTCTAGCGTTGTAATGTGCTCAAGTAAAATGACAAACTCATCCCCACCGACGCGACTCGCCACGTCTTCCACGCGAATGCAGTCTAATAAAATAGCCGCGGTAATGGTTAACACTTTGTCTCCAGTGGCATGACCATAAGTATCATTAATGGATTTGAAATCATTTAAGTCCACATACAATAAGCCAATCTTCCCACCTCGTCGCTTACTCGTCGCAATGGAACGAATTAAGTAATCTTCAAAATAATGTCGATTGGCTAGCCCCGTTAAACGATCATAATTCGCCAACTGATAAAGCTTGTTGTTAGCATGTAATTTATCGACTTCCCCTTGATAATGATTGCGTAAAAACAGACTCATCATCCAACCAATGAACAAGCACACTAAAACGATGAAAATCACAGCACCCAAGTTTAAGCTGTCTAAACCCAACTGCTGACTCAACCTGATATTCACCCTGCCAGGCCCTAAGGTGAAACTGTTTTTATATTCTAATTTAGGGAAAATGAACGACTCCCAGTCAGCCAGAGGCTGAGTTTTCTTTTGAACCATGGGTGCAAGCGTCTGATAACGTACGTCTAATTGAAGGCCGGGCTTAGCTAATGAAATTTCTCGTAGTAACGCCTCCGTTTTAACCACCAATAAGGCGTATTGGTCTGGCTCTTTTTGCTCTGGTAATAAACTCGGTTTAATCATGACAAAAGCCATGTTGCCATCAAACAACTCAAAACCCTCACTGATACTGGCGAGCCCTGAACTTAAAGAGGCATCCATGGCCTCCTCCACGAACTGAATGCTGGAAATATCCAATCCCAGCATATTAATACTACTGTTCAAGACAGGCTCAACAAAAACCAAGGGGTAGAAATAGCCCTTACTTTGCTTGTCCACGTCCACGTCCACGTCCACCAAGCCTCGACCAAACTCGAACCGCCTGACGGAAATATCATCCCCCATGTTATCCGACAACGTTTCTTCAAAAGCTTCAACATCGGCCCCTTTGACTCGCTGAGCCGCTTGAAACATATAAAGGTTAGAGTATCGCTCGATCATAGTTCGACTATAAAAGCGGGCACGATAAGGTTCTTGGATACCAACGTCCGCTAAAAATGCGGCAAAGCCATCAAGGATGGTTTCATTAATCACAAAGCTTTGCTGAAGGGATTCACTGACCTTAAAACCGAGCTGACGAAAGTCCACTTTAGATTGATGTATATTCTGCCAAACAAGAAAAAAGAGGCTCACAGCAAACAGCAGGACACCAAATACAGCGATTAGGCCATATAAGCCCAGTAAACGCTTACGAGATACATCGTGAGATGCCACACTTCCCGGATGTTTCATTGCATCTCCAAACGGTATTCGCTATTACAGTTTAGACCAAGGGACGTGCTTTATTTGCCCGTTTATATATAATTTGCGCACCGAAATATGACCACCAGAAGGCCTTCATGCGCACTAAGTAGGCGCGAAAAGTGTATACTCGCTGACGAAATAGGATGTTAAGGCCCATAAACGGTGCCTCTTCGATTTCTGGCAGGCTTTATGCTATAACGCCATTACTATTTGCAAACCGAGCACGTAGGCCGCGAAGGTTTCACAAGAACCCTAGCCTGCAAAGCCACCTATCCCTGTGGTTTTGCAAACCTCGAATAAACCATCAATGATAATGGAGTCGCAATGGGGCAGATTATCCAAACCGAGATGACCGAACTGGTTACACCTTCCATGGCCAACTTTTCTGGCAACATGCATGGCGGTGAACTGCTCAAGTTGCTCGATAAAGTCGCCTACACCTGTGCAATGCGATACAGCGGTCACTATGCGGTTACTTTATCCGTCGATAATGTGATTTTTAAGCAACCTATTCACATAGGTGAAATGGTCACATGCCTTGCCACGGTGAATTACACTGGCCGCAGCTCAATGGAAATAGGCATCAAGGTCATTGCAGAAAACATTCAAGAAAAAACCGTGCGCCATACCCACACCTGCTTTTTCACCATGGTGGGCATGAAAGATGGTAAAACCACACAAGTACCAGAACTTGTGATTGAAAACGATACTCAGAGGCACCGCTGGAACAAAGCCGTAAAACGCAAAGAAGCCCGCTTTAAGTTACAAAAAATAATGAAAGCAATTGAAAGTGATGATGATGACGCGTTTGAGTCTGTGAATATATAATCTAAATCTAGCCTATAATAATCCAACACTTATTCACTTAAACAGTTACATATTTACACTTCCTGCTCGTTGAGCATATAAACCCGTTTTTTAACAAGCCTCGTCTACACAGATGGGGCTTCGTATTCTGTCACGCAGAGTCATAGCGCTTTTCGTCACCTTCGTTTATGTTTGAGGTCCCTCCGTTATTTCTCAAAGGCCCGCAAAATGAAACTCATTATTATTTCTATTCTCGGTTTGCTGCTATTAAGTGGCTGTGGATCAGATTCGGATACCGACACCCCTTCTGATACCGAGCAAGCTTTTATTGATCTTCTGCAAGGTAAATGGACGACCAACTGTAGAGATGAAAGTAACACCGGTTCTAACTTTCTTTCATCTGTTAGCACATTTGAGTTTAGTGAAACAAAAATTATAAATACAGGTATTGAATACTCTGATACAAACTGCACCACTCAAGATGACACTTGGGGGCCAGATGAAAGCACCGTTAAAATTGGTAACTTAGTCAAAGATGCTAATGGCGGCGACGCATATGAATTTGATTATATTGAAGTAAGTTCTACACAGTATTATTTAGCTAAGATTGTCACCAATAATCAACTGCATTTGGCCTCAGGTGAAGGCGGCGAAGGTAACGATGGCAGCACCGCAGAAAAACGCAGTAATGAATTTTTAGGCGGTGATGATATTTGGTACAAAGAGGAATAAACCTAAACCCATAAACATTTTAAATAAGCCAATTGAACAACCAATTGGTTTATTTAAAAAAACATATATTTGAGGGAGGTAATTTCTGAGTATCGATTATTAAAACCCGTCGTAACTCACGACACTATCTAATGCCTTTGTCTTCTCCCACTTTAACTGCTCAAGCTCTGGGCGATCTAAAAACTGATCAACCTTACCCACGCATAAATACGCCACCAGCTTATTGTGGTCTGGTGCGGATAAAACATGGTTAACATCACCTGGGTTCAAAATACTTACCCACCCCATGCCAATATTCATGGCACGCGCCATCAACCACATATTTTGCACGGCACACACCACACTGTATTCGCCCATCTCTTGCATCGATGTTTGGCCTAATACGGGAGAATCTAATGGTTCATAAAACACCGCGATATTAACAGGAGCCTCATGAATGCCTTCTAATTTTAGTTGTTGGTATTGCTGTTGTTTTTCATCGAATAAATGAGCGGCTTTTTTATTTTCTTTAGCAAAACTCTCAGCCACTTGTTGTTTAATAAGTGCATCACGAATGACAACAAACCGCCAAGGCTGTGAAAAGCCAACCGATGGCGCCCAAATCGCGGCCTGTAATATTCGCTGAATTTCGTCATCACTGACAGGCTCATCACATAAAAAGTGATTACCACGCACATCGCGACGTGCTTGAAGCAAGCTTTCGAACATTGCTTGTTGCTGCTCATTGAATTCTAACGACATACAACTTTGCCTATCATTCTAAATAGAAATATAAAAAGCCCAATTTGGCCGGGCTTGGGGTCTGCCGCTCATGTTATTGCTCATCACCTGTTAAACGCCTTTAATGACACAATACGATGGCAAAACAAGCTGAAATTTTAACATCTCCCCACATAAATAGTTACAAAGTTATAAGCGCAGTGCTTGCGTCTCATCACAGGAAAATACCCGTAAGACCGATTGAGTCCGCCTAGGCTCTTGTATAGAATGAGCCCCTTTTTTATCGTTTAAAGGCTTATCAGGGATGAATCACTTAAGAAGAATAAGCGCATTGGCTATTATGCTGGTGCTTTTTCAAGGGTGCAGTAATGACACAAATGAGTCAGATACGGCGTCACTTAACAACACCGATAAGAGTGCTGCGTCAACACTCGAGCCTAACAAAGCCGATAATGCCCAGGCCTCTCATCCAGAATCCACCGCCAGCCAAACAGTCGCTGACCCTACGTTTAATCTAGAGAAGATTAAAACGTCTTATGAGAATGTGGTTTTTAGCGTTTCTGATATTTCTGAACGAACTTATGATGGCGGCAATTCACTTGCGGTTACATTTTCAGTGCCCATAAATCCTGCCGATAACTTTGCTAAATACTTATCGGTTAAAGGTGAAAATGGGCTCATCAATAGCTCATGGGTGTTATCTGATTCAGGTAAAATCGCATACTTTGAAGCCATTTCACCCAATACAAAATATACCGTCTCTGTTGATTGGCATCTCACATCGGCTTTAGGGCAATCCCTTAAAAATGACGAATCAGAAACCATTACCACCCGTAATGTACAAGACACCATTAGCTTTTCATCAACAGGGCATTTTTTACCACTCGATTTACACACTGGCCTACCTGTCACCACTGTTAATATCCCAGAAGTTAATATCAACTTCCACCGTATTAACACAAAAGACACCGCCCTTGTTGTCGATATTTTAGGTGAGCGTCAACAACACGGACAATACCAGCTACAACAGATTTCAGAAATTGGAGAGTTTGTTTACAGCGGTCGCTTTGAATTACCTGCACAAGCAAACAAACGTCGTGAGTTTAATATTCCTATTTCAACCATTGCTGAACTCAACAAGCCCGGTTTATATGTAGCGATTATGGATATTCCCGGCACCTACAAAAACAACAGCCATACTACTTATTTTATGATTACGGATTTAGGTATTCACGTGCGTCGATACCAAGTAGGTATGGATGTTTATGTTAATAGCATTAAGTCAGCCGAACCTATTGATAATGTCAAATTACAAGTTGTGGATTATCGCGGCAATATTTTGAAAAGCGCGATCACAAAAGATGGCGGGCATGCTAATTATTATCATATAAAATCAAGTGCTCGTTATTTAATTGCCCAATATCAAGATTCATATTCAATCTTGCCAATTAAACAAGCAGCTCTGGATTTATCCGAATTTGATTTAGGTAAACGTCCTTATCAAGAAAACGAACTCTTTATTTATTCTGAACGAGATTTATATCGCCCAGGTGACACCGTTAATTTCAATGCGCTGTTACGTGACTTCGATGGTCAGTTATCACGTAACACACCACTCAAAGCAAAACTGAAGCAACCTACAGGTCAAGTAGCCAAAGAATTCAGCTGGAAGCCAAGCAAAAAGGGGTTTTATGAATTTACATATACCGTGGATAAGAACGCAAAAGTGGGCAATTGGACACTTGAGGTCGCAGGGATCAGCAAAAAGAAAGTGACGTATCAATTTAAGGTAGAAGAATTTTTACCTGAGCGTTTAAAACTTACATTCAATCCTGACAACAGCGTTTCTCAAGTTTTTAATACCAAGCAAGAAATAAACGTGCCTGTTTTGGGTGAGTATTTATATGGCGCTCCCGCCTCTGGCAATCGCTTAGATGCCAATATTAAAGTGAGCCTTAACCCTCATCCATTTGAAGCCTACAAGAAATTCAATTTTGGCCACATAAAAGAAACCCAATGGAATGATTCGTTTAAACATGAAAACGAAAAAATGGACATTGACGGCAAAAAGACGTTAACCATTCCTAGCCGCTGGCAAAGTGCCAAGTCACCTTTAGCGGTTAACGTTTTTGCCAGCTTATATGAAAGTGGTGGCCGACCGATTACACGTAAACATACCGCCGTTGTTTTACCTGAAAAAGCCATCGTTGGTATTCGTCCGTTATTTAACGAGTATGCACCTGCCAATGGCCAAGCCATGTTCGAAATTATTAAAACGGATAACAGCGAGAAAAAACTCGCCGCTAGCGATTTAGGTATCACGCTTATTCGTGAGGATCGCCGTTATTATTGGGAATATAATTCTCATCAGGGCTGGCACTATGAATACACAGAAAAAGAATTCCCTGAAATCACCAGCAGCTCTAGCATTCAATCAAACGCAACCACCACCATTAATTTACCCGTTGAATACGGCCAATACCGTTTGGAAATCAGTGATCCTGAAACAGGATACATAACCAGCTTTAAGTTTAGAGCCGGTAATAACTGGTATAGCTGGTGGCGAGACAATGATTCTAACGGGCAATCGGCAAAGCCTGATGTGGTCACACTTGCGTTAGATAAAGAAAATTATAAGTCAGGTGATACTGCCATATTAAATATTGTGCCGCCGTCTTCTGGTGAAACCATTATTGTGGTAGAAGCTGACAAATCTCTTTGGAGCAAACGTTTACACGTCCCTAAGGAAGGCAAAAAGATTGAAATTCCAATCAGTGAAAAGTGGAACCGACATGATATTTATATCTCGGCCGTTCACATACAAGCCGCTAATCAAGAAAAGAAAATCACACCAACTCGATCATTTGGTTTAACTCACTTGCCCCTTAATCGTAGTAATCGAACCCTTAAAGTAGAGTTTGATGCGCCAGAAAAATGGTTGCCGAATCAATCTGTCGATTTAAACTTAAATATATTTAAAGACATTGATAACAAAAAAGAAGCTGTCAAAGACGCTTGGGTAACACTGGCTGCGGTTGATGTGGGTATTCTTAATATTACCAATTACAAAACACCAGAGCCTCAGAAATATTTCTTTGAACAAAGACGTTATAACCCTGATTCCGTCGATATGTACAACAAGTTAATTAAACTTAACGACAACCCTTTAGCCAAACAACGTTGGGGCGGCGATGCCAGTGATGTCAGCCGTGGCGGTAAACAAGCCCAGTCAGAAGTTCAAATCGTATCGTTATTCTCAGGTTTAGTCAGCGTAAAAGATGGTAAAGCCAACATCCCATTGAACTTACCTGATTTTAACGGCCGCTTAAAACTCATGGCCATCGCATTTACAGATGACAGCTTCGGCAATGGCGAACAAGAAGTGATCGTGGCAGCGCCATTGGTCACACAACTTTCTATGCCACGGTTTGTGGCTTGGGGCGACACCTCAACCCTAGCACTTGATATCAACAATTTAAGTGGTGAAAAACAAACCTTAAATGTGAGCCTGACAACGTCTAATCCTATTTCACAACCTCAAGATACCAAACAAGTTGTGATTGACGATAAAACCAAGCAAACATTACTTTACCCAATCAACATAGATGGCACGGATGCTCAGTCTGACATTAATTTAACTATCGAAGGCATGGACGAGTACCCGATACAACGCAGCTGGAAACTTAATGCTCGCTCTGCCTACCCAGCTATTACTAAAAACATTAAGAAAGTATTAAAAGAAAACGAGTCGCTATCCGTACCTGAAAGCGAAATGGCCGACTACATTGATGGCACTATTCAAGCAAGCATGAGTGCCTCTAACTTTGTCGACTTACAAATTCGAAGCCAATTAGAAAATTTATTGCATTACCCGTATGGTTGTTTAGAGCAATCCACGAGTAGTACATATCCTTGGGTATTTACCAATGAGAAAACCCTTGAGCAGTTAGAATTAAAAAATCCAACCAACAAAACACCTGCTCAAAATGTCGCAGCCGGGATTGACCGCATACTTAAAAAACAAAAAAGTAACGGTGCATTTGGTTTATGGTCAAACACAGATAAAGATGAGCAACATTGGTTAACCGCTTATGCTGGTGACTTTTTAACCGATGCCCGCCAGCAAGGTTTTGATGTGCCATCAAATATGTATGACACCACCATGCGTAAATTGGGCGATTACTTACGAAACTCATCGAGTTATGCAACCCGCTGGACCGAAAAACCTGAGCACTATCAATTTGCCTACCGCTCTTATGCCGCTTATGTATTATCACGTCACAACAAAGCAAGCCTAGGACACTTACGACAATTAATGGATTCAACCAGTCACAGCCAAAGTCTTTTGCCGCTAATACATCTTGGTATCGCTTTGCATAATCAAGGTGATAGTGAAAACGGTAATAAAATATTAGCCCAAGCCTTTACCAAAGAAGCAAGATCATCTTACTACCTTGGGGATTATGGCAGTCAAATACGCGATATTGCGTTGGCCATTCATTTATTAACTCGCCACAAATTAGAGACCGATAAAGTATTTGATTACTCCATTGAATTGGCTGGCTTGTTAAAAGAGCGAAACTACCTAAGCACACAAGAGCGCAATGCACTTTACCTTGCAGGCTTGGCGCTACAAACAGGAAGCAACAAACAATGGGAAGCGGATATTCGTTTTGCATCCGCCATGCAAAGCATCAAACACACAGGTTTAATGTCGAAGTTTCACCAAGGTAATGAATTAACAAATGGTATCGCCATAACGAATCGCACCGACAGTCCACTTTATGCCAGTGTTGTATATTCCGGTTATCAAACAAAAGCGCCTAAGAGCGTTGACGATAAAGGCATTTCAATTAAGCGCCGTTATTACGACACGAAAGGTAAGGCGCTTAACCCGTCTTCTCTTACTGTGGGTGACCTTGTATTAGTCGCTGTCGATGTTGCAACCCATAAACGCATGCCTGACTTAATGCTGGTTGATTTATTACCAGCCGGTTTAGAGCTTGAGAATCAAAACCTAGCGCATTCTGCGTCTATTAATGATTTAACCATCAACAACAAACCCATTGAGCAATATTTAAGTGACACCGATATTGTCCACCAAGAATTCCGTGACGACCGTTATGTTGCCGCGATTAATATTGGCTGGAACAAACGCGCAACCGTGTTTTATTTAGCAAGAGCCGTCACACCCGGCACTTATCTTGTGCCCGCGTCTTATGCTGAAGATATGTATGATCCAGAACGCTATGCCATCGGCAACACAATACCTGTTATCACGATTAATCAGTGATCATTAAACAGTGGTCCTTCGCTTTATTAAACGTATGAAAAAATGGCAATGCCTCCTATTAATCATAGGAGGCATGTTATGCACATTAAAATCACTCGATTTACTGTTCCCACTCGACCAGCTTGATCACCCAAGCCGCTTTTCTCGTATTGTCACCGATGAACAAGGTCGGTTGCTGCGCGCATTTGCTGATCACAATGGTGTATGGCGCCATCCAGTTAAGATTGAACAAGTATCGAAAAATTACATCGAAGCATTGGTCGAATATGAAGATCAACGATTCTGGTCCCATCTGGGCATTGACCCATACGCGCTAATACGAGCGTTTATCCAAAACATAACGTGCAATTGTATTCAGTCCGGTGGCAGTACGATTACGATGCAAGTGGCACGCATTTTTTACCCACATGAAAAAAGCCTCAGCGGAAAGTTATTGCAAGCGCTTAGAGCATTGCAATTAGAGTGGCATTTTTCTAAGACACAAATTTTAGAACTGTACTTAAACAACGCACCATTTGGTGGAACCATAGAAGGCATACAAGCGGCCAGCCGAACCTACTTAGATAAAAACGCCAATGAACTAACCGATGCAGAAGCGGCACTCTTAACCGTGCTGCCGCAAGCACCGTCCCGCTATCGCCCTGACCGCTACCCAGGTCGCGCACAAAAAGAACGCAACAAGGTGCTAAAGCGTCTTAATACTCAAGGCACTTGGTCTAAAGAACGAATAGCGATTGCTCAGCATGAAATTGTTTTAGCCTACTCACCAAAACGCCCTCAATATGCCCCGCTTCTTTCGAGGGCGTTAATATCAACTTACCCTAATGAACAGGTCATCCACAGCACCCTTAACCTAGACTTGCAAAGCGCCATCGAAAGTTACGTAAAAGATAAAAGCGAATTACTGCCTGATAAAACCTCTATGGCGGTTTTAATAATCGACAATGCGAACCATGAAGTGAAAGCGTACATTGGCTCATCGGATTTTAATAATACCGAACGCTTTGGTCATGTTGACATGGTGCGCGCCATTCGCTCACCCGGCTCAACCCTAAAACCATTTGTTTACGGCATGGCAATCGAAGATGGCCTGATTCACAGCCATAGTTTGTTACTCGACACACCGCGCTATAACAGCCCTTATCGTCCAGAAAATTTTAACCATCGCTTTAGCGGCCCAGTTAGTGCCACTGCTGCGTTGCAAAAATCATTAAACTTGCCAGCTGTGCAAGTATTGGAAACATTAGGCCCAGACAATTTTTATGGGCGCTTAAAAAATGCAGGCGTGACCTTAGAAGTACCAGGGCAACCCAATTTAAGTTTAGCGCTTGGCGGTGCGGGCAGTTCACTATTTGACTTAGTCAGCTTGTATTCGGCCCTTGCCAATAACGGCCAAGTTGTGACGCCACGATTACGACAGGCATCCACACTGAGTGCTAGCCGATATTTATTATCAAAAGAAGCAAGTTGGATTACGTATAAAATGCTATCCAGCGCGCCACGACCGGATCAATTACATAGCCCTGTATTTTTTAATGATACAAATCCCATTGCATGGAAAACAGGCACCAGCTTTGGTTACAGAGACGCATGGGCCATTGGTGTCAGCAAAGATATAACCATGGGTGTTTGGGTCGGACGACCAGACGGCACTCCCGTACCTGGGCATTTTGGTTCCGCTACGGCATCCCCCATTTTATTTGACGTATTTGCAAACTTACCCGGCAGAAGGCAAAGTATAAAAAGTCCTCCTAAAGTCAGCCTGCAACACATTTGCTGGCCTTTAGGTTTATTAGAATCGAAAACACCTGCACCGTTATGCCATAGAAAAAAACAGGCATGGGTCGATCAAATGAAAGTTCCGCCTACCTTACCCGAGCCAGGTATGGAGCATTGGCGACCTAACCCTTACAACATTTGGGTAAATGCCAAAAACAATAAACTTGTGGATAAAAATTGTCATGTTGATGCCAGCGTTAAACGCGCCATTGCCATTTGGCCACGTGTCAGCGAGCCTTGGATTCATCATAAGTTTTGGTTTTATAATCAATTGCCAAAACTCGATCCGGCTTGCCAAGCACCGCCAACCATATCCATTAGGCCATTGGCTATTAATAGCATTGAAAACAACAGCAAGTTCAGATTACCCGATACAAGTACGACGCTAGAGCTCAACTTGTCAGCATTGGGAGGGCAAGGGACATTAGATTGGTACCTTAACGGACGGTATGTGGGCAGCTCGCTACAAGGGCATGCTTATCCTATCGCCATCAGCCAAAAAGGGATCCATGAATTGGTTGTATTAGATGAAGCTGGGGATTTGGACAGAATTGAATTTGAAATTTTATAGGCCCCTAGCCATAAAAAAACCCAGCTAAACTGGGCTTTTTTATGGCTAATTAAACGCGAAAATTAAATATACTGCACGCGGTCAATTTCGTATTCAATTTCACCATTAGGCACTTTAACCACGACGACATCGCCTTCTTCTTTACCAAGCAGTGCACGCGCGATTGGTGAGCCTGAACTGATTTTACCTTTTGGTACATCGGCTTCATCTTCACCAACGATTTGGTATTGTTTTTCTTCGTCAGTATCAACGTTAATCAACGAAACGGTTGTGCCAAAAATAACCTTACCGTTTTTTGGCATAGTCGTGATATCAATCACCTGCACATTTGAAAGTTTACCTTCGATGTCTTGAATACGACCTTCGATGAAACCTTGCTGTTCGCGAGCGGCATGGTATTCAGCGTTTTCTTTTAAATCACCGTGTTCACGTGCGATGGCAATTTCTTTAATGATCTTAGGGCGTTCAACTTTTTTCAATTGCTCTAATTCGGCACGTAGGGTTTTTTCGCCCTGTACGGTCATGGGTACTTTTTGCATATTCACTCCTATTAAAAGGCGAGTGATTAAAGTGGTGACTCTTACTGCTTCACAACACCTTAACCCCTTTTCTTATTCTCACTGCATGTATGCGACTGTGGTAAACATGGATGCAATCAAATCGGGCTATCAATGGATCTTATAAAAAATACGAGACCCCAAACATAAACACTTAAAACGTAAGTGCCTAAAACGCGAATAAGGGCCATAAGGCCCTTATTCTAACATCAAAGCTTACGTTTACTTGATGGTTGCATGCAACTCTTGTAAACGACGAACCGTTTGTAGGCCGTCAGACTCTAACGCTTTCACTACGGCTTCTGCACCGGCTAGCGTGGTAGTGTAGTAAACTTTGTGCTGCAATGCACTACGACGAATCGCAGCCGAATCCGCAATGGCCACTGGGCCCTCTGTGGTATTCACGCTCATGGCGATTTCATCGTTTTTGATCATATCCACAATGTGTGGACGACCTTCGTTCACTTTATTCACACGCTTAACGTCAATGCCGGCTGCGTCCAATATTTTGAACGTACCAGAGGTCGCCATCAAATTAAAGCCAAGGGCTGAAAGGCCTTTTGCTACATCGATAACGCCTTCTTTATCGGCATCACGTACAGAAATAAACACGTTACCTTCAGTAGGCAAGACTTCACCCGCACCCAATTGTGCTTTGAAGAAGGCTTCACCGAAGGTTTCGCCTGCGCCCATGACTTCGCCAGTAGACTTCATTTCTGGCCCAAGAATTGGGTCAACACCTTGAAACTTATTAAACGGGAATACCGCTTCTTTTACAGAGTAGTAAGGTGGAATAATTTCTTTGGTAAAGCCAAGCTCTGCCAATGATTTACCCATCATCACTTTCGCTGCAATCGCAGCCAATGATGTACCAATACACTTAGACACAAACGGTACGGTACGAGATGCACGAGGGTTAACCTCAATCACGTAGATTTCACCGTCTTGCCAAGCTAGCTGGGTATTCATCAAACCAACTACACCAAGCTCAAGCGCCATAGCAGCCACTTGCGCACGCATTTCATCTTGTACATCTTGAGGCAAGCTGTAAGGCGGTAATGAACAGGCCGAGTCACCAGAGTGAATACCCGCTTGTTCAATGTGCTGCATGATCGCACCAATCACCACTTGCTCACCATCACAGATGGCATCGATATCCACTTCAACCGCACGGTTCAAGAAGTAATCAAGCAATACGGGCGAGTCGTTAGACACTTTCACTGCTGTGGTCATGTAACGACGAAGGGCGTCTTCGTTGTTTACAATTTCCATCGCACGACCACCTAGAACATAAGATGGGCGAACCACTAATGGGTAACCAATCTCAGTGGCTTTCACTACGGCTTCTTCCGTAGACGTGACCGTTGCGTTAACTGGTTGCTTAAGACCTAAACGCTGAATCATCTTAGAGAAACGTTCACGGTCTTCAGCACGGTCGATGGCTTCTGGTGAGGTACCAATAATCGGTACGCCAGCCGCTTCTAATTCTTCAGCCAATTTAAGTGGCGTTTGGCCACCGTATTGAACAATCACACCGTTTGGTTT
Organism: Bermanella sp.; assembly: GCA_034111105.1. GTDB lineage: Bacteria > Pseudomonadota > Gammaproteobacteria > Pseudomonadales > Oceanobacteraceae > Bermanella. The sequence continues at coordinate 5,506 of JAWUXY010000045.1, read as the reverse complement.
TTCTTTGTCGACGATTTCTAGTACGTCTTCAAGGGTAACCGGTTCGAAGAACAAACGATCAGAGGTATCGTAATCGGTTGAAACCGTCTCAGGGTTACAGTTAACCATGATGGCTTCATAGCCTAATTCTTTTGCCGCAAACGCCGCGTGCACACAACAGTAATCGAATTCGATACCTTGTCCGATACGGTTAGGGCCACCACCTAGCACGATGATTTTATCGCGATCAGTCGGGTTTGCTTCGCACTCTTCTTCGTACGTCGAGTACATGTACGCCGTGTCGGTTGCGAATTCAGCTGCACATGTATCAACGCGCTTATACACAGGGCGAATGTTTAACTTTTGGCGATGTTTCCGGAACGCTTTTTCGCTCACACCCAATAACGTAGACAAGCGCGCATCAGAGAAGCCTTTACGCTTTAAGCGGTAAATCCGATCAGCACTTAAAGAGGTAAGCGAGCTTTCAGCTACTTTCGCTTCTTCTTTTAGCAAGTCTTCAATTTGAATTAAGAACCAAGGGTCAACGGCGCAACAATCGAAAATTTCTTCAAGTGTCATACCAATACGGAACGCATCCGCGATGTACCAAATGCGCTCAGCCCCTGGGGTGTTTAATTCAGAGATAATTTTTTCTTTCGCGCCTTCCGATTTAATGTCGATGATCGGATCAAAACCTGTGGCACCCACTTCTAAACCGCGTAATGCTTTTTGCAATGACTCTTGCTGTGTACGGCCAATGGCCATCACTTCACCGACAGATTTCATCTGTGTGGTTAAGCGCGCATCCGCTTGTGGGAATTTCTCGAAAGTGAAACGAGGAATTTTTGTAACAACGTAGTCGATTGAAGGCTCAAACGACGCAGGGGTACGACCACCTGTAATATCGTTTTGCAATTCATCAAGGGTGTAACCGATGGCAAGCTTGGCTGCGATTTTTGCAATCGGGAAACCAGTCGCTTTAGATGCCAATGCTGATGAACGCGATACACGCGGGTTCATCTCAATGACCACCATACGACCATCAACTGGGTTAATACCAAACTGTACGTTTGAACCGCCGGTTTCTACGCCGATTTCACGCAGTACTGCCAACGAGGCGTTACGCATGATTTGCAATTCTTTATCTGACAATGTTTGAGCAGGTGCCACGGTAATTGAATCACCCGTGTGCACACCCATTGGGTCAAAGTTTTCAATCGAACACACGATAATGCAGTTGTCGTTTTTGTCACGCACCACTTCCATTTCGTATTCTTTCCAACCGATTAATGATTCATCGATTAGCAATTCGCTGGTTGGGGATAAGTCCAAACCACGAGTACAGATTTCTTCGAACTCTTCTTTGTTATACGCGATACCACCACCGGTACCACCCATGGTGAAAGAAGGACGAATGATACAAGGGAAACCAAGGCCTTTTTGAACCTCCCATGCTTCTGCCATGGTGTGAGCAATACCCGCACGCGGGCAATCCAAACCAATTTTTTTCATGGCTTTATCAAAGCGGCTGCGATCTTCTGCTTTGTCAATCACATCGGCATTTGCACCGATCATTTCAACGCCGTACTTTTCAAGTACGCCAGCGGCCTCAAGACCCAATGCACAGTTCAGTGCGGTTTGACCGCCCATGGTTGGCAATAAAACGTCTGGGCGTTCTTTTTCGATAATTTTCGTCACTGACTCAATGGTAATTGGCTCGATGTAGGTGGCATCGGCCATGGATGGGTCAGTCATGATGGTGGCTGGGTTAGAGTTCACCAGAATAACTTTGTAGCCTTCTTCACGAAGGGCCTTACAGGCTTGGGCACCGGAATAGTCAAACTCACATGCTTGACCGATTACGATTGGGCCCGCGCCGATAATTAGAATGCTTTCTATGTCCGTGCGCTTTGGCATGGTTATATCTCCAATTATTAAGCTTTGCGGGCTTGCATTAATTCAATGAAATGGTCAAACAATGGCGCTGCATCGTGTGGACCTGGGCTGGCTTCAGGGTGTCCCTGAAAGCTAAACGCTGGCTTATCAGTGCGATGAATACCTTGCGTTGTGCCATCAAACAGTGACTTATGTGTCACACGTAAGTTAGCGGGTAGGCCTTCTTCGCTTACCGCAAAACCGTGGTTCTGTGCGGTAATGAGTACCGTCTTATCGTCTAGGTTTTGCACTGGGTGGTTACCACCGTGGTGGCCATGACCCATTTTCAATGTTTGTGCACCGCTGGCTAACGCCAATAGTTGATGGCCCAAACAAATACCGAATACCGGAATATCGGTTTCTAACAATTCTTTAATCGCAGCAATGGCGTAATCACACGGCTCTGGGTCACCAGGGCCATTTGACAAAAACACGCCATCTGGGTTCATGGCTAAAACGTCACTTGCTGGGGTTTGTGCAGGTACAACCGTAAGGTCACAACCACGATCCGCCAGCATGCGTAAAATATTACGCTTAACACCGTAATCGTAAGCGACAACTTTAAATGGCGTATCCGTTACGTCTTCGTGACCTTTGCCGGGCTCACGGCCAAGCTGCCAGCTGCCTTCTTTCCAAGGGTAGCTTTTATCTGTGGTCACTTCTTTGGCTAAGTCCATGCCTTTTAGGCCAGCAAAACTTTTTGCAGCCTCTAGTGCACGCGCTTCATCGATGTCATCGCCGGCCATCACGCAACCACTCAAGCTGCCTTTCTCACGTAAAATACGCGTCAAACGACGAGTATCGATGTCGGAAATACCAACAACATTACGTTCAATTAGATAATCATCAAGGGCTTGTGTGCTTCGGAAATTACTAGCAACGAGAGGGAGATCGCGAATCACTAATCCGGCGGCCCAAATGCGATCGCATTCGGCGTCTTCATCATTGGTGCCATAATTACCAATGTGTGGATAAGTAAGAGTAACAATTTGGCGGCAATACGAAGGGTCGGTCAGAATCTCTTGGTAACCTGTCATGGAGGTGTTAAAAACAACCTCACCAACAGATTCCCCATCCGCTCCAATGGCGGTTCCTTTAAAGATACTTCCGTCTTCGAGCGCAAGAATAGCTGACTTAGACAAGGCTTCTTCCTCGTGACAATGCAAGTGGACAAGTCGCAAAAAAGCGGGACAAAGGTTTAACCCTATCCCGCTCTTTGAAATTATATCTTTGGCTGGAGGTGAGGCGCTTAATCAAGCATCGGCCTACCTGTGCAAATTAGGTGCGCATTGTACGTTACACGGCCAGCAAAGTCCATGCGTTTTACTCTAGGAGATCCCTTAACAATTGCCAAACGCGCGCTGTACAAATAATGGCCAGTATTTTGCATAAAATGACTAACTGTTGTTTTTTTGACCACCAACATATGAGGTAAGTCATGGCAGACAGCTTACATCAGGTTCTCATCGAGGCCAGCCCTGCTACCGTCTATGATGCCATCACACAAAACCAAGGCATCAAAGGCTGGTGGACCGACACATGCGATACCGCCCGTCACGAAGGGGGTCATTGCACATTTTGGTTTGATAATCACCAAACCCATTTCACCATGGAAGCCACACGGCTCTTGCCTAATCAGCGTGTCTTTTGGCAGTGCATTGGTGGCCCAGAAGAATGGCTAGGCACAGAGCTATGGTGGGAAATCAGCTTAGCAGAGGGCAATACCTGTGTGCTTGATTTCAAACACATGAATTGGCAAAGAGACGATGGCCTATTCCCTTTATGCAACAGCACATGGGGCAGCCTGATGACACAGCTTAAGCAATTTTGTGAAACAGGGGTGGCAAACCCCTACTTTCAAAACATAGCCGAGCCCGTTGACTAGCAGCCGCTTGCTTGCCAGATGATTTCTAAGCGCACCGAAATGGTATGTTCATTGGCCACTGGGGCCGATTTGGCCTCCATCATCATAACGCGAGGGCCACCGTGGGAGTTTGTATACTCTCTAATATCTTTTACTTTTGGCCAGCACAAATTAGCCAAACCGGTTAATGTTTTAAGCTTTTCTCTGTTTGCGGCATACGCCAATTCATAAGCCTGCTGCTCTGCTTTTTTACGAATCGCATCCCCCACACCGACACCACCTTGATACAGTGATTCAGGTTTTAAGCGTGTCAGTTTTTTCATGGTATCGTCGTACTGAATTAAGCTTAACCCTTTAACATTAAAACTATGTTGAGCTTGGTAACCGGTTAATTCACGCTGACTATCCCTTGGGTAGTGATACATAGGCTGTACCGATTCATTTTGCGTCACAACATTAAAGCCTGAGGCTTTTTTCCATGTTAAAAAGTCTGCAAGATTGGCATTCAGTTTAGCCAAAGCCGCTTCGCTGGTTTTAGCCTGTGCTGAAAACCCGACCTGCACAGAGTACTGGTCAGCCTTTAAAGCCACTTCGCCTTGAGCTTGTGTGTGTATTTGAATATCGTCAGTCGGAAAACACCCCACCAGCCCCGTCAACGCAAGCAACAATCCCATGTAGCCAATTCGTTTTAGCATCTCTTTTCTCCTATTTATCATCCAGCATATGAACATTTAATCACATGAACGTTCCCAGAGCCTTGCCCCAAGGCACAATAATAGACACTATTGCGCCATCAATAATATTCAATTTAAGGAAAGACCATGGCCATTGCAATTAGCTTACACATTTTAGCCGCATGTATTTGGGTGGGCGGGATGTTTTTCGCTTACCTATGCTTGCGTCCTGTTGCTGCTGACGTATTAGAACCCGCCCAACGACTCACTCTTTGGCGAGGTGTATTTGAACGTTTCTTTAAATGGGTGTTATTAGCCATCGCCGTCTTAATATTAAGCGGTCACTTCATGATCGCCATGTTCGGCGGCATGAAACTGGTTGGCGTACATGTTCATATTATGCTGCTACTGGGCTACATTATGTTTGCGATATTTGGCCATCTCTTTTTTGCACCGTTTAAACGTTTAAAAGCCGCGGTTGATAATCAAGACTGGGCTGCTGGAGCGGCGCAGCTAAATACCATTCGCAAAATGGTAGGGGTTAATTTAGTGATCGGACTTGTGACGATTATTGTCGCCAGCGCAGGGCGCTTTCTTTAATTAAGCACTAACACAATATAAAAGAGCTCAACATGAAAATAATAATCAGCGCCCTAATCGGTCTTTGTTTACTCGTTGCTGCTTTTTTGTATATTGCTCCCCCTTATGTGGAGCAATCAATGAACATTGTAAAACCCCACTCGCCTTGGCCTGTTTCACAAGCTGCTCAAGCTTTGCATGATGAGCTGGTCATTGGCGATTGGCATACCGACTCATTATTATGGGACCGCGACCTGCTTGAGCAAGAGGACTATGGCCATGTTGATTTCCCGCGTTTAGTCAAAGGCAATGTAGCGCTACAGGTATTCACCTCGGTGACCAAAAGCCCAACCGGTCAAAATTACCAATCGAATGCAAAAGAAGCCCGCGATAACATTACCCTTCTGGCTATGGCACAAGCTTGGCCAACCAGAACCTGGTCGAGTTTATTTGAACGAGCACTTTATCAAGTAGA
>JAWUXY010000044.1:0-30976 GCA_034111105.1 Bermanella sp. | reverse complement strand
ATCCGTGATGGTATCGAAGTGAATATCGCTATTGATCAAGTGCTGCTGAACGATGTAGTGCGTGTTCGTCCCGGTGAAAAGATTTCTGTGGATGGCAAAGTGATTGAAGGTCATACCGCGATTGATGAATCGATGCTGACGGGTGAACCTATGCCGGTAGAAAAAATAGTCGGCGCAGAAGTCGTCGCGGGTACCATTAATAAAACAGGCTCTATCTTATTTAAAGCGACTCGGGTTGGTAAAGATACTGCGCTGGCGCAGATTATTAATATGGTGAAACGTGCGCAAAACTCAAAGCCGCCGATTGGTCGTATGGCGGATATTATTTCCGCCTATTTTGTGCCTGTTGTGATGATTATTGCAGTAACCAGCGCTTTAATTTGGTTGAACTTTGGGCCAGAGCCCGTAATCGCCTACGCCATTATATCGGCGACGACGGTACTCATTATTGCCTGTCCTTGTGCGCTTGGGCTTGCGACGCCGATGTCGGTAATGGTTGGCGTTGGTAAAGCGGCTGAAGCTGGAGTTTTGATTCGTAATGGTGAAGCCTTGCAAACCGCATCAAAAATCACGGCCATGATTCTAGATAAAACCGGCACTATCACTTTAGGGGCCCCTAAGGTGACTGATGTGGTATTGGCTGGAGAATTTGACGAAGACACTGTGTTGAAATTAGCAGCCACATTAGAAAGTGGTTCGGAGCACCCGTTAGCCATGGCGATTGTGGAGTCTGCGCAAGAGTCTGGACTAAGCATGGGTAAAGCCAGTCACTTTAAAGCGATTGCAGGTCATGGTGTGCAGGCGGAAGTGGATGGCAAAACCTTACTCTTTGGTAATGAAAAGCTAATGCATGAGCATGGCATAGAGCTGGGTGATTTTGTTGAAAAAGCTCAAGTCTTAGCTGCTGAAGCTAAAACTCCAATGTTCTTTGCTATCGATAATAAATTTGCCGGGATCATCGCTGTTGCCGATCCCATCAAAGAAGACTCCATCGCGGCCATTAAGCGTCTACAAAAAAATGGCATTCGAGTCGTAATGCTTACCGGTGATAATCGCGATACTGCCAAAGCCGTCGCCAAAAAAGTGGGTATCACTGAGTTTTTTGCTGAAGTGCTACCAGAACAGAAATCTGAAAAAGTACAAGAATTGCAAATGCAGGGTGAGATAGTTGGCATGACGGGCGATGGCATTAATGATGCGCCAGCACTCGCCATTGCCAACGTAGGTTTTGCTATTGGTACAGGTACCGATGTTGCTATTGAAAGTGCTGATATTACCTTGATGCGGGGATCGCTGCATGGCTTGGCAGATGCAATTGCAGTGAGTAAGGCAACGCTTAGTAACATTAAGCAAAACTTATTCGGTGCTTTTATTTACAACGTGGCGGGTGTGCCTTTTGCTGCTGGGATCTTATACCCCTTCTTTGGTGTGTTACTTAGCCCGGTTATCGCAGGCGCTGCTATGGCATTTTCATCATTAACCGTGGTCAGTAATGCTAACCGTTTACGCTTGTTTAAAGCAGAAGAGCACTAATCAAAATAGATAAGCATTAACTGAAATTAGAGAAAGTAGGAGATTTAACTATGATGATTATTAACCTCATAGGTTTGTTATTGATTGGCTTAATTGTGTGGTGGTTCTGGCTGTATAAGCCAGAAGAAACCAAAGTAGGAGAGCAGGGGATTATCATTACCGTTGAAAACGGTACCTACTCCCCGTCAAGAATTACTGTCACAGCGGGAAATCCAGTAGAAATAAAGTTTTTGCGCAAAGATCAATCTCCTTGCTCCGAAACATTATTGATTCCTGATTTACAAATCAGTGATTTACTGCCGCATAATAAATTAAAAACTATTCAGCTTCCTGCAATGAAAGCAGGAAGCTATGACTTTCATTGTCAGATGCAAATGTACCGTGGGCAAATAACGGTTCAATAGGAGAAAGACTATGAGCAATAAAAAAGCATCCTTTTGGCTAAGTCCAAAAGGCCTAGCCGCTTTGGGGCTAATAGGCGCAGCCAGCTATTTCCTGCTAATGGAACACAGTGAGCATGTCTGGCAGTACCTTCCATTTTTGATACTTCTGGCGTGTCCCTTTATGCATATGTTTATGCATAAAGGTCATGGTCATGATCATCATAAGAGTAACGAAGATGGCGATGAATATCAGCGGGGACTAAAAGATGGCCGCGATACGGTGCAGCCAGTAGATGATAAGCATACAAAAAAAGATCACCATCAATAATGGAGCATTTATGCTCAAGGTAAAGGAGAAATAGTATGCATGGTGAATCAGATTATGGCCTGTGGCCTTTAGTAATAATTAACTCTGCAATTTTCATTTTTTTTGCGTTTAGTTTTACAAAACCAAAAACAACATTGGACTGGCGCAGTTTTGGTGCCTTTTCTGCATTTATTGTTGCGCTGTTTACCGAGATGTATGGCTTTCCGTTAACCATCTATTTTCTGTCAGGTTGGTTGGCCGAAAATTATCCGGGAATAGATTTTTTAGCCCATGATAACGGACATTTACTTCATACCTTGCTTGGTTTTGAAGGTAACGCACACTTTGATCCACTGCATATCGCCAGTAATGTATTTATAATATCCGGCTTCTTTTTGTTGTCATCTGCATGGAGTGTATTACATAAAGCTCAGCAAACTCGCTCCTTGGCGAGTACCGGCTGGTATGCCCGCTGTCGTCATCCGCAATACATTGCTTTCATCATAATTATGTTTGGATTTTTATTGCAGTGGCCAACCATTCCTACATTAGTTATGTTTCCAATTTTACTCGTAGTCTATATGCGCTTAGCCAAGCGGGAAGAAAGTATCGCGCTAGAGGAATTTGGTGATACCTATCGTCAGTATATGGAAATCACACCCGCGTGGATTCCTAGATTAAATTTTAAAACCTAAATCATTGAAAATAATCTTTGGAAGTAATGGATGTTAATAAAACATTCCGTTGCTATTTTTTGAGGGAGCGTAATGCTTAATAAACAAAATCGAAATACAAATTATGATAAAGGTAGCTTAACCCTTGTCGGTACTGTCATGTTAGGTACTGGCGTTATGATCGGTGCTGGGATTTTTGCATTGACAGGTCAAATGGCTGAAATGGTTGGCGCTTTATTTCCTTATGCATTTATTGCCTCAGCCATAATCGTGGCATTCAGTTCCTACTCTTATATTAAAATATCCAATGCCTATCCTTCTGCGGGAGGGGTTGGTATGTATTTGCATAAAGCTTATGGAAATAGGTTACCCACTGCTTTTAATGCATTACTTATGTATTTTTCAATGGTGATCGCTCAAAGTTTTTTAGCGCGGACCTTTGGGTCTTATACCATGCAATTATTTGGCGGTAATGACTCGGGTAATATCATATCTATATTAGGGGTATCACTAATAGTGGTAGCGTTTATTATTAATTTACTCGGCAATCGTCTTATTCAGGGAATCGCTGGCTTTATCGGGCTAGCTAAAATATTAGGCATTCTTATTATTGGTTTCGTTGGCGTTTATCTTGCTGATAATTTGGCTGTCGATCTTGATGCTACCGCTGAAGTTGGAACGTTAAGTAATTTTTTGGGTGCAACGGCTTTGGGGATTTTAGCCTTTAAAGGATTTACCACTATAACAAATAGTGGCTCTGAGGTAGTTAACCCTCATAAAAACATTGGTAGGGCTATTGTTATTTCTATTGCGCTCTGTGTACTTATTTATGTATTGGTCGGTTTTGCTGTCGCTGGCAATCTTCCTTTAAGTGAAATCATAGCGACAAAAAACTATTCCCTAGCGGCAGCATCTCGGCCTGTTCTTGGAGAGTTTGGAGTATGGTTTACTGTTGCTATTGCTATGACTGCAACTGCTGGAGGAGTTTTAGCAAGTTCATTTGCAGTGTCCCGTATGCTGGCGATGTTAACCGAGATGAAATTAATTCCTCATAGTCACTTCGGTATGCCAGGAAATATACAAAAGCATACCTTGGTATATACCGCTGCTTTAGGAATTATACTTACTGCATTCTTTGATCTATCCCGTATAGCCGCTCTCGGCATCGTGTTTTATCTAATTATGGATATCTCAATTCATTGGGGGCTGCTTCGTTACCTATTGAAAGATGTCAATGCAAAGAAATGGGTACCTATTACCGCCATAATTTTAGATCTATTAGTCTTAATAGGATTCGTTTGGGTTAAGTTAAATTCTGATCCATATGTATTAATAGTCGCTCTTTTAACGATGATTGTCATTGCGGTGGGCGAAACTATATTCTTACGATCCGTTGTAAGAAAGAGTAATAAACATGAACATATGCATTCAGATAAATAATGATTTTATATCGTCGGCACTTAGAGCGGATATAAAATTATCGATAATAAATGAGCATTAAGCCTAGAAGAAGGAGTTGGTTGTGGAAGTTGAGACTTTAAGAGATGTGGTTCGCTGGACTAGAGGAGTGCATTCAGAACTCAGTGAGTGCTTATCTATGTGCCAAAAAGATAATGAGGATGAGCGAGCGAAATTAGTTTTATCCTATCTATCTAATCATGAAAATGAGATAGCTAAAGTTGTAGATGTTTTTGAAAAAAAAGGAAATGAGCATGCGCTAAATACTTGGTGTGTTGAATATGTAAATAAATTCAAGCTTGATCATGGTGAATTCTGTGATAGACCATTTTCTGACCTTAATGCCCAGCAAATTGTCGCTATAGTTGTAAAAAAACATCAGTATTTATTGTCTCTATTTCGTTTTTTATCTATGCAGGCTGCTATTCCTTCTGCAAAAGAGCTTTTGGATGCATTAAGTTTTTTTGAGGAACATGAAACTATGATAATGGTGCAGGCTACTAACCGTTTTGACGATATGTAATGGATTTAATTCTTAAACACACTTAGGAAGTATTATGAAACTTAATGCAATGAAATTTGGTTTGGCATCTTCAATTAGTGCCTCTATTCTTTGGCTGATTTGCAGTGTACTCGTTATGATTATGCCTGGAATGATGATGTCGATGTCTGGTGACATGGTCCATATGGAGCTAAATGATATGAGTTGGCAGTTATCAGTATTTGGCGTTGCTGTTGGAATGGTGGGTTGGTTTGTGATGGCTGGCGCTATGGGTTGGATGCTTGCATCTATTTACAATCGTCTTGATTCATAAACCTATTCGCGACACATTGCTGCTGAACAAATTATGGTGAGATAAACAGGAGTACCAAATGAATATTAACAAAATCACTGCCATTTTCGACGAATTTCGTCTAAAAAATGTAGAGGATTCTTTAATTCAACATGGTGTTAAAGGGTTTACCTTATACCCTGTTCGTGGCCGCGGGGATTACTTCGACAGCTTTAATGAAAATCATTTGATCAAACATATTCAAATTGAAATTTATGCCAATGCGGAGCAGGCGAAAGAAATTGCTCAGTTGATTGTGGATGCAGCGCATGTTAATACCGAAAGTGAAGGACTGGTCTGTATTGCTCCTGTCAAAGACCTGATCTGGATACATGATAAACGAAGCGCAGTGAGTAATGATTTTCAATTACATCGGTGAGGCATAATATTACATATAGTAAAAAACATCCTTCTTATTAATGTCTAAAGAGTTAGCGATGCTGGGATTGATTGACGTCACCACCTGAAGTTTACAGTCTGTATTTGACCCCAGTACTATGTTGGCAATAACCACTGATAGTGAAATATATAAATTCTTGAATGGCAGTGGCCTGTAAAATAAGGAAATTCTAATGAGTGAAATCGAGTTCACGATCCATTGTCCTGTTTGTAGTATGACAAAAATTAACCGCTCTCTACTGTTTAGCTTTCAGGGTATCGATCATTATTTCTGTTCGTCACAATGTTTGGATCGATTTAAAGACCGTCCCCACTTATTTGTGGGTGATCCGCAGCGTGGATTATCGCCTAAGCAAAAAAAACAGACAGTATTTAAAAAGCGAAAAATACGTTTTTCTAAGACGCTTGATGCAGAACTCACGACAGCAATAACCGAGTCTTTTCAGGCACTGATGGGAATTGAAGCCTTAGTGTTTGAAGGACAAGACCTCTATGTGACCTACGATCTTCTGCAAGTCTCATTAGAAGATATTGAAAATACCATCGAACAGGTGGCTATCAGCCTGCGTGATGGCCTAGTGGATAAAATAAAGCGAGGCGTGATTCATTATAGTGAAGAGTGTGAGCTTGACAATCTGGCGCATCTTACCAGAGACGGTGGATGTCATTAGGAGAATTCAATGGGCAAGAAGCGGTAATTGGATCTGTTTATTTTACATCAAAGATGTGAGAGGAATACAGCTGAACTAATCGCCGACAGGGTTACTTTTAAAGAGCTTTCGATAAACTGATAATTTTAGAGCGAGTGAAATAGATAGATAGATAGAAGGGAAAACGTTGATGGTTCGCATTATTTTTTTAACGTCGCTAGTGATGTTACTTTGGTCAATCTGTTATCCATTAATAGTATTAACTATCCCTTACGCCCCTTTGATGCAAACAGCTTTTTTGCGAGCTCTGCTCGGAGGACTATTTTTGCTGCTATGTGCCCTTGTTTTGCGGCGGCCCTTCCCCAAATCATTCCATACTTGGATGGTCATCTCGGTTATTGGTTTTACGGCGACTACGATTGGGTTTTGGGGGATGTTTTACGCGGGCAGCCTGATCTCTCCAGGATTGGCAACGGTGCTAACAAATACTCAGCCGCTTATTGCCAGTCTATTGGCTGTCGTTATTCTCAAAGAAGTCATCCATCGATTTGTTCTTATCGGTATTCTATTGGGGTTTGCCGGTATCGCCATTGTTGGGCTCAACGGTGCATTAGATAATAATGCGGATACTATTTATGGCGTTATCTACATCGTTTGTGCGGCCCTAGGTATTGCCATTAGTAATGTCTTATTAAAAAAGAATTCTAATCAAATAGACATTTTCTATGCCATGAGTGGGCAGCTGATTATCGGATCGCTTCCACTAATGATACTAGTGCCTACTATAAAAATAGTCCCCGCGTTGAGCTGGGACCTAACTTACTTCGCTATTCTTATGATGCTCGCGATCCCAGGAACAGCGCTTCCCTTTTTAATCTGGTTTTGGTTAATGGATAAAGCTCCTCTTAATCAGCTTAATATATTCAGTTTTTTAACCCCTATATTTGGTTTGGTAATTGGCGGGGTTTATTTTGAGGAGTCATTATCGCCTTGGCAATGGATGGGAGTCGTCACTGTAATTGTCGGTGTTGTGATATCAGTTTTACCTAAACCAAGCGCGCCCAAAAAATAATTCAAGTCACGCCGGTCAAAAGAAGAAAAATTAGCTTTTATCGCTAGTTTGGTTTACCTCGAATAATTAAAACTTTTGGCTACATTTTTAACGTGAAACGTTATTTTAATGATGCCCAGCAGATCCCTTTTCACGCGCGGTTAAAATCTGATATTGATCAGGCGTTAACTTCGGTAAGCGTTTAAGAAACGCCACCATATTCCAAATACGCTCATCATCATGGCCAGGTGCCCAAGACGGCATGCCTGATGCTTTAATGCCGTGTTTGATAATCCAAAAGCGGCGCTTATCGGCATCTTCTTCATTGTCACTATGAGGATGTTCAGCGTGACTCAAGGCTAAGTTAGGCGGTGCAGGGTATAAGCCTAAAGTGAAGTCGCTGGATGTTTTCCCCGGTTTAAGATGGCAGCTTGAACACATATCATTGTAATCAGCCCCACCTGCCAATAAACGATCAGAGGTTTCAATGTCTTCTGGTACGATGAGGTCACTGGCGGCGCGGGCAATCGATTGTTCTCTTAACGTTTCTAATGCCCAAGTAGTCGCTTGGAAGTGTGGCGTATCGGCCCCCATAGGGTACAAACCAGAATAGAGAAATGCGACTGCGCCAAATACCATAATGCTGATAAAAATGGCTACGCGTTTAATGTAGGTGGTTGTACTCGTAATAGACATGTTATTTCCTTTATTTAAAACCAAAACCGTAAGCCTGCAACATATTCTGTATCTTCAACAGAGCCGCCAGCGCTTCGCATAAGATCGGCGGTATCGCCAAAACTGCGAGCCCATTCCACACCCACATAAGGGGCAAATTGACGATTTATTTCATAACGTAGACGCATACCTAATTTACCGCTCGATAAGCCTGAGCCGATGCCATTGTCTAAATCTTCTTTGCCATAAGCGGTAAGTTCGGCGCTAGACTGCAAAATTATTCGTTGGGTAAAGAGTAATTCATATTCTGCTTGCAAAGCTAAGGCTGTTCTAGCGTCTTCTCCTAAATAGACGCTAGCGTCTACTTCGAACCAGTAAGGCGCTAAACCTTGCACACTGGCGGCTAGCCATTGCCTGTCGGTACCCGCTTCATTTCGATCTAAACGGACACCTAACTGGGCATCGAAATAACCGGAAAAAGCTTGGCTGTATAAAACATCGGTTTGCATTTCTTCAAGGCTGCCATCGGCAATATCGCCTTCTGCTTTAATTACTAAGCGATTGAAGGTTGTGCCATACCAAGCTTGTAAATCAAATACTGTGCTTTCAGTATCAGGATTGTATTCGAGCCTATCTCCTAACACTGCCCAGAAGGCATGCTCATCGGCTAACTTTAATTGGCGCGGACCTGATTGCGCATAAGGGCCTGCCGTTAGTGTGTAACCATTGGAATAAGCGTGAGGGTCGCGTGCGTCTTTAGGGGCATCACCGCCTTGAGGCTGCATCTTACTATTCATTGAGCCATGATCCATCCCGGCCATGTTCGAATGATCCATTGCTTTGGGTGTATTTTTCATCGCGGCCATGTCATGGCATGAGTGCATGTCATGACATGAGTGTATGTCGCTTTCTTGTGCTAATACTACAGAGCTACTTGCCAGACCTGCAAGGGTCAGCGCATGTGCGAGTAATCTTCTCTTAGTTAGAATACGTTGAATTTTTTTCATGATACGACTACCTCACGGAACATGCCCGCATCCATATGAAACAATAAATGACAATGCCATGCCCAGCGTCCTAAATCGTGGGGGGTGGTTAAGAAGCTAATACGCTGCGCGGGCTGTACCTGTATCGTATGACGGCGCACCGTTAATGTGCCGTCATCGCTTTCTAAATCACTCCACATTCCGTGTAAATGCATAGGGTGAGTCATCATAGTGTCGTTTTGCAAAATAACCCGAATCCGTTCTCCTTGTTTCATCGCTACAGGGCTGCTTTCACCAAATTCTAAACCATCAAAAGACCAGCTATAGCGCTCCATATTACCAGTAAGATGCAGTTCGATTTCTCGTGTTGGTATACGTTGGTCATCTAAGATGCCATCTCGTGAATGCAAGTCAGCCAGGGTCAGTACTCGACGGCCGTTATTACGTAAGCCAATACCTGGATCGTCTAGGTTAGTGCGTGGCATATCGACGCGCATATCCACCGACGGACCGTATTCTGTTTTTGCGTGATTCACTTTTTGTGACGGTATGGCTAAGGGATTATGGGTGTTTGGATTCATTTGATGCTGACTGTGATCCATAGCCATGGTGCTATGGTCCATTCCTCCTTTACTCATAGCCATGGTGCTATGGTCCATTCCTCCTTTACTCATATCCATGGTGCTATGGTCCATTTCTCCTTTACTCATATCCATAGAGCCATGATCCATCTTACCCATCATGTCTTTCATGGCTAGCCATTCTACGGGGTCAAGTTTCGGTACTGGCGCGGTTAAACCCGCCGCTATCGATAAGGTGCCCCGAGCATAACCGGTGCGATCCATACTTTGCGCAAACAGGGTATACGCTTGTTGTTTTGGTTCAACGATAACATCGTAGGTTTCACCCGGTCCAAAGCGAAACTCATCAACGGTTACCGGTTTTACATTCTGGCCATCGGCCTGTACCACACTCATTTTTAAACCGGGAATGCGCACATCATAAAAGGTATTACTTGAACCATTGATATAGCGTAAGCGTACTCGCTCACCGTGCTTAAATACGCCAGCCCAATTTCCCGCAGGGGTAGTGCCGTTCATTAAATACGTAATGGCCGAGGAGGATAGGTCGGCAAGGTCTGTGGGGCTCATGCGCATACTATTCCACATTTGGCGCTTATCGAGCGCGGCGCTAAAGCCGAGTGTAGACACATCTTTGAAAAAGTCACTGACGGTCGGTTGGCTGAAATTATAAAAATCACCTTGTGCTTTCAGCTTGCCAAATACCGCCATGGGGTCTTCATCCGTCCAGTCTGATAGCAGCACGACATGGTCTCGATCTGCAGTCACGGTGTCTTTGATGCGGGGCTCAATAATTAATGCGCCATACATGCCGGTCATTTCTTGAAAGCCACTGTGGGAGTGATACCAATAGGTGCCGCTTTGCTGCAACTTAAATTGGTAGGTGAAGGTTTCTCCAGGTGCAATGCCTTTGAAACTAATACCAGGCACCCCGTCCATTTGGTAAGGCAAAATAATGCCGTGCCAATGGATTGAAGTGGGCACCGATAAGCGATTCGTCACCTTAATTGTGACGTCATCACCTTCACGTAAGCGCAGGGTAGGGGCGGGTATCGAGCCATTAATGGTTGTGGCTAAGCGAGCACCACCGGTAAAATTTACCGGCAACTGGGCAATTTCAAGTTCGATAACGTCACCGCTTAACTCTGGCGCCGTACCCAGTTGAGTCCGCTGTTTCTGCTCGTTCGCATGGAGTAGGCTGGGTGCAGATGCGATAACCCCGCCTGCTGCTAAGCCTTGCACGAAGTGACGGCGAGATAGCATCCTTGGATGCGTGATCTCTGGTTCTGACTGCTTCATGTTAAACCCTCTGGTATTATGAGCTATGCTCACTATCTATTAATTTATACAAAGACTAGACCATTACTTCTGACGCAGGCATGACTTTAATATGACAAATTTGTAATGTACAGGTCATCTTCTTGTGCGCTCAATACCTTAAAATAATTGAGTAAGTAGTTCGTGCTCTCATTATCGAGCTTAAAAGCTATTTCAGTAGGTTTATGGGTATTAAGGTGTAGTGGATTATGGATGTTTCTAATAGCAGACCAAAACAACTTATTGAAGACGCAATGAAGGCGTTAGGCATTTCTATCGATATGAATACCGAGATTTCAATCATCAAAGAAATATTCATAGAGATGAAAATTGATGATTTTGAAACTAGCTACATCCCGATGAAAAACTTTATCAATAGTGCATTGTTAAAACCTCAAAATCTAGCGCCATTATTTTCACAAATACAGTGGGGTTTGGAGTATAAAAATCCAGCCGTTGTTGATTTTATTGAAGTCGCATTAGAAAAGAATTGGCTGCATCCTTCCCCCTATATTATAAAAACAGTTCATGTAATTTACATTCTTGAAGCCTTAACGGTGGCTATGTGTAATAACAATGATTTTTTTGTAGAATATGTTGAGCACATCCGTTTAAAAGAAAAAGAGCTTGGGATAGATGGCAATCATGTATTGACGTCCTTTATAAATACTTTCCCTGCGTCCCTTAATTTCTTTGGCACGGCCAAGGCTGTCTCTCTCGACATGGCAATGGTGTATTTTCGTATTAAGCGAGAGCTGGGGGAGTTGCCTGTCAATAATGAGAATATTGACCAGCTCTATCGCATGAAAAAAATATCCTTTTTAGTGCATAAACTCCTGCTGCCTATTTGTAATGAAAATAATCAGTGCGTTTGTAATGACTGGTTGAGAATTAATATATATGAAGCTGGCATTACAGAATTCAAACATGGTTTTAGTGATAATGCGCTGGCTGCTCATGTTCTATCTGAAGATATTCTAAAAAAATGTCACAGGGAAAGCTTCGAATTAACCTCTGTTTTTCCGTTGGGTGAGCGCGGTGAGTCGTATACTTCGCTAAGCGGAGAGGGCGCTTATTTTCCTGTGGTCGCACTTGATGAGGAATGGGTAAGTTTATATCGCACATGGAATATGGCCTTTATTTTGGGCGAGTTAAATAATTTACACTACTTATTTCCTAAGCTTTTAATTCCATCGGTACTTTGTTGCAAGGATGAAAATTTTCTTGGCGTCAGAATCGTATCTTTATGGCTTTCGATTAATAGTGCCTTGATGCTTAACTTTAACCAATCTGAAAAAGTAATGGGCCCTAAGGATAGAGCTGATATGGCGTTTGCATGGGGGGAAATAAACAAGAAATATGCAGAAAAACTATACTCTTCAAGTGTCAGTTCAGATTCCGATGTGTTATCTGAAAGTTTTAAAAGTCGCTTCTCTCATCCATATAGAAACTTATTTTCTCAGATTTTTAGATTTATCAGTCGTTAAATATTTAAATGCATGATTTAAATCATGGCGGGGAGCAAGTAGTGCCATTATCCATGTTGAATTACTGTTCGTTTTTTCATACTCTTAAATTTAAAGTAGGTGGTTAGTCGATTGTTTAAATATTTCAAAAAAATAATAGTATTGCTTATGCTGACGACCTTTTTGGTCCAGTCAGCTATGGCTACTGTTATGCTTGGAGATATGCCTATGAGTCAACCATTTACCATGCCGATTTCTACTGATTGTCACGGTATGAGTCACGAAACTAACATTGATTTAGTAAACGACTTAGCGGATTGCTGCCAGTTGGATTGTAACTGTGCTGTGGCTCACTGCGGTGCGGCACTGTTATTTGATAATAACTATACTTCTGACATTGCGTCATTTCTATTTATCGATCTCGCTACAATCACTTCTTTACCTGCGCCTTATTTACCAACGCCTTATCGACCACCAATAGCTCGCTAATACAGAATGAATCTGTCTGTTTTATTTAGCGGGAAAATACTACGCCCATTACAAATAATTTTTTATCTGTTAATTCAGGTTTATAACGCTACATTAAGTTCGCTATTATAATTTTGCGGCTGTGGCATCGTGAGGAAATATGTCTTTTAAATCGGTATCAAGTCTGTTGCTATTAAGTGTTTTATTCTCTGTTCTTAGTGCTTGTTCAAAGCCTAATACTGATAGCCAAATAGGAAATAGTAAAATAGGCGATAGTCATCAAGAGGCCGCTATCCTTGAGGTATATAAACACCCAAGCTGTGGTTGTTGTGGCAAATGGATTGATCATCTAAATGAAAGTGGATTGACGACAGGGATTCATAACAGCAAGAAGTTAACTGAATTCAAAGAAGAGAAAGGCATTGCTCCTAAATACAGATCTTGCCATACGGCGGTATCCAAAGATGGATATGTATTTGAAGGTCATATCCCTGCAAAATTTATTCAACAATTTCTTAACGAAAAACCTGAAGGGGCAATAGGCCTCTCCGTTCCCAGCATGCCGCTGGGCAGCCCAGGAATGGAAGTCGGTAATAAGTTTTCACCTTACCAAGTTTTGCAACTGAACGTCGATGGTAGCAGTAGTATTTATGCTTCAATTAATAATGCACAGGAGCAGTACTAGTGTCTAAATTTATGCTACCAAAGTCGGTTGAATTAAAGCCCCTGCTGGTTTCGCTTATATTAGTAACAGGCTCATCCATTACTGTTGCTCAGCCGCAGGTTTTAACCTTGAGCAATACGGTCAAAATGGCGCAGGAAAATGACCTTTGGTTATTGAGTAATCAGCAGTCTCAGGATTCATTATCATCGCTCAGCGTGGCTTCAGGCGCTTTGCCAGATCCGAAGGTATCCTTAGGGTTCGCCAATTTACCCACGGATAGCTTTGATTTTAATCAAGAAGGCATGACGCAATTTAAAATAGGGGTTTCACAAATGTTCCCCCGTGGTGACAGTTTAAATCTCAAGCGTAAACAACTTGAACTCATGGCAAATGAATACCCTTATCAGCGTCAGGAGCGTAAGGCTCGCGTAGTCGTGAATGTCGCTAAATTGTGGCTTGATGCTTACAAGGCTCAGGAAAGTATTGCTTTAATCGAGCGAGATCGTTCTTTGTTTGATCAGCTGGTTGATGTGGCAGAGTCGAGTTACGCAACGACAATGGGAAAAACCAGTCAGCAAGATATTGTACGTGCACAGCTAGAGTTAACTCAGCTGGATGATCGCCTAACGGTATTAAATCAACAGCGGGATATAGCACTACAGCGTCTTGATGAATGGCGTAATAATTATTTTATAGCGCAAGCATCAACTGCTGACTTAATGAATTTATCTGAGCACGAAATTGGTATTGGCAATAATCTTTCATCTGAGGCCTTAACGTTGGATAGAAAGCTGCCCGATATAAAATTATTAAATGCTGAACTTTATACCAGTGCTAAGCAAACTCAGCCGCAAAAACTCTATGAGTATTTAGTGGATCATCCTTCCGTTATGGGTGTGGAGCAAAAAATAAAAGCTACTAATAGCGGTATCGCGTTGGCTAAGCAAAAGTACAAGCCCGAGTGGGCTGTTAATGCAAGTTATGGCTATCGTGATGCTAACCCTATGGATGAAGAACGGGCAGATCTTTTTTCTGTCGGTATTAGCTTTGATGTACCGTTATTTACCGGCAATAAACAGGATAAAGAAGTTCAATCCGCAGTGTATAAAACGGAAGCTATGCGGACCCAAAAATGGCTCTTATTACGTCAGCTAATGGCATCGTTTGAAACGACAAAGGCACAGCTACTGCGTTTGGATCAACGCCGTAAATTATATCAAACACAATTATTACCGCAGATGCATGAACAAGCAGAGGCGTCATTGACCGCCTATACCAATGTCACCGGAGATTTTTCCGAAGTGGTACGTGCTCGCATTGCAGAGCTTAACGCTAACATTGCGTCATTGGACATTGAGGTTGAGCGACAAAAATTACGTGCCCAGCTAAATTACTTTTTTATGAAAAAATCAAATCAAATTATTGACGGACGTTTTAGTGAACGTCAGGTGGAGAACCATAATGATTAATAACAAGTTTTCAATGGCGACAGGTGTCGCACTGGGTGTGTTGATCACTTCTGGGGTGTTCTATCTGATGAATGAGAATACGTCGGAGGTCGCGAGTGTACCAGTAGCAGATGAACCCTTGTATTGGGTGGCCCCTATGGACCCCAATTATAAGCGGGATAAGCCGGGAAAATCACCCATGGGAATGGACTTAATTCCTTTTTATGATAATAAATCATCCGGAGTTGATGTTGGCCCTGGCAGTATTAGTATATCGCCTGATGTGGTGAATAATTTGGGAGTTCGAACAGCCCTTGTTGAATCTAAAGCATTACATACAGAAATAAAAACAGTGGGTTATGTTAAGTATGATGAAGATCAGCTATTGCACATTCACCCGAGAGTACAAGGCTGGATCGATAAACTCTATGTTAAAGCCGCTGGTGACCCAGTGGAAAAAGGCCAGCCACTTTATGAAATATATTCTCCAGCATTGGTTAATGCTCAAGAAGAATTAGTGCTGGCGCTGGATCGTAATAATAAGCGGCTGGTCAGCGCAGCAGAAGATCGCTTAAAGGCATTGCAGATCCCCCTTAGTGCGATAGTAAAGCTGAAAAAAGATCGTAAGGTACAGCAAAATGTTACTTTTTATTCGCCACAAGCGGGTGTGCTGGATAATTTAAACATACGTCAGGGGTTTTTCGTTAAACCAGGCACTAGCTTAATGTCCATTGGTGCATTAAATCAGGTGTGGGTAGAGGCTGAGGTTTTTGAAGAGCAGGCGGCCTCTGTTGTTGAAGGTCTTCCTGTCACCATGAATTTGGATTATTTACCGGGAAAACTTTGGCAAGGACGCGTTGATTATGTTTATCCATCACTGGATATCAGGACGCGTACGCTTAAGTTGCGATTACGTTTTGATAATGATAACCGTGAATTAAAACCTAATATGTTTGCTCAAGTAACCATTCATAAAAAATCGACGGATGAAACATTATTGATTCCAAAAGAGGCCGTCATTCGTACCGGTTCTATTGATCGAGCGGTGCTGGCTTTGGATGAAGGACGTTTTAAATCGGTAGAAGTTAAACTAGGCCGCAGCAGTGAAAAATATTCGGAGATTCTTATGGGGCTAAAAGAGGGGGAGCGTGTAGTGACCTCTGCGCAATTTTTACTCGACTCTGAATCCAGTAAAACTTCTGATTTTAAACGTATGAACCATATCGAGGATAACGCAGCGATTACGCTGGATGCTGTTTGGACTGAAGCTAAAATTAATCGCATTATGCTGGACCACCGGATGATTAATGTCAGCCATCAGCCCATACCGAATTGGGACTGGCCTGCCATGACCATGGATTTTGTTGTCGCCGCTGAAGTTGATATGGCTCTGCTGAATGTTAATGCAGATATACAGATTCAAATTCAAAAAAATATAACCGGTGATTATAGCGTTGTTGATTTACGTGCGGCCGCATCAGTAAGTGAAAGTTCCGATAACTCGGGCAAGGTTGAGGGTGTTATTAACAGTATTATGGTAGGTCATCGCATGCTCAATATTTCACGAGGCCCTATTGAAAAATGGAATCGACCTGCTGCGACACTGAATTTTTTGGTGGATGAAAATATAGATATGTCAGCCTTAGAAGAAACCATGTCATTAGAGTTCAGATTCAACCTTGTAAATGGTGACTTTGTTATCAATGAAATAATATCGTCAACTATGCCAGCCAGCAATAATGGGAGTTCAAGCAATGATTGAATCTATTATTCGCTGGTCGGTTGGTAATCGTTTTTTTGTATTATTAGCGACTTTAGTTGTTGTGGCTGTTGGGCTGTATTCGGTAAAAAATACACCGATAGATGCTTTACCTGATCTTTCCGACGTACAGGTTATTATCAAAACAAGTTATGCGGGGCAGGCACCTCAGGTGGTTGAAGACCAGGTGACCTATCCTCTCACCACATCCATGTTATCGGTGCCGGGGGCTGTAACCGTGCGGGGTTATTCTTTTTTTGGTGACTCCTATGTTTATGTCATCTTTGATGAAGATACCGATTTATATTGGGCTCGTTCACGAGTGCTGGAATATTTGAGTCAGGTATCTGCCGATTTACCTGCTGGTGTACGGCCTCAATTAGGCCCTGATGCGACGGGGGTAGGTTGGGTTTACTTGTATGCATTGCAGGACAAAACGGGCCAGTTGGATATTAGCCAGTTACGAAGCTTACAAGATTGGTTCTTAAAGTACGAACTGCAAACGGTACCCGGTGTATCGGAAGTGACTTCACTGGGCGGTATGGTGAAGCAATATCAGATTAAGGTTGATCCGGATAAATTACGTGCCTTTAATATTCCTCTGTCTCACATTCAAATGGCGATTAAGCGCGGCAATCAGGAAATAGGTGCTTCGGTAGTTGAAATGGCTGAAGCGGAATACATGGTACGTGCTACGGGATATCTAAAAAACGAACAAGATATCGGTAATATTCCACTCGGCGTGAATCAAAATGGCACACCTTTGTTACTTAAAGATATTGCCCATATCGGTGTTGGGCCACAGATGCGACGCGGTATTGCCGAACTTAATGGTGAGGGAGAGGTTGCCGGTGGCATTATCATTATGCGCTTTGGTGAAAATGCTCAGGAAACGATTAATGGCGTCAAAGAAAAACTTGAGCAGTTAAAAAAAGGCTTACCGGAAGGGGTAGAGGTCGTTACTGTTTATGACCGTAGCGGATTGATTGAGCGTGCGGTGGAAAATCTTGGCTTTAAACTATTAGAAGAATTTCTTGTTGTTGCCTTAGTTTGTATGGTCTTTCTGTTTCATGTACGTTCATCATTGGTGGCTATTTTTAGTTTACCTGTGGGCATTTTGGCCGCGTTTATTGTTATGTATTTTCAGGGACTTAATGCGAATATTATGTCGCTAGGGGGGATTGCCATAGCGATTGGGGCAATGATTGATGGTGCCATTGTCATGATTGAAAACATGCATAAACACATGGAGCGAACACCGCTGACAAAAAAGAATCGCTGGGAAGTTGTGGCGAATTCTGCGGCTGAAGTGGGGCCCGCATTGTTTTTTAGTTTAATGATTATTACGGTCAGCTTTGTTCCTGTATTCACGCTGGAAGCTCAAGAAGGACGAATGTTTTCACCGCTAGCTTTCACAAAAACGTATGCCATGGCGGCCTCTGCCATACTTGCGATTACCCTTGTTCCTGTATTAATGGGCTACTTTATTCGAGGAAAAATTCTGCCTGAGCATAAAAATCCGGTAAATCGGTTATTAACCAAAGCGTATTTACCGGTCCTGAAACAGGTGCTAGAACATCCTAAAAAGACCTTGATGTTGGCTGTGCTGGTATTGTTGGTGGGACTATGGCCGTTGGATAAAATTGGCAGTGAATTTATTCCGCCGCTGGATGAAGGTGACCTGATGTATATGCCAACCACTTATCCTGGAATATCTATTGGTAAGGCTCGTGAATTACTGCAGCAAACCGATAAACTGATCTACACCCTACCAGAAGTTAAAACTGTATTTGGTAAGGTCGGTCGCGCAGATACCGCCACCGATCCAGCACCTTTAACCATGATCGAAACCTTTATTCAATTGAAACCAAGAGATCAGTGGCGAGAGGGTGTGACCACTAAAAGTCTGATTGCAGAGTTGGATGCCTTAGTGAAATTCCCTGGGGTGACTAATGCCTGGGTGATGCCTATTAAAACTCGTATCGATATGTTGGCGACAGGGATTAAAACCCCAGTTGGAATTAAAATTGCCGGGCCAGATTTGTCGACTATCCAATCCATCGGGCAACAGCTGGAAAATATTCTGCAAGATGTTCCTGGTACAGCCTCGGTTTATTCTGAACGGGTAGCCGGTGGGCGCTATATTAAGGTTGATATTCAGCGGGAGAAAGCCGCTCGATACGGTCTTAATATTGCTGACGTGCAGCAAGTGGTTGCTTCTGCTATTGGTGGTATGAATTTCTCGCAAACCGTTGAAGGTTTGGAGCGTTACCCCATTAATATTCGTTATCCGCAGGATTATCGTAACTCACCTGAGCAGCTAACTTTACTTCCTATCGTCACGCCTTCTGGCCAGCGTATATCTTTAGGGGCTGTTGCTAATATCGTAGTAGAAGACGGGCCTCCCGGTATCAAAAGTGAAAATGCTCGACTTAATGGATGGGCATTTATTGATATTGAGAATGTTGATGTAGGCACCTATGTCAAAATGGCGCAGTCTATCGTGACAGAGCAGCTGGACTTACCTGCGGGATATTCCATTGCTTGGTCAGGTCAATATGAGTATATGCAGAGAGCGAAAGCAAAACTCACTTATGTGGTGCCTTTCACTTTACTTATTATCATTATTTTATTGTTCATTAATTTTCGTAATTTTGTCGAAGTGGCAATCATTATGGGAACTTTGCCTTTAGCGATGATAGGCAGTATCTGGTTGATGTATTTGCAGGGATTTAATTTCTCAGTAGCCGTAGGAGTTGGCTTTATTGCCTTAGCGGGGGTTGCTGTGGAAATTGGCGTTATTATGTTGGTTTATCTAAATCAGGCCTATCGTGCAATGTTGACTGAGTGCTATGAAACGAAGACTCCCGTAACCGTGACAGTATTATCAAAAGCTATTTTACATGGAGCAGGGATGCGAGTACGTCCGGTAATGATGACGGCAGCTGCAATTGTTGCAGGTTTACTGCCTATCTTATATGGCACAGGAACGGGCTCTGAAGTGATGAGCCGTATTGCCGCACCTATGGTAGGAGGGATGCTTAGCGCGGTTATTTTAACCTTGCTAGTAGTACCTGCAATTTATTTTTTATGGCGTAAAAGCACAATTAATTCAGTATTGAATAAAGATGATTAAAATTTAATTATTAGGAGTGTGAAGCGTTGTACTATCTCTAGCGCCTTAATGGCTTGGGCTAGGGATAGTGTATAAAAAAGTGAATTGGTTGATTATTTAAGAAGCAGTATTAAAGCAATAAATGAAAAATGGTTGTTCAGCTGATTTGTACTTGTGGTTTTTCAGCTATACCTGCGAGTAAATAGTGGCCGTTAGATTGAACGTCTATATTGGATAAATCTACCATTAGCTCAATGACCTAAATCGACCCTTAAATCCGAATTCACAGTTGTTTTTTATTTTATGAATAACGTGAATTCACAATATCGGAAATTCTATGGTAAATATAAAGACTAGCTAGTGCCCAACCAGAAATGAACTGCACCCCATAAGTTGGACACTCAATCCAACCTTTGGGGTGTTTTTATGAGTAAGTACAGTAAAGAGGTCAAATTCTCTGCTGTTCAGCAGTACCTTGATAGCAATGAATCCATTGGCATCACTGCTAACAAACTATCCATCGACCTTTCTTCCTTGAAGAAATGGGTTAGGCATTATCAGCAGCACGGCACTAAGGCGTTCGATAGTGAGTACACTTTCTATGATGCCAGCTTCAAATTATCCGTTCTGAAATACGTACGCTTGCATGGCGTATCTCACCAGCAGGCGGCAGCCATCTTTGACATACGCAATCACGGAATTGTTGCTAAATGGGCAAGCCAGTATCAAACTGGCGGTTTTCAAGCACTTAAACCTAAGCGTAAAGGTCGGCCACTTATGAAATCTAAAAAGCCCTCCAAGAAATCGGATCAAACGCCTTCTCAAAAGGAACTCATAGAAGAGCTGGTTTCTCTTGAGTTTGCATACAGTCGCACTTAGTAATGGATTATTACTCAATAGCCGCATATATTTCTAGAACTTACAGTTATGACTCATTCAGATCATGGCCATATTAATAGGCAGACAACTGTCAGTATTGCAGAGTTCAGCTTATTGAAGTTTAACTAGACACATAAATTATATATTTAAATGTTTTCGGGTATTTTTGTTAAATTATTATTCATAAACTCTAGGTATTGTATTTTTTGCCTATCTAATTCACCTTGTACGAATAATTCATATTTTAATTCAGATATTTGATGTTCAAGATCTTGAATCTCATCTTGTTTATCCCTTAATTCATATTCAAGAGAGTGTTGTTTTTTATCTAGGTTTTCTACGTGCTGAAGAATGCTAACATTATTACAATAGTTGTGAATTTTAATATTGTAATTATAGTCTAAATACTTCACTCTTTTAGTTACTCTGCTAATGCGATTTGAATAATCATTTATAGATTGTTTCATGTGATTATTCTCTAGTATTAATCTTTTTATAATATTGGATAGTTTATTTTTTTCATTTTCAAGAAAATTTATATAATTATGAATATCTATATTAGTCTTACTTTCACTTTTTTTATTTTTATTGTTAAAACTAATTGTTTCCAGAGTATCAAGTGATTTGTTTGATATTAGCCTATGTTTTCCAGTGAAAGATTTAATGATTTTTGGAGAGACTGCTATATCTAAGAGTAATAATGACTTAATGGCCAGCCATTCATTGATAGGAAAATGAACTAAATTATTATCTGGTATTGAAAAGTAGGAGCTTAAAGTTGAAGATATGCTGTTGAGTGTTGTTTTACCGATCTTAGACTCACTGTTTACCTCTAATTCTACTTGTATTTTATAGCTATTTATTTTCATACTCTAACCATTTTTGGTTGTCAATTAAATATTCTTCATATTCTAAAGCATTGACAGATGGGGCGTTACCACAGAATCTGCAATAATTAGATAAGGAATCTTGAATTCTAACAATTGGTGTAAATCTACGACTTTTAATCATATTTGATTTTGTATTGATTCGGTGATGAAAATTATTATTGTTCAATGAGCTATCACACTGAGGGCAACCTATAAATACAGTATTTTTGTGAAGGCACTTAAATGTTTTGAAATATGCAACACCATACCTTTCAATGTCCTCCTTTATGCATATAGGGCAATAAGATATAGGGTTCATTTCATAGTAGTGAGAAGCAATATAGGGATTTTTAAGTGTTGATGTTCCCTCAATTTTTTCAAGTAGGTCTATCCTGCTGATAGGGATTTTTAAATATGACTGTGAAAATTCTAAAAAATTACCATGTTCAATATCAAATTTACGATCATAAAATGAGTGGGATAAAGCAATTTTCTTGAAAAGTTCATAAAAGAAGGTGTTTCTCGAGCTTGGTAAGGATTTCCAATAAAATAGCGGTGGAAGATTCTTATATTTCTTTATCGATAATATGGAGTTAATAAACTCATTGTTAATATGACCATATTTTAGAAAGTATAATCTAAATTCATAACTACCCCAGTATTCACCTGGTAATATATTAAAGTGCGACATATTTATTATTTTGATTGGAATAGTGTATGTGTCATTTTCGTAGGTTGGTGATTAAAAAGCCAGTTCTTATCATGTAAATATAACCAATAATATTCTTTGTTAAGGTAGGACTTCAAACCCTTAATAGTTGATTTTTTTTTGCTATATAAATAATTGAGAATCTTAAACCTATAAGATATTTTTCGTTGATTATACCAAATCATCTTACGAAATTTTACTATTTCTGGAAAATAAGCTAGATATGCATCAATTTTATAAGGGGTTGATTTTAATTTCTCTATAATATCATCCCTTTTATCTCCGGTTATTATAAGTGTTAGTAGATCTAAATCGATATAAGGTATATTAAGTTTTTTATCGTATTTAGGAATATTATTAGTAACTGTTGTGGGGCTTTTGGTTGTTTTTAATTTTTCTGGATTACTTAGTATCCAACCAAAAATTATCAATAACTTAAAAATACAAAAAGTACGTTGATGTCTGCTTTTATGAAATAAACTGTTGAAATAATCTTCATTGGATGAAAAAAAGTTCGTAAGTTGTTTATTGGCTTTAGATGATTTCATATAGAAATATTTAATATTTTCCACTAATGGCTTTCTTCTGGTTCTTCCACTGGGAGTCAAATAGCCTAACTGTAGTAATTTTGAATTAATATAATCAATTAATGGAAATGATGTTATATTTTGATTGGATATCAAACATATTGATTTTATAAAATAAGCAATTGGAAAGTCATTTATGCCGCACCATGCTGGTTCTTCAATTATAATCTCATTTAGCATTTCTTCTGGTAAATTAAATGTTCTAGATGATGTTTTACTTAGTAGCCGAAAGTGTTTCGGACAAATATATTGAAACGGAAGCTGGTGTACTAAGTGCCAGTAGGATACACCGAGTTCGTTCAAATCCTCTGTGATACAGGATTTACAATAATTTAAAGTGCAATCATCATTTATTTTGAAATTAGCTATTTGAGAATTACGTATTACATGTGATGCATTGCCAAATAACATTGATTTAATTAGTTGAGTTTCTAATGTTGGAAACATATTGATAAAAAACTTATAGCAGGTTTGACTTTCAATAATATTTTTTGAGTGTCCAAACCCTTGATTCTCTAACTCTTGTATATGGCCAGGTAATTGTGGGTTTATAACAACCTTTCTTTTACCGAATAATTTTAAATAAGCCTGTGTTTTACTTAATCCGTTTATTTTGCAGTAACGAATGATTCGACTGTATAAAATTTCGTCAGGAAAGGGTTTTGGGATCATGGTCAGACCATATGTTTATGATACCGATTTAGCGGATCATTGAGTATTATGGAGTCGGATTCACCTATATCGCTATCATTTGGTAAAAATTTTCTTTGAATATAATCAGGATCTTCTATTTGATTTGAAATAATTGGTGAGTAAATCAACCTAGAGATACTATCTTCAAATTCTGGATGTGGACAATGATTTAGTGAGTTATTATCTGATTTGTTTGCTAAACTCTGGTTAATTTTATTTTTATTTTCCCGTTTAGTTTTTTCACGCCTTTTTAAGAGATTGAAGCTTTCTGGATCACCCGTATTTTGGGAGGCTGCTTTAGTCAATTGACATGCTTTGTTGTATGCATCTATAAGTGATTCGGTAGTTATTCTTTCATCGCCAGATCCAATTAATTCGAGCTGAACTTGCTCGTAAATTCTGATAGATACATCGATATTACCTTTGGAAAGCTCGAATAATTTGTTAGATAGCTCTTTCGTTAAAGGAGTTTCAATAGAGGTCCACTGTAGATACCAAAGTTCCTCGACAAATAAATCCCAAAGCTCCCCACTTAAAGGCATGACATCGATGCAGCCACCAGATTCAGCTCGTCGAGCATTTCTAAATTCTTTTGTCAGAATTTCTTTTAGTTCTGGATTTCCGCAAAATATGGTTAAGATTCCAGATAAATTTATTAATCTCAGAATAAAGTTCAATACTATCTTCTCACCACCAGCTTTAGCTAATTTGAGGTTTTGCATCTCATCTATTAACAAAAGTCCTACAAAATTACTTCGAAGTAAATGATCAATTTGATCTTGCATTTTTGCTATAGTCTTTTCTGGTTTATATATATCGCCAGTACATTCTGATAGAGCTGTCAGTATAGAGTGGCAAATTGAACCCAACGTTGAATCATGTGAACACTCAATTTTTAACCATACTACTTGCTTTATAGGTAACTCATTTCCATTAAATTCTGTATGTTCGATAACTTGCGGATATTGGTCAAGTATTCTATTAAGCATTTTAGATTTACCAATACCACTTATTCCTGTGATAGTGATGGATCTCCCACTAGGATTGAAAACACCTGTAGATGGTTGAGTTGGAAGTTTGTCATAGTAGGTATAGTGTAAATAGCTAGCGGTAGAAGGTGATAGCGGATTTCGCTTTGTATAGCTTTGCTTTAAATTCCTTTCGATACTCCTGAATGATGTCAAATATTCTTGAAATGGTTGAACTAAATACTCTAGCCTACTTAGATATTCAGTCCTAATAAAAGCATCTTTTTCGCGAATGTCCTCGTTGTATTCAGGGTAGTTACTAAGTTTTTCAATAACTTCTGCATCGCTGATTTTCTGTGGAAGAGCTGATATTAATGCATTTTCATTGTACTCTGGTAAAACCTGATCGACATATTCAGCCTTATTAATTCTCATCTTTTTTATTCCTTTTCCTATTGCTTCTAAATAAGTCTATTGATTTATTGTCAGGTTTATCAATTTTTGAAGAACTTATTTTTACGCTAGTGTCGGACTCCTCTAATTTGTTTCTTTGTATTTCTACTTTTCTTCTATTCTTTATATCTATAACCTTTTCATTTTTTGTTTTTAGGGGGGATTCATTTTCTTGTAATATTTTTGATTTATTTTTAATTTTATTAATTTCGTTGAATGCTCTAATGCTACTAGAATTTGTAATATTTCTTTTTGCTTTTTCTTTGTTCCATTCGTTAAAATATAATATGTCTTCCAGTGTGCTTCCTTTAAATGCAATACTAGCAGGGGTTAAATGACATTCAAAGAAATTAGAATTTTCATTTAATCTAACATAGATAAATGATGTGTTATCTAAGTCAATTCTTGCCTCTACTTTTACTCTTTTATTTGATCTAGCTATTAAGAATAATTCTCCTTTTTCAAATTCAGAGCAAGTATAATAAAGTTCATTAGACTCAATACCCCTGGGTGTTACATATGCAATTGACTTGGGTAGCAACATGGCCCGTAGATAAACACTATCTTCTTTTCTTAGTTGATGCATGTTTTCTTCAATATGAATGTTCCAATAATTTAATGGAGTAGGGGATAGATCATGTTGGGTTAGTAATGGGGTCTCTTTTGCAAGGCTTCCATTGAAGCGTTGGTTATGCGCAATCACTTCGTGAATTAACATAGTTGTAATTTCTTGGAGTGTGTATACCGCATTGAGTCTAGGGTCAACCTCCCCCCTCATGCGTTGTTTACCTAAGGTTGTACCTTCTAGTTGGTGAAAAATATCATTGTTTAACGTCCCAAACTTTCTTTCGACGATACCTTTAAAGTCGGGTCGATGTGGTGGCGCAAGCATCAATCTCATAAGAGGGACTGTAGCTTTTTCAGCTTTATCGCTGATCATCTCCCCTCTATCACATAGAAGGGCATTTGGAATATGGTGGCAAGGCCATTCTGCATTGTTTATTTTAATACCATAATGTTTACAAAAATCTGTTTTGGGTGTGAAAGCGTTAATCAAAGCTTGTCTAGCTGAATACCAACTAGCATGTTCGAGCCCAACATGTATTCCTACGATCATACGGCTAGCTACATCGGTTACAGCGTAAAAAATTGGTCTTCCAATACAATAATTTCGATTATATCGAGACACAATATGGGTATCTGTACTTGTTGCATCTATTTCATATCGAGATCCTGGAAAATTGTCATGTCCTGATGATGTATCTAATATTTGTCTCTTATTTAGATTAAATTGAGTGTTGCTAGATTGATATTTGATAATACTCTGCTGTGAATTTAATTTTCGGCTCCAATATCGATATTGTGTTAAAGAAGGAATTTTTGGGATTTGATTGTATAACTCGGCTCTTTCAATTTCATTTGGATAATATTGCTCGATCATCTTACGGTATGCTTTACTGACAGGTAATGGATTTATCTTTAAACAATATTTTTTAAATGATTTATTGATGTTGTTTTTGTCTGTATCCGTTATGTTTTTTCCTGATTTTACTTCTATTAGCCCGAATTTTGATGAATGTGGTCTTCCAGTTTTTCTATCGCTTAATTTTTTATTTTTTCCTACGCCTCCGCTATTTGAGTATGCTGGTATTAAACTATTTTTTGTCTGACCAAACTTCCAATATAGATTTAAATATCTATATAAATCATCTAGTGAATGACTATTTTTATTTGCATAGGTAGTTAATGATGTAGAGCGTTTGCTTCTTGAGAAATTAAAGATAAAACTTTTGTTATTTATTAATGGTTCTATCAATTCAAATGCGGCATCCCTTTTTTCTTTATACAACGACTTTAGGTCGTTATCATGTATTTGTTGATAGTTTGGTATTTCAAACTCACATTCTATTATATTGTTATTATTAATTTCATTCTTAAATGTGATTAATTCAAATAGCTGAGGTTTGTTAAGTCTTTTGTTATTTAAGGGAAATAGGATTAATTCATTTATACTTTGAAGTATATCAATAATTCTATATTCTCCATCTTTTATGTCGTCAATTCCATGTATTTTCCAAACACTATTAATTGCTAACATTAGCTACCTCCATGGATTTATAGTCAATACTCTTAATGTTTACAATTCCTTCTTTTAATATCAAGTAATTTAAATCGACTTCTAGATACTTACATCCGATTAAAAATTGTATTAGCTGCATTGCCTCTGTTTTATCAAAATGAAAAATACTGACTATAATATTAATGATTTCTTTTGTAGTTATTTTTCCAACTGACAATTCACCCAATACTTTAGATATATCTTTAATATCAAAATTAACACCATGTCTTAAAGGGTTGGTCGCCCAAGATATATTATTAGATTGAATCTTAGTGATGTTGTTCCCCGTGAATATATGGAAGGGGATATCAATGGCCTCCCACCAAGCACGTTCAAGGTCTAATTTTTCGGCTACTCTGGGATTTTTAAGATCCTTTAAAGGTTTTACACTAATAGCTTCGTAGTTAACCCCTTTAGGAGTATTAATCGTTAACAACACATCAGTTGTAAGTACATTTAACTCTTGCGACTTTGGAACAACTGGGTGATCAATATCTATCGATTTTGCTATCTTGCTTGATAATGTAAGAGGGAGGAGTGGGAATTGTTCTCTTATGTCGATAACTGACTCGGAAAACTCTGCCAAGTAGAATAATTGAGTTTCTAGATTTGAGAGCATGTGATGCTCTCTTTGGGTTTTTATCCCAAATACTTTTGAGCTAACTCCTCTGGAGCCAACATCTTGGACTCTAAGCCAAGGTTTATAATATTTTCCTTTTCCAAGGCCGAATCCATTCTTTAAAGACCTCTTGTAATCTGCAAGGGTCTCTAGTTTTCTACCTCGTGGCATGTGCACCTACAACTATAAAGCACGCCTGTATGTTTATTATACAGGATTATATCGAATTTGTTAATATACAAATTGTCTTATTTTTATGGTCAATGCATGAGGTTTACTTGCGATTGCACTAAAAATATTAATATTAAGCTTTTGATATGTAATAAGAAAGTTTACAAAGTATTTGGCAGGCAAAGATTAAAGAAATTTATATAAGGCCTGCAATTACTATCCTATAGGGTAAGGGATCACTAACAAATTATTAAGAGCTTGAAATGTCGATTTGTATATTATTATTGATAAGGATTGTAACCTATTGATTTAAAAGGTAAATACTATTTGTATACTTTCTTATTAATTTGTAAACTTTCTTATTATTTGTAAACATTCTTATGACACCACAATTAAACAGATTTACCACAGCAGTGACCACTGGCCCAAGCCCATTGGAAGTTAAAGCCCCCTAGGTGGCCGGTTACATCGAGTACTTCACCAATAAAGTATAAGCCTTTTACTTTTTTGGCTTCAAATGTTTTTGAGCTGATTTCATCGGTGTCAACGCCACCTAATGTGACTTCTGCTTTTTTATAGCCTTCTGTGCCACTTGGAATAAACGTCCATTTTTGGAATAAATCAGCAATGGCTTCTAAGTGATTGTGTTTATATTGTTGCAGTGGATTGTTAAGGTCTTCTTGTGCGCAGAATTTTTCAATGACACGCTCTGGGAAGTATAACTTTAAAATATTGATCAAATGCTTGTTGGGGTTGTCGTGCTGTTGTTGTTTGAGGTTTTCAAACAAATCCACATCCGGCAGGCAGCGAACAGTAATAGTGTTGCCCGGTTGCCAGTATGAACTAATTTGTAAAACCCCAGGGCCAGATAAGCCCTTGTGAGTAAATAAAATATTTTCACGAAAGCTTTGCGTACCGCAAGTAATTTCCGTGTCGATACTCACACCGCTTAAGCCTTCAAAGCGAGACTTCTCTTTCGCATCAAACGTAAAAGGGACTAAACCTGGGGTTGTATTGGTGACGCGCAAACCAAATTGACGGGCGATACGATGGCCAAAATCAGTGGCTCCCATGGTAGGGAAGCTCATGGCGCCAGTGGCAATAACAAGTGATGCACATTGATGTACAGTCTGCTTGGTTGAGAGTAAAAAGGTATTATCATTCTGCTGTTCGATTTTATCAATTGTGCAGTCGAGCTCAATTATAACGCCCAGTTGTTCGCAGCGATCAAGTAGCATATTAAGAATGGCTTCGCTTTTATTGTCGCTAAATAGTTGGCCGAGTTTTTTCTCGTGCCAAGGTAAACCCGCCTTATCGACTTCGCCGATGAAGTCCCATTGTGTGTAGCGTTTTAATGCGGATTTACAAAAGTGAGGGTTTGCGCTTAAGTAGTTGCTCGGTTCCGTGTACATGTTGGTAAAGTTGCAGCGGCCACCACCACTGATGAGGATTTTTTTCCCCGCTTTATTAGCATGGTCGAGGACTAACACGGTTTTACCGTTCTCAGCCGCACTAATGGCACACATGAGGCCAGCCGCACCGGCGCCAATGATAATAACTTGATCTGAAGACATGGTATTTGCGAGTAATGAAAAGAGCGAATAGTAGCAGATTTGAAGGTAAGAGATTGAATATGCGCTATGGATACTTGATTAATCACACAAAACCCCAATATTAGAGAAAGCTAAAATAAGGAGTGTTCACATGATATTAGTTTGTCCTGCCTGTTCCGGCTTGAATCGAGTCCCCGAGTCGCGTTTGTCAGAAATGCCTAAATGTGGCAAGTGTCAGAGCAATTTGACCCCGTCAGAGCCACTTGAGGTTAATAGCGCGCAGTTTTTTCGCTTTATTCAGAAAAGCGAGTTGCCCGTGGTGGTGGATTTTTGGGCGAGCTGGTGTGGGCCTTGTAAGGCGATGGCACCTGCTTATGCTCAGGTGGCCAGCCAGTTAGTGGGCAAAGCTATATTGCTTAAGGTGAATACAGAAAGTGAGCAGCAACTAGCAGCGCAATATGCCATACGCAGTATTCCATCCTTAAAAGTATTTAAAGAAGGTAAGGTGGCCAATGAGCTAGCAGGGGCTTTGCCTGAGTCGCAATTGAAAGCCTGGATTGAGCAATCTTTGTAGACCCACTCTAGGTATGTTGGTACCAACTTAATGGATTGCTCTATGAATCTTAATTCATATTTAAGAGCGTTGAAGTTAAGTTGGAAATAGCCGCTTTTTTCCATTGATCTCGCTACAAATCACACTTTAGTATGATATACACAAACTATGAGGGTATTAGGCTGTCCGCCCTAAAAAATTAAGTTTAATTAGCCCAAAACCTCATCAAAAAATAATAAGAGAAGATTATGACGTTTGTTGTTAAAAGCGCATTGCTGTTGATTCTATCCTGCCTGTTAGTTGCCCCTTCTTATGCGACCCCAGCATTACTTAATCACGCCCAATCAGCGTTTCAGGCCATGTCGGCTTTATATATGAAAGCGCTATCTGAGGGCTCGTCAAAATACCAAGCTGACTTAGATAATTATAAGCTCCAAGCGCTGGAAAGTTTGCAAATGCTGCAAGCACAAGATGCCTTACTTGGCGGCGAATGGATGAGCCGATGGTTGACGCTAGCAGATAAGCTAAAGGTGGAATATACCTCTGAATATGATTGGGATGTGGACTCAGCGACTAGGCGTGATGCTCGCAGTTACCTCTCTGATCTATATGCCCTTATAGCCAATGATGCAGTGTTACAACAAAATGCGGACCAAGGGCTATTGGCTCAAGTAGAAGTTCAGGCTATAACCGCACGCTTTTTTGATGTAGCAAGCACTTACAATGGTACAAACTCTTTAGCGCCTTATGATGCCGATAAGTTAAAGCCTAAAGACGTCAGTAAGTTACTTAAAGCTCGATTAGATAGGCTGGCTCAATCTTCAGACAGGGCCAACTCAAAGCGTATTCTTTCAGCCAAAGACAAATGGATATTTGTTGAAAATAGCGTCGTTAATTACAGTGACCAAAGTGCTTATTTTCTTGTTTATGCGACCAAGAATAAAATTGCCAAAATGCTTAAATCGGTCAACTTGATTGTTGCCGATAGTAATATGTAGATATGAATAAATAACCAGCCTTGGGGCTGGTTATTTTA
>JAWUXY010000043.1:0-21561 GCA_034111105.1 Bermanella sp. | reverse complement strand
AATATTGAAAGATAGCCTAGGTATTTTCACTTGTCATGGTATGCTAATATTTAAACTTAATCCTTAAATGTTATGTTGTATTTTTTTAGGAGTTTTGTTTCGAAATCACCTTTAATCGACTTGCGACCATTATTCCAAATCTTTATTAGTTTATCTCTTTTTTTGGCTGGAATGTTTTTTGAAAAAATAGGTCTTTCGATAAGTTTGTTTTCTAACCCTGGGTAGATGATCTTAAGATCATTATTGAATTTTAGTTTATTTAAAATATGCTGAAGGACGAGTTCGTTGTCTGCGTATAAATCGATTCTGTTATCTTTTATCATGCGAAATATACGGTCGATTATGTCATCATAACCTGCGATTACTTCAACCAAGTTGGCGTTTTTAGGGTTGTCGAGATACTTTTGGTAGTCGGTACTCATTGAGCTGTAATCCCAGCCAGGCCCAGTTGCAATGCGTTTCCCTTTTATAGAGTCAACACCGCTGTAGTGCCATGTGTCATTTTTTCTTACTACAAATGCCGCTGTGTATTTATACGTTACAGCTTCTGCATATACGAAGTGATTTTCTGTGTTAGGCGAAAATAAGTACTCTGGTAACATATCGCAGAGTCCTTCAGTCACCATGTCCAGTCCTCTTGCTAGCGGGACTTCATAATATGTAATTTGATAGCCTTTTGATGTGTATATATGGTCCAGCATGTCAATGATAATGCCGCGCTCGGGTGACTCTTTGGACGGGAAAATTGTCATAGGTGCCCATTGGTCGTAGCAAACATTTAATGTGTCAGCATGAGTGACATTGGCTGCGTTGATTACTATTGATAAAAACATTAACGATACTAAAGACATTGTATTAATCGATTTTTTCTTTTGACCTTTTTTATATTTCGACACGATCGCGGCCCTTGTCTTTTGCACCGTACAATTTTAAATCGGCGCGTTTAAAAAGTTCGTCAATTGAATGATCTTTTGGCGTAGATGACTCGACACCAATACTGACGGTATAGGCAACTTTTTTTTCATCCAATTCTAAAACCGAATGACTAATGGCTTGTCTAATTTTATCGGCAAGTCGAAAGGCATTATTTGTATCTGTATTAGGGAGGAATATTGCAAACTCTTCTCCGCCCACTCGTCCAACCGGGTCCGACTTGCGTACGAGGTTTTGGATTGTATGGGTGAAGTGAACAAGTATTTGATCGCCAATGAAGTGACCGTAGGTGTCGTTGATTACTTTAAAATAATCTAGATCCATCAGAACAAAAGATGCGGGTGATTTGTGGCGTTGAGATAGATCGAGTAAATGTTGTGCGGTCTCAAAAAAACTGCCTCTATTTAATGCATCGGTTAAAGAGTCTCTTGTGGCCAGTTTTTTTAGTTTTTTATTTGATATTTGCAATGCTTCTGTGCGTTTTTTGACGGCGTCTTCTAACCAGATTCGTTTAGCTTGCTCGTCTTCTAGTAATCGTATTTGATCCCTTTCTATTGCTGAAAGCATTTCATTCATATGCTCTTGCAGTTGGCTGAGTTCGTAATTTTTAATCTTGGACAGTTTAATGCGCTTGCTTATATTTTTACTTAATTGAACTTCACTTACTTGAGACATAAGCTCTTGCAAAGGCGTGGCTAAATAACGATCTAAAGCCCAAGTAAATAACCAAAATAAAATAGACAGTTTAATGATTGCGGTAAGTGCAATTAAGGAAAAACCAAACCAGATTCGATCTAGAATGACTTCTGAAGAGGAGTAAAGTGTGAGTGAGCCAAGAAATATCTTTTTATCGTTAAGCGCCCAGTATAAGTCTGATTTTGTATCAAAGATCGA
The DNA here is from genome assembly GCA_034111105.1 of Bermanella sp. Classification (GTDB taxonomy): domain Bacteria; phylum Pseudomonadota; class Gammaproteobacteria; order Pseudomonadales; family Oceanobacteraceae; genus Bermanella. The sequence goes on along the minus strand of JAWUXY010000043.1, from coordinate 19,734 downwards.
TAACGGGGCTGAAATAGAATTATAGGATCGTTTGGAAATCATATTCTTGGCATGTTTATCTAAAACATCAACGCCTTCAATAATTGGCATTTTAAGCAGTCCTGCGATAAGGGCATCTAGCTGGTTCTGGTTGTACTGCCATAAACTAGTTGAAATAGGACCTCGTACTGTTTCCTCTAATTGCTCTAATTCATTTAAGATTGATTCTTGGGTTTTTAGGTATTCTGTTAAAAATTGCATGCCGGTAATTAGGCTTGTTACGACCAAATATATGGAGAAAATAACACACATCATTTTTTGGGATAGATTGCTTGGACGAAGAAAGCTTGCAAACATCAAAAACGACCCTTCCGGATAGACTTTAAACCTGAGTTAAGCTTAGTTTACTCCCCCCGTTAATGGAAAAAATCAGTGTAATGGGGGTGAGATTGCGAGTTAATGGGTTGTAGAATTGATAGGGTGATCAAATTTAATGCTATTAAAATCAATAGCTTAGAGTGACGTATGTATTTAGGGGAGGTGGACGTCGTAGATGTATCAACGATCGATCTTTGTATATGCAACTGGGCCAAAATTCAATCTCATTGGTAAAAGGATATTGAATGGCAAATTCATAAATACTGTATTAGTGATACCGAGTGTTGTTTCAATACTGTTTTGAGATGTGCCCTGTTTGTTTTTTTAGCACGGTTTTTATTGGATTTCATTATTAAGAGTTAGTAACTCTAACGGTTGCATGAATATAGATAGATCCTATTAAGATTGTAGGTCAAATTGAATGATTATCACTACTTTGAAATGCCACGCATCTTTGTTTGTGTTTGCAGCATCTAATGGGAATGTTTATGTTAAAAATCCCCTCTATTATTTTTGTTGTTGTTAGAATGTGAGGCGCTTTTTTCAATGCCGCTATAAAACATGCAGACTATTAATTACTCAAAGAACGATTTAGTTTAGATGCTGGCAACCACCACTTCATATCTTCATCTTTTATTTTTGGTACGCTGGGGTTGTTGAGTAATATTAGATGCCGGTCTATTAAGTTTGATTTGTCTAAGATCGACTGATATTCCGCTATGAATATTTTTTTGTAAGAGCCATCTTTAATAGCTTCCAGTAGCCCAGCGTGAATATGCTCTGCTAATTGAGGTCGTTGTTTTGATACAAAAAAATAGACAGGCAAATGATAAAATAACATAACGTTGGATACGACGGTTATATCTTGTGCGTAACGTTCTTGTTCGGGCCATATTTCATTAATGCCTCGGTGAAAGTAATCCACGCGCCCACTAATGAGCCATTTGAATAACAGTTTATAATCGACATGGGACCTAACGGGTAGATTATTGGCCTTGTACACGGGCAAGTCTCCCCAGTGAGCGCCGTGTGCTCCCATATAGTGGCTCAATTCTTTTTTTGTACGGATTTCTGAAAGTGCATGTGCTTGATCTTTTCTGCTCAATATTAAACGTAAACCTAGAATTCCCCTGTAAATAGGGGTGTAGATGGGAATCATTCTTGATTCTCGCTCTTTTGATGTGGAATGCCATTGCACATCTAATGAGCCGTTAATCACCATGCTTTCACCGCGGCGTTCATTTACAAGCTGTGTTTTAGGCGCTTGCAGGTTATAAACTCGACCTGATTTTGAAAGTGCCAAGGCCAATAGCTTTGCGCCAAATGTATAGCGCTCTTGAGCTTGGTAATGACGTACCACTAAAGACTCATCAGCTACAGGTTCAGCGGTAGCCAATACGGAGCGCACTATGATGAGAGTCGATACGACGATATAGGTTATCGCTTTAGCCTTTGAGGGCGCATTGCATGTGTGCTTAGAGCAAGTCAGATCGTTAACCATAAAAACCTAGCGAATGGGGATCAGCACTACTGAGTATAGACGAATAGTCCGGTGCCATAGGCTTCGATATTGATGGATGCAGGGGGCGTGAGTCGCTGGCTCTAATTTAAAAATCCATTATTGCTATTGGCCATTAACTCAAATATTACCGAATGAATTAAATGATTTATTGGGGTAAATATGAGAGGGAGCATCAAAATATAATTCCCTCTCATAATATTGAAGCAAAGATAGATCGCCTGTACCTAGTTAATACTCAGGTATAAGCCCATACTATTTTAACGTCTCACTGGGTAGTTGCCCAAATACCCCCTTATAATCCTTTGCAAATTGGCCCAAGTGCCAAAAGCCCCAGCGGGCAGCGATGTCGCCGATGGTTTCGCCAGTACGTGCCTGTTTTAAATCTCGTCTCACACCATTTAAGCGGGTGTAGCGTAAATATTGTATGGGTGACAAACCCAATATACTTTCAAAACTATTTTGTAATGTGCGCCTACTGGTATGGCACGCTTCGCAAAGCTCACTCAGAGTAATGGCGCGCTCATGATGGTTTTGTAAAAACGCACGGGCATCGTTCACAATGGTTTTACGATGCTGGTAGCTGGTATGAATGGTTTGGTTTGGTGACTCTTGACTAAACACTTCAAGCAAGCCCATAAGAATTAAATCTTGAGTAAGGTGGTCAGGTGTGGCGTTTTCATTTGCCGCTTCGTTGTTTAAGAGCCGTGCTAATAAATAGTTGATGGCATTTAATGTATTCTCAGGAATATTTAAGCGTTCATTATGTAAAATGTCCTGCCAGTTTAATTCAACGCCTTGTTTGTTAGCTTGGTCCATGAGTTTATCGTAGCTAATAACGACCCCATAAATATCAAATGCATCTGGCGTCGTCAGTTCAAACTCGATATTGCCTGGGCGACACATAATGTCGTTTTTATTAAGTGCCAAACCATTAATTTTACTGTGCTCTTTGTTGGTTTGTTCTTTAGGTGAAATACCTAGCCAAATACTATCTGGCCATACCAAACAGGTTTGGCTAAGAGCTTGGCTGGTGTGTTCTTTGAATACTTGTAGGTCTTCGAAGGGGCGTTCGATAATTTGCCCATAAAACTCACCTGCACTAATTTGATCATAATGCTGCTGCCAATCGGTTAAATTATGCGCATGATCATGGGCATCGTAACTGATACTGGTGATAAGCGGCTTCTGTTGTTGTGGAACGATTGACTCAATCATGAAAAATACGCCTTACATTTTTTCACTATATTGCTTTATCTTGGTGCTTTATGCCCAATCTTGGTGCTACCTGCTGAATTTAACGAGTCTGAGATTTGCCATAATTTGATAATGCATTTGGGTTAGTCTTGTTAAAGTAGCCTCACTGGGTAGCAGCAGTGATTCATTCAAGCTTTATTTGGTGCTTTTAGACTTTGCTTACTTGTTAATAGAGCAAAGCCCATGCCGAATACTAAGGTTTAAGACGACAATTATGTCCAAGTTTAAATATGTGTTAGGCCATCAAACGTTTCAGTTTAAAAGTTTGGCCGAGTTAATGGCCAAGGCAACGCCACTCAGAAGTGGGGATGTACTGGCAGGCGTTGCGGCAACAACAGAAAAAGAGCGTGCAGTGGCGCAGTTATGTTTAGCCGATGTACCGCTTAAACATTTTTTAAGTGATGCGCTCATCGCTTACGAAGACGACGAAATCACGCGTTTAATTATGGATGAGCACGATGCACATGCGTTTAAAGCCATTGGCCATTTTACAGTAGGGGACTTTCGTAATTTTTTATTAAGTGATGAGTGCAACGGACAAATGCTTAGCGCGTTACGATTGGGTATTACACCAGAAATGGCCGCTGCCGTGAGTAAAATTATGCGCAATCAAGATTTAATCTTAGTGGCTAAAAAATGCGAAGTTGTCACCCAGTTTAGAAACACCTTAGGTTTGAAAGGGCATTTTTCGACACGCTTACAACCTAATCACCCAACGGATGACATGACGGGTATCGCCGCCAGTATTTTAGATGGCTTAATGTACGCCAATGGCGATGCGGTTATTGGTATTAACCCCGCAACCGACAACGTACAGCAATGCACTGTATTACTTAAATTGATTGATGACGTGATTCAGCATTATGAAATCCCCACGCAATCATGTGTGTTAACCCACGTAACCAATACCATTGAATGTATTGAGAACGGCGCACCGGTTGATTTAGTATTTCAAAGTATCGGTGGCACTCAAGCCACAAATGACAGCTTTGGGTTTAATTTAAATACTTTAAAAGAAGCGCAGCAAGCGGCGCTAGAATTAAAGCGCGGCACCGTTGGGCAAAACGTCATGTACTTTGAAACGGGCCAAGGCAGTAGCCTAAGTGCCAATGCACATCACGGCTTAGATCAGCAAACCTGCGAAGTACGCGCCTATGCCGTGGCCAGAAAATTTGACCCATTTTTAGTCAACACAGTTGTTGGGTTTATTGGCCCTGAATATTTATATGACGGCAAGCAAATCACCCGTGCCGGATTAGAAGATCATTTTTGCGGGAAATTACTGGGTTTACCCATGGGCTGTGACGTGTGCTACACCAACCACGCAGAAGCCGATCAAAATGATATGGATGGCCTGTTAACATTACTGGCCGCAGCGGGTTGCACTTTTGTAATGGGCATTCCAGGTTCCGATGACATTATGTTGAATTATCAAACCACGTCATTTCATGATGCCTTATATGTACGCAAATTATTAGGCTTACGCCCAGCGCCAGAGTTCGAATCTTGGTTAACTAAAATGCAAATAATGGATAACCAATTTCATTTAAATGCCAATATTCCAAGCCCGTTTTCAAAAAACTTACTGGATGTTAAGGGCGGCTTTTAATATGACAAACAAAGCCAATACATTAAGTGTTGTATTAAACCCTTGGCAAAAATTAAAAGACTTTACCGATGCCCGCATTGCACTTGGCCGAGCGGGCAGCTCAATCCCGACCAATGAAATGCTCAAATTTCAATTAGAGCATGCACAAGCAAGGGACGCTGTACACTTACCATTAAATGCAAAAGCATTGTATGAAAATCTTGAACACAATTTAAATGCTTGCCCCCAAGCCCCCGATTTATTTGTGAGCGATGCACCGTTATTGGTGAGTAGCTGTGCGAATGATCGGGGCACCTATTTACAACGACCCGATTTGGGTCGCAAGTTAAACCAGCAAAGTTGTGACACGTTAAGCCAAGCAAAAGGGCAGTTTGATTTGGCCATTTGTGTAGTGGATGGGTTGTCGTCTATGGCCATCGAAAAAAACACCCAGCCGTTTTTACAACAATTATTAACCATACTCGCGCCTAATCAATTATCTCTGGCCCCTTTGGTGATTTGTACGCAGGGCCGTGTGGCCATTGGTGATCATGTGGCGCAATTATTAGGAGCTAAAACCGTAATCGTATTAATTGGTGAGCGCCCTGGTTTATTAAGCCCAGACAGCATGGGTTTGTATTTAACCTTTGGCGCCCATGTTGGTTGCAATGATGCGCAGCGCAACTGTATATCAAACATTCGCCCAGCGGGTTTACGTTACGAAAGTGCCGTAGTAAAAGCCAAGTATTTACTCGAAGAATCACAGCGCCTTGGTTTAAGCGGTGTAAATTTAAAAGAGCGCAGTGAAGAAGTAGGGGGGATATTAACCAGCCATCAAAGCTTTTTAACCCAAGCTAAATAACAATTAAAAAATCCCGCGAAGTTGGGATCAAAAACGACGTGCAAACAATAATAAAAAACGAAACAAAAATGGCCCTCACGAATTTAGAGAAAACACTAAAACAACGAGGAGAGTCCAATGGACGAAGCAACCCTAACGCTTGAGAGTTTGCAGGCCCAGCTTGCCGCTCAACAAAGCACCTTTGAAATGCACCAGGCTATGAATGTCGAGGTGTTCTACTGGTGGTGTACTGCCATCATGATGATGATACACGCAGGTTTTTTAGCCTACGAAATGGGCGCGTCACGCAGTAAAAACGCACTGGCCGCCGGTATTAAAAATATTCTAGCTTTGGCTTTGATTATTCCTACTTTCTATTTATTTGGTTGGTGGATTTACAACGCCTTCCCAGGTGGTTTGATTCCAACGGATGCGTCTGCTGCATTACCTTGGTCGCCCAGCATGGGGCCAGATGTGTCTGACATGGGCACGGGTATTTTTTGGGCGGCGTTTGCTTTATTTGGTGCTACTACGGGTTCTATTTTATCCGGTGCGGTCATCGAGCGAATTCGCGTGAGTGCGTTTTTAATCCTAACGGTATTCTTAGGCAGTGCCATTTGGATTTTGGCGGGCGCATGGGGCTGGCACCCAGAAGGTTGGTTGCTAACTGACTTAGGTTATCACGACGTAGGTGCATCCGGTGTGGTTCACGCAGTGGCTGGCTTCTTTACGCTAGGCGTGCTGATTAACCTTGGTGCCCGTAAAGGCAAGTTTATAAATGGCGTGGCACAAACCATTGCGCCGCACAGCTTACCGATGACATTAATTGGTTTGATGATGATCATCTTCGGTTTCTTTGGCTTCTTAGGCGGCTGCATTATCTTTAACGGTGGTGAAACAGGCTGGACGACGATCTACAACACACCAACAAACTTATCGGCGTTTGCGTTTAACACCTTGATGGGCTTTTCTGGCGGCATTATTGGTTGTTACATTGCAACGCGTGATCCGTTCTGGACGATGTCTGGCGGTCTAGTCGGTATTATCTCAGTGGCGGCAGGTCTTGATTTATATAGCCCAACATTGGCGTTCATTATTGCCGTTTGTATGGGCTTTGCGGCAGTTTGGTTTGCTAAGTTCTTAGAAAAACGCGGCATTGATGATGCAGTAGGTGCAGTTGCCGTTCACGGCTTTACGGGTTTTGTGGCGGTGATTTTAGTGGGCGTATTTGCGGGTGGCACTCCTAACGTGGGCGGCAATCCAGAGATCAGCTTTTTAGGTCAAACCCTATCAGCAGTGATCATGGCATTGTTAGGCTTTATCCCTGGTTACGGTTTATCACTATTGCTTAAAAAGCTAAACGCATTACGTGTACCAGAATCAGCAGAAGACTTAGGTATTGATGAGGTAGAGCTGCTTGCTAAGCCATACCCAGAATCAAATACACCCGCATCAACTGACAGCGAAGTGCCAAATAAACTGGCTAACGTTGAACCACAGGGGATTTAATTATGGGAACATCAATTACAACATGGGAAAACGTAACAGCGTATTTTACTTTTGCGGATTCACCCATCATGCTCATGCTATTTGCATTGGGTGTCAGCGGCATCATTATCGGTTTGATTGGCAGTATCATCAAACACGAAAACGAAGCCTTTGATAAACTAAAGTAACACTTAAGTTAAGATAGCAATTAAGTGTTAAAAATAAGAAATCGGCTTAAGTGATTAAGCCGATTTTTTTGTATGTATTTAAAAGTAAAACAATATGCCAGCAATTGATTACTGGAATATTGTTATGTTGGTCTTATAGGTTATCTCCCATAGCTTTAATCAGTTCACCACTGTTGGTGTCACCGCTGAGCTCCCAGAAAAAAGAACCGCCGAGATTATTGTTTTTAATGTAGTTCATCTTTCCTGCAATGTCGGACGGCGTATCATAGCTCCACCAGTTGTTACCACACTTAGCGTAAGACGTTCCTGCAATCGAACCGGTTACTGGGCAGGTATCTTTTAATACTTTATAGTCTTGAATGCCCGCTTCATATTTACCCGTAGCTGGGCCTGTTGCATTACCGCCGGGTGCGTCTTGCGTTACGCCCGTCCAACCTCTGCCATAAAAACCAATGCCAAGTAATAATTTTTGGGCTGGTACGCCTTGGTCCATATAAACTTTAAGCGCGTTATCGGTATTATTGCCATAAATGGGAATGTCGGCATAGTCATACATTGGCGAATGCGGAGCAGTTGGGCCTGTTTTCGCCCATGCGCCAAATAAATCGTACGTCATGACGTTATACCAGTCGATATATTGAGCGGCTAAGCCATAATCTGTGGCATCAATTTTCGATTTACCAGCGGGCACGGCTGCAGTCACTAATTCTGAGCCAAATCGATTTCTTAATGCCGACATTAATGCGCTGAATGCCATTGGGCCGCTGGTATCACAATTTAAACCACACGCATTAGGGTATTCCCAATCAATATCGATGCCATCAAATAACCCATCCCAGCGAGGATCGTGTATCAGATCAAAACATGAGTTCGCAAACATTTGCGGGTTTTGTGCCGCTTCTTTAAAGCCACCAGACCATGTCCAACCACCAAATGACCAAAGAATTTTAATGTGCGGATACATCTGTTTTAATTTTTTTAGCTGATTAAAGCTGCCTCTTAATGGGTCGTTCCATTTGTCTGCGACACCATCAATACTTTGTGCCGCGGTATACGATTTTTCAAAATCGGCATAGTTATCACCGCCCACACATTTACCACCAATGACATTACCAAACGCGTAATTAATGTGCGTTAGTTTATCGGCTGAGCCACTGGTTTTAATATTATTGACATGATAATTACGCTGGTAAACACCCCATTGAACAAAGTAGCCCAAAACAATTTTGTCACTACTGATTGGCTCTTGAATAATGTTAGCCGTCACCTGACTTGTGGTAGTTGCACCTTGATTGTCGGTTACTGTCAATGTCACATTATAAAGTCCAAGGGCAGCGTAGGTATGGCGGGCTTGAGTTTCTGTGCTCGTGTTGCCGTCACCAAAATCCCATAGGTACTGAGTGATAAAACCATCCGGATCATTTGAACCGTTACTGTTAAATTGAATCACTCCGCCTAAAACCATTTGATAGGGACCGTTGGCTTTGGCGATTGGTTTTTGGTTGATAGTGCTGTCAGTGACTGTGGTGGTGGTTACGTTCATATGGTTCGCCGCGTTGTTATCGGTAACCGTTAGAGTTACCGAGTACGCGCCAGCGGCTGCATAAGTGTGAGAAGGGTTGGCTTGTGCAGAGCGTTGGCCATCCCCAAAGTCCCAAAGGTAAGCCGTAATTGTACCGTCTGGGTCATTCGAGCCGACACTGCTAAAGTTAATCGCATTGTTGACTGAGCCAGTATAGGGACCATTTGCAGAGGCAGTTGGAGCAAGGTTAGTATTGCCAGGGCTACAAGTGCCTACTTGTGTCCATGCTAATTCCCAATGCATGCCCACACCTGGCTCGTACGCCCAAGCGGCGGCGGAAGAGCACCAGCCTCCCACTTTACAACTAAATTTGGTGTTAACATTTTGAACTAAATCGCCATTATTATATTGCGTGCCAGCAACATAGTTTGGTTCGGTGCAACTGCCCGGATTATTGGAGTCACTAATTTTTGCAGTTGTATTTGAAAAACTCGATTTATTTTCGTTGTCGGTTACCGTTAATTTAACCGCATAGGTTCCCGTTGCTGAGTATGTATGCAATGGGTTTTCTTGTGTGCTGCTATTACCATCACCAAACTGCCATTGATAACTAACAATGTTGCCATCTGGGTCGGACGATCCATTACTGCTAAATGTAATCGAGTCGCCTAGGTTTGCAAGGTAAGCCCCGTTTGCATTGGCAACAGGCGGTTTGTTGCCATCCGGAGGTGTAGTGTTGGCATCATAATTTACATCAACACAGGCATAAAACGCTTCAGGGCTATCGGAGCGTTGCCAAATACTATAGACAATGTGTTTGCCGGTTCTTTCGGGCAAGGTACAGGTATGAGACGAACTTGACTCTGGACCAGTTGCTTCATTGCGACAAAGAAACTCTAAGTCATTCCAATATAAAGGGTTTGTAACGTCATAACTTTCTTGAGTGATGTAGTAATCAGTATAGGCCGTTGCGTGAGGGGCCGTATTGCTCCATTTAAATGTGTAATCGCCACTTGTAACATTGGCGGCTACCCAATCATTGCGCGCTAAATCAAGCCCACCAAAATCGTTAGGATTACCACCACTGCATAGCTCGCCATCATTGATAACCTCACGGTGGTTGTCGTTAGCATTGCCTTGTCTTACGCCGTTCCAGTCATAAAAACCTTGTGATCCACTTTCTGCTACGGCCGCTTTACATGCGTCTGATACTGGGCTTTCTGGGTTTTCTTGGTAGCAATTATATATTCGACTGGGGGGCTCCGTTATTGTGCCGTGGGCCATTGCAGTTTGATTGACCCCCGCAAGTGATGTGGCCGCAACCAGTAGTAATGCTTTTTGGTAGGAAAAATTTAACGGATGATTATCTTTCATTGGTAATATTATCCTAAGTAAATTTAACGACTAATGCATAAGTGACAGTGTTGACAGTGTCTTTGTCATAATCCCACATTTAAAAATGTGAAATAAACCACGTTGTCACGGTTAATCAAACAATTGAACGATCGTTTTTAATGCAAGGTAAAATAAATTTGGATATCTAATTATTGAAAAATAAGCTGGACCTAAGCTTTAATTGTATATCCTCGGGAGGGTTGATTTAGAGTTATTGTTTAGGGGGTGATTGCTGTTCATTTTTTCATTAATACTCCGGTTGATGATAAAAATAAGTAAATAATACTAATTTTTTACAGTTTGTTGGTTCGTAATTTTTATCAATACGATAAAAAATAATATAACGTGAAGTTATTAAGTCGGCTGAAGCAGTTAGTCATAAATACCTCGTAAGCCATCTTTGTTTTTAATATAGGGCAGATTTCATAATTAGCCTTCAAATATTTGTTTCTATTTGTTAATGCCAATGTTAGTTGTCTAACGTTATTCCAGATGTAGATGTCGGTATTGCGTCATTAAATTTGTGCCATAAAAAATATTTTATTCTTTATATTCGAATAAAGAGTGTTGAACAGTTTTTACCTATGATTATCTATCTTTACCTTTTACGTGTGTGAATGTGATACTGGCCCTCACATTTCATTCTTTCAAACGTCATATTGGTAAAAGTCTTTTCTATTTTAATGGCTCGAGGTCGGTTTATAACTTGCAATAGGGTATTGCTTTGTGATTTTTTGTTTTTTGGGCGATTAAACCCCCTCTAAGCTTAAATAAAGCAATCATGTTTAACATGACCGAATATTGAAATAGGGCGCGTAACACATGGTTTGTGAATTCAGCTGATCTAAGTAGTTGATTGACTAGGAAAGTAAATCTTGGGATATGTTATTTTTTTGATGCAGATAGAGTGTTATGGCACAAAAAAGCCGACTTAAGTAATTAAGCCGGTTCTCTCTGAGGTTAGTTGTGTTTACGTAACCAATTCATTTGATAAGTTAAAAATCCTAGAAAGAGAATAAAAATGGTCAAAAACGTTTTATGTAAAAGCGGGTCTTCTAGAGAGGTTACAACAGGCCCATCCATCGGGAAACGCGTTAAAATCTCTGTTGCGGTAGGAATTAAGTGAAACAAAATCGTGCCCGAAAAACATAAGTTAACAAAGTACGTATTCCAAGACTTAAACAGTGTAATCCTTTCAAGCACCATCCCCGTCACCACGGCTAAAATAGTTAAAATTGCCAAGGCATGGGCCGGATTAAAGCTACCATGTTTAAAAATGGTTAAAGCCGATATGGCCGTAAACAAGGTGGCCAGCAGATAAAACTTACCTTCAAAGGTGTTAAACGTAATTTGCTTGTCTTTAAACAGCATTTTAAGACCAACAAAAACAGCAAGACTGCCAATGATGGTATGAGCAATTCCAATAGGGCTAAGTGGCATATGGCCTCCAATTGATCTGGGTTTATTAATGTTTGGGCAGTTTATTTTAAATTTGAATTGCGTGCAATCTAATTGCTGCAAATCTATTTATCATTAAAAGGAGATTTGCCCATATAGAGGGGAATTTATATGGGAATATCGAGCGCAGCCCAGTAACGCTGGGGCCTAGCGCAGTCTGTATAAAAATGAGAAACAGAAATTTGGTATTGGTAAAGACTGTTCTGCCAGCAAGAACAACTGGTTAAAGTACAAAAAGGGAAAAGGGAAAAGGGAAAAGGGAAAAGAGGCGGGCTTAAATAAAATCATACTTAAACGGAGGGGTTGCCCTATCGCTAATTAAAATCAGTTCTTGTATTCGTGTTTTCAGAAATACGCTTTTAAATGAAATAGAAAAACCTGCGCATAAAAACAATGTAAATAAAAATCTAAGAAGAATGCCTTAAAAGGAAATGGTTTGAATATGCTAGAGTGCGCGTTACCTTAAAGTTGCCCACAACCAAACTCAAGAGGCCATATCATGAGCCTGGCTGACTCCGTACTGACCCTTAATAATCATTTGCCAATTCGCACTGACAAACCCGTTCACAGCGGTAAAGTACGCTCTGTCTATTGGTTAACCGAGGCTGACAGCAAGCGTTTGATCGTAGAAAAAGGCTACAATGTGGCCAGTGATGCACCTCTTGCCATCATGGTAATCTCGGACCGTCTCAGCGCCTTCGAGTGCATCTGGCATGCGGAGGGAGGTCTTAACGGCATTCCTGGCAAAGGTGCTGCGCTAAATGCCATATCCAATCACTGGTTTAAGCTGTTCAAGAAAGAGGGGTTGGCTGAGAGCCATATTCTGGATACACCCCATCCATTTTTGTGGGTAGTGCAGAAAGCCAAACCAGTGATGATAGAAGCCATCTGCCGCAATTACATCACAGGCTCTATGTGGCGTGCCTACGAAAAAGGCGAGCGCGAATTCTGCGGCATTACCTTGTCGGAAGGCCTTAAGAAAGACCAAAAGCTATCCAAGCTGCTAATGACGCCATCTACCAAGGGCATACTCACCGGCATTCCCGGCGTGCCCGAGCAAGACGATGTGAACGTAAGTCGTGACGATATCTTCAATAACTTTCAAGCATTCGCTTTGCGTCAGGAGCAAGACATAGATTTATATGAAAAGCTGTCAATAGAAGGCTTTAATCTGATCAGTGGCGCTCTAGCTGATATTGGCCAGGTCTTCGTGGATACCAAATTTGAGTTTGGTTACGTGAGTGACGCCCAAGGCCAAGATAAACTTATCTATATGGATGAAGTAGGCACACCAGATTCCTCCCGTATCTGGGATGCCCCTGCCTATTGTGATGGAAAAGTGGTGGAAAACTCTAAAGAAGCCTTTCGCCAGTTATTGCTTAACCGCTTCTTTGAACCAGATATTCTGCTGAATAAAGACCGCATGGCGGAGCGTAAAGTCTTGGCCCGTGATCATGTCTTGCCGGTCGAAGTATTCCAACAAGTAAGTGATACCTACATTAGTATTGCGGAAAAAATCACGGGCCAAAAGCTTAACTTGAGCGCTAATCCCAAGGCTGAGATCATTCAAGTATTGAAAGAGGAATATCAGCTGATTGATTAATTCAAATCACGGCAGGGAGGCATTAAACTGTGAAAGGCACTTGGCAATTGTTCTATGTGTACTCTACCTTTATAACCAGAATTAGAATTAATTAAGCTGCCGTCCAGTTTTGCATTTTCGTGGCGTCATAACTCTATTGGTGGGGATTACCCATCCTGCAGGTTTTCCAATTTAAGACTATTTTTTCTGGGGGCAAGAACTTAACCCATAATCAGCTTCTGAGATACACCCGAATGAATCTCCTCCATTGAGAGTAATGTAATGGGTGAGATTCCATGCGCCAATAATTGATTAATTCCGCTTTCACCCCGATGAACCACTGCACCAAACCCAACGGGTACCAAACCATGAAGTGTTAACGCTTCAATTGCCTTTATAGCCGATGCACCCGTACTCAATATATCATCCACCAAAAAAACCTTGGCGCCTTTTGGTATTTCATAAGTTAGCGTGCCTGAGAACCCGTATCGTTTTGAATCTCGACGAATATAAAAATAAGGCAATGGCGATTTTCTATCGACACTTAATGTGCTGATACTCGCCACAAGACCACATGCCCCCAAAGCCAGGCCTGCAATATACGTCGCAGGAGTTCTTTCAATATGACTTAGTAATTGTTGACTCGCTATATTAAGAATTCTAGGCGATGACAAAAACTGATGCCCGTTTAAATAGTTTGAACGAGTGACGCCATTTGAGTCCACTGCTGGTGTAGAGCAGGTACTGATCAAAGCCGCTTCAATCAATTCTGACTTAATACTTTTCATATATTCATGACTTTATGGTGATTTAAAACGATATCAGTCATTGCCATTAAACTAGTAACTACGTTAGCGCCTGCCGCCCTCATTTTTGAAGTTTCAGCATGATTACGATCCAATCCAATAAAGTGAAACCCCACTTCATCAGCTGCTTGCATATCTTTTTGGCTGTCGCCAACATACATAATATTAGAAGGAGAGATATCGGGATACTGAGCTCTTAATTCGTTAAATACCTTACCAGAGGGTTTATGAAACTGGGTTTCATCTGCACCAAAAATTGCATCAAATTGAACGTCCGCTAACGTGCCTTGAGAAAGTTGACTTTGAATTAAACTCTTCGTACAAGAAGATACAATAACCAGAGAAAAATCAGAGGCTAATTCCGTTAATGCTTCCGCCGCATCAGCATAGGGTGATATTGGAAACTCAACATCCAGCTTCTCATACAATGTTAATGCATTGGTTAATTCATCCCCATGCACGCCTAATAAATTTTCAAACAGAGCATGATGAGCAATTCCCCAATGTTTTTCAATATCCTCAACGCTCAGAGTTAAGTCGTAGTGTCGCTCAGCTAAGGCTTTGACTGCTGCGACTTTACACTCTCGTGTTCTCATTAAGGTATCATCATAATCAAATACACACAGTTGAATAGTATTATCGTTAGTCATATTTACCATGTTGAACTTCCTGCATACTGTTCTGGAGTTAAGTTTCTCATTTCAGTTTTTATAGCTTCTGGCACATCAATTGTTTTCAGCCAATCATCTAGATCTTTTGCCGAGATGCCCGTACCCCTGACTATTTCCTTAACCCTATCATAGGCTCTATCAACGCCTTCTCGCCTTAATAGGGTTTGAATTCCTTCAGCTACGACCACATGGTTAGCCCTTAAATCCTTTTGTATATTGTCATAATGAGGCTTGATCTTACCTAATCCTGTGTTTAACTTTTTCAAGGACAGTAATAGGTGTCCCATCGGAACGCCAATATTTCGTTTTAAGGTATAATCCGTTAAATCTCTTTGTAACCGTGAAACTAATAGTTTTCGACTTAAAAAAGTGAAGATTGAACTCGCGTATTGTAAATTGCCCTCGGCATTTTCAAAATCGATTGGATTTACTTTGTGAGGCATGGCAGACGAACCGACCTCAGAAGATTTAGTCTCCAGGGTTAAAAATCCCATCATCAGGTAAAGCCACATATCTTGAGATAGATCCTGCAATATTCCGCATATTCGAGATAATGAATCAAATACTCGCGATTTACTTTCGAAGTTATTGATTTGGGTTGTGTGTTCACTACGCTTTAATGAAAACGCTTCAGATAATAATGTTTTTGAGAACTGAACCCAATCGGTATCAGGGTAAGCCAATATATGTGCGTTAAGATTGCCTGTAGCCCCTCCGAACTTTCCTGTTAGTTCATACTGCTTTAGCTGTTCTAATTCTGTGGTTAACCGTGATAGGAATACTCTAAACTCTTTTCCCAGTCCCGTGGGTGATGCCGGTTGCCCGTGGGTGCGGGCAATCATGACTACTGATCTGAACTTTTCAGACATTTCAGTTAGAGTCTCTGCAACGGATGTAATCTCGGGGATAATCACTTGCTCAAGGGCCGTTTTTAATAAATAAGGGATCGCCACATCATTCACATCTTGGGAGGTCATACCGAAATGCACCAACTCGGATGCCTTTGGGTTAAAGCGAGCTTCTACCCGTTGCCTTAAAAATACTTCAACGGACTTCACATCATGATTCAGGGTTTTCTCTGTGTTTTGAATCTCCATAAAATCGTCAGTAGAAAATTGGTCGACGAGTTCTTTAAAATAATGAATATCTTCATTCTGTAACTCAGGTGTAAACTGAATTTCTTTCCAAAACCGGATAAGGTATTCGACCTCTACTTTAAGCCGTGCTTTTACCAATGCAAATTCCGAGAAATAATCGCTTAATACTTCGACCTTGGAATAATAGCGGCTATCAATAGGGCTGAGCATTAAGGACTGGTGTATTGTTTTCAAATGGATAATCCCTTTAGTGTATCGAGAATATAATCAAGTTGTGTTTTATTAGGCACAGCCATACGTAACGCATTATGCAAAAGGCCTCCAGAATCGGGGTAATCTTTTAAGGAGGCTAACACTATATTTTTTTGTCTTAATTGCGCACGAATGCAGAGAGCTTGCGGATGAAAAAATAGAATGAAACTGACATTTGATGGGGCTACTGTCGCACCAATAGATTCTAAGCCATCGATCAACACCTGCCTATTAGCGACTAGGGATGGAAGGTAATCTAACCAGCTCGTGCTAAACACCGCTGCAGACACTAACTGAGCTGAAAGTTCAGACACATCCCATGGTCCTCTTACTTTGGACATCTGGCTGATGACCTCAGGATCAGCAACGATATAACCCATACGCAACGAGGCCAAACCGTGAAATTTAGAAAAGCTCCTAATTAATACCAAATTTTTAAATCGTGAGACTAGGTGCCCAAAATCAGTTTGAGTAAATCGAGCATACACCTCATCTATCACCACAAGCACATCATGTGCTTCAGCCATTTGAAGAATATAGACCACCTCATTTTCCGTTAACGATGTGGTTAAGGGGTTAGACGGAGACGTTAATAAAATGCTCCCCGTATTCTCTGTAATTGAATCAATAATTTTTTCTACATCTAAACTTAAATCTGCTGAATAAAAGACCTTGTCGACTTGTAAGCCTTCTAATGACAATACATGCTGGTAATAAGAGAATGTAGGTACAGCCAATACCACCTTAAGTGCTGGATTTAAGGAGCGAATGACAATTTCAATGGCTTGATCAGCACCATTGGTAGAGAGTAGATACTTGGAATCTAAACCAGAGTCAGCTGCTAGGGATTCGTAAAGTGTATTATACGTGGGATATTGATGCAGGTTAGACCAATTAATTCCCTTAATCAGTTCAGAGATTGAGTCGTCTTGAATAAACTGATTTTCATTTAAGTCTAATCGTATCGCCTCTTTAGACTCATTGGGAGGTGCCCACTTCGCTATTTGTTTAACGTTTATCTTTAGCCAAGACGGTTTTTGACTTCGGGTAGCCAGGTAGGGTGTCATATCACAAGGGCGTATCTCCGATAAATCCATTATAAAATCGTCCGTTCTAGTTGATAGAGATACTGCTCTTCACTGTCATTGATATACCTTATCTCGCGTTGAGTACTCGATGAGAGTTTATGGGCAAACAGCAGTCTTCGAATTTCAGCCACCATAGTATTAAGACGGTGATAAGCTTGAGATAGGGTTTTACCGAAAGTAGTAATGCCATGATTCGCCAACACCAGTACATTGGTGTCGGTTATATATTGACTGGCCATTCCTGCATCCGCTTCCACATTTAATTCTGGCGGAAGAACCACGATGGGAGCCGCTAAAATGATCGCAGCATCTGCAGAAATAAACTTAAATGGCTGATCATAAAAAAAAGAAAAATAGGCAATCAACTCATCCACATGCACATGAATAACTGCATTAACGTCTTCTCTGTGTAAAAATATTTCTCGGTTTAATGCATGTCCAATACTGGGAGGTATATCACCATCATGTAATAAATTGCTATTTAGACCAATACCAACGATATTCTCCATGCCCATTTCTTCAATAGAGATGCCGCGATGTTTCGTAAAAATAAGGGATTCACCTTGGGCTTTATTTATTGAGCGCAATGCGATATTGCCCAATTGATTACTAATGTAGCCTCGCCTTGAAATCATCTGGGCATATTTCAATAAGTGTTCTTTCTCTATCCTAGATTTTTCGTCATCTATATCCATAATGCCATCCATATAACGCTTACTCATTTTATGTTGGTAAGATGCACCCTCAAAAAGAGGTTGCTAAAGAAACACTGTTTGTAATCACCCGCTAGGATCTCGCAAGGCTAACGATTACCCTTCATCAACACTTCATTGCTCTCGTTAACTTGGTTTATATCGCCAGAGTCAGTCACTGCATTTAATAGTAAAAATAATATGAGCATGGTCGAACTCATTAACACGGCGGTGTAACCGATAGGCAAGCTAGATGTCACGCCTAGACTAACGACAATAGCGCCTACACTTGCGGCTGTTAAAGACTGAATAAGCCCGAACATAGCGGTGGCAGATGCGGCAGATTTTGGAAACGGCTCTAGGGCGCCACTTGTGCTAGCCCCAAGACAGAGTGTTCCGCCAATGCCTATGGGTAACATAGGTATCACAAAACCCAGCGCACTTAGGCCGTAGTAGTGATGCCAGATTAGGGAAAATACGCCTCCTAATACGGCAATACTATGACCAAGAATCAGCATGGATCGAACACTCAGCGACTGACTTAACTTACCACCGATAAAACTACCAATCATGTAAGACACACCCATAAAGGAAAAATATAAACCAAAGGTTTCTTTGGGGAGGTGTAATATCTCAAGCAGTACTATTGGTGAAATGGATGCAAAGACAAAAAGGTACGATATTCCTGTGCCACTACTTAACGCATAAAGAATAAACGATGGTTTTTTTAAAAAGGAAATATAGCGTTTAAATACCTTGATGTTAACCGGTAGTCGGTCGCTTTTGTTAAGCGTTTCTTTGTAGTAGTACTTAACGGATATGATAGATAAGACGCCAAGTGCAGTTAGAAATAAAAATCCTGAATGCCAGCCAAAATGTATATCTAATGCAGTGCCCAATGCAGGTGCTAAAATCGGCGAAAAGGCAATTATGCCATTAATATAGCTGTACATTGGCGCGCTACTGTCACCTGGGTAGCAGTCTCGAATAATAGCAAACGTCACCACGTACCCTGCACAAGCTCCAGCCGCCTGGATAATACGACCCAGAAAAAACATCTCAAATGATGTGCTGAACATGGCTAGGGCAGAGCCAAATATAAATAATCCACCGCCCACAAATGCTATTTTCACGCGACCATAGGCATCTGATATAGGCCCGAAAAAAAGCTGAGAAAATGCAAAACAGGCTAAAAAACCGCTCAATGTCATTTGCATTTCTTGCGTGCTAGCCCCTAAATCATTGCCTATTAAGGGTATAGAAGGTACATATAAATCCAAGCCAAATGGCATTAACAGGACCAAAGGTGTTAACACTAATATAAACTTTGTCATACTGCCGTGTGTAAGACCGATCATTACGTTCTCATTGTTTATACTGCGGATTATTAATTCGTAATTCGTTCAGCAGTATGCGGTATCAAATTGGAGAAATAAATCACCTAATAGTACGACATTATGAGTTATTTTAGGGGTCAACTTTTCAGTAACATTTATGACTTATAAAGAGATTAAACTTAAACGTAGTGATTGATTATTATGCTAGTAATGATCGTAGACATATAACACCGCGCTAGGATGTTAACTGGAATATCTAGAAAATTATCAAACATACCCAGCGGCTAATATGCAAGCGCATAAAAATAACAGCTTCCCTGAGTCTGCGACTACATTTAAACTTTGTAATTAAGAAAATAACTAATTATACATATTTAAAAACGAATCTTTTTGCTATTGAGTGAATACAATAATTAGACGATTTACTTACCATGCTTTTAACCTAAGCACCTACGTTTTTGAAATTATAAGCCAGTAATGTATCTACACCTCCCAAAGACTCTGCATCTAATTAACAACGCCCAAAGTAGAATTTTCTCGTACACTAAATGCAGCAAATCTACATGAAACATCACGTTATTCTGATAGCCAAATTA
>JAWUXY010000042.1:0-24921 GCA_034111105.1 Bermanella sp. | reverse complement strand
TAATGCTCTAATTGGCTGTATGTGTTTGATTTTATGGTAAAAAATACCAACAGTTCGTAATTTGGATATTTCTTTTACTGGGGTCTAAATATAGCTGTTAGTATGAGTCTGGATATGTTTTTCCTTTCGTGTCATTGGTATGTGGTTGTAGGGTTTATGGGATGCAAAAACTAAGCAGAGTTGAGTACAACACGGAGTCCTTACAGCGGTTGGTTCGAAGTGTTACGTTTTTTAAAGAGATTGTGCAGGTTGATCAAAAGCAGTTCGATTTATTATTAAGTGTCTGTGAATTTGTTCAAGCGCAAGCAGGTGAAACGGTTTTACAAAAAGGCAATCAAGATCAGGTATTGTACTTTTTACTGAAAGGTCAGATGTCTGTTTTCTGCGACGATGATGGCGAGAGCTTAAACATCATTAACCCTGGCGAAGTCTTTGGTGCGTTATCAATGGTGACAGGGCGTGGCCGAAATGCCACTGTTAAGGCGCAAACAGATGTGGTGTTGTTGGGAATTGATTTTAAATATTTCCGTGAAATAGACGACTTTAGTTTATTTACGGTTGAAACAAAATTAATCGCTTATCGAATGATGTTGCATAATGTTCGTTGGAATCTTGAAGTAAATAAAATGCAAGATCCAGCAAATGAACTTAATAAAAAGCTGTTAAAGCTACCTATCTATAAAGGTGTAAAAGGCGGTCAAGATGAATTGGTTGCGCTACATGAGCAATCACGCTTTTTAGCTGAATTGCTATGTGAGTGGAATGATTCTTATAGTGTACAAAAGAAAAATGTACTGCCAGAAATAGCCTTTTAAGACTTGATCGAGCCTTGCATGTCTAAGTAACTCACTACGCAGTTTCTGCCTGTGTGCTTAGCTTCATATAATGCTTGATCGACCTGATCTAAAAATAATATACAGTTTATTTGGTTATTGGGAATCGTATAGTTAACCCCAATGCTAACGGTGAGCTGCACTGTTATTTCACCATAAATTAATGGTGTTTTTTCAATGTTTAAGCGAATGTTTTCTGCTAGCTCTTTAGCAATATCATGCTGAGTGCTTGGTAAAATAATGGCGAACTCTTCGCCGCCATACCGTGCAACCATATCACTTTTTCGTTTAGCGGTTTCTTGAAAAACAGACGCGGCATGGCAAAGTGCTTTATCCCCAATTATATGCCCATATTCATCATTTACTTTTTTAAAGAAGTCTAAATCCAAGAACAAAATAGACAAGCTTGATTGTGAGCGGGATGCTAAATCCCATTGTAAATCTAATGCGTTATCAAAATATTGTCGGTTATATATGCCAGTTAATGTATCCGTTTGGTTAAGTGCCTCTAGTTTGATTTGGTTTTCTTTTAATTTGCGCTCAATATCAAAGGCCCTCGTATATTCCTTGTAATATCGGCGGCACATTAGAATGTAATATATCCACATGACAACAACTAATGGAGCAAGGAAATGATAACTGGGGCTAAAGAAATACGCGATCATAGTCGGGCATAAAATCACCGCGATATAAAACTGAGTAAAAATGGGCTTAGGTGCCAAGCTTGAGGCCGCACCACCCACTAAGCCAACCATGATCAATGTGGTGAGTATGACCATGTTAAAGTTTTCATAAATGACAATTAAATAGACATGAATGCTTGAGAGGGTAAGGGCGTGTGAGAAGGCCAAGCTAAACAGAGCAATGCGCCATATACTAGGCGAGATAGCATAAAAGTACGGGGTGCTATAAGCATGGGCCACCCTTACCACGCTAATGCCAATAAACAAGGCTGTAAATGTGACGGCCAAATTATAATTAATACTGAAAAAGTCGGCGGCAAACGCTAATAGCGGCCAAACAGTGGCATATACAAATAAGCCGGGAAAAGAACGGCTTAAAAAATCCATGTCGGTACGCTTAGTAAGGTCGCTGCTCATAATACGTTTAACTGACCAGTATTATATGAGTGTAGTTTAAGTCATTATTTTTATACCATTTAAAGGTGATTTTAAATGGTATGAATGTATCAAATTACCAGTAAATCAAGCGTATTGCCTATTTTATGTGTGGGAATAAGGTTGATACTTCCTCTGGGGTTAAAGCCTCTACACGCTGGATATTATTTTCAGGTATGGACTCAGGGTCTGGATATTTTGAGAGTACATCCGCTAAGGCGTCTTCCCTAATTAAATGCAAAATAGGATAGGGCGCGCGATTGGTCAGGTTTTCTTTGTCGTCAGGATGGGTGCCGTCAAACTGGTAGTGAGGGTGAAAACTCGCAAGCTGAAGCGTGCCTTCAAGGCCTGCACGCTGTAGTAGCCATTGTGCTTGTTGTAAGTACAACATGTAATCTTCAAAGCTGGTGAGTGCATTGGGTATGATCAGCAACGTTGTCTCTCTGTCGCAGGACTCCATGCTTTGCAATTCATCTAACGCAGTTAAAAAGGCGCGATCTAATTCAGATTCGTTATCGCCCATAAATACATCTAGGTGAACCTGATTCATGCGTTTGGGTTTGGCCGCAAATGGGCATAAATTTAAGCCGATAACGACGTCGTCTAGCCATTGATTTATGTTTTTTGTAATCGATTCGATCATGATACTGTCTTGCATTATTAAACCATTTTTTCACAGAACGTAAGCCAGCGCTGTATACCTGCGCTGCGGTGTTTTTTCTTATGTAAAATAAAATACAGTGTGCGCTCAAAGTCACGCTGGGGCACGGCCAGTTCGACTAAGTCTTTACGTCTTAGGGCATCTTCTACTGAAATTCGAGATAAGCATCCAAGGCCTAAGCCGCTGGCAACCGCACGTTTAATCGCCTCGGTGTGTTGCAGTTCAATGGCGATTGGAATCTGAGATAAAATACCATGCATAGCTCGATCAAATGCTTGGCGCGTACCTGATCCGCTTTCTCTTAAAACCCATGAGTAGTGTTGAATATCTTCATCGGTTAATTCTTTTTTATGCGCTAATGGGTGTTGCGGTGAACAAAATACACAAAGATCATCGGTACGCCATGGGATGATGTCTAACTCGGCATGTTGGATTTCACCTTCAATCATGCCCACATCAATGTCGTAGTTAAGCACTTGTTGCATGATGTTTTGTGTATTGGCCACGCTGAGATTCACTTCCGCGTCAGGGTGCTCAGATAATAAATCGCTTAAAATGGTGACGGCTAAATAATTACCAATAGTGAGGGTTGCGCCAACATTCACTGGGCCTGCATCTTGGTGCTGTAATAGTGCTTGTTCTAATTCTTTGGCTTGCTCTAACAGCGCTTCGGTGCGTGAGCGAATGAGCCGTCCTTGTTCATTTAATTGTAATCGTTTACCCACACGGTCAAATAATAAAATATCAAATTGTTGCTCTAGCTCTTTTAGTGCCGAGCTAGCGGCGCTTTGGCTCATGGCTAAGCTGTCTGCCGCTTTTGATATGTTTTGAAAGTGAGAGGTGGCTAAAAACACTTCAAGTTGTCGTAGGCTGAATTTCATGATGTTACTGGCTCGTTATTGAGTCCTATCAGTTGCATGCTCTCTTCCGCAAAGCCTGTACCGGCTTCTACATAGTAGTTAAAGACGTTATCCACACCGAATTCGATTAAAGATGTGCGTTCATCTTCGTAGCGAGCAATGGCGGCAATATGCCCTTTGTAATCGCTGATTTGTAATTGCGTGGTGATATCACGAATGTCGGTGACAGAAGGCATGGCTAACATGACCAACTTAATATGGCTAAGCTCTCGTGTTTCCCAGAAATCGGCATCCTCTGCATCACCAATGATGACATTGCGCCCACGTTCTCGGTTAAGCAATGCTTTGGTGGTATCAGACTCTACACCCCATACTTTATCCCCAAGGCGCTCATGCAGCACGTCATAAGAGCTTCGCCCAACACGGCCCATACCTATAATGAGTACCTCAGCATGTTTTAATTGCTCTTGGTATTCAGGCACGGGTTGAGGGCGCTCAAAGTATTTAACCCAGGTACGCATGTAGGCGTACACAGTATGGGCATACTCATAAAAAATACTGGTAAAGATGAATGAAATACTAACCGCCAGTGCAATGATCACTAACCACTCTTTTCCCAGCCAGCCATTGCCCACACAAAGTGCGGCGACAATGAGCCCGAACTCGCTGTAGTTGGTCAAAATCATGGAGCCTAAAAACATGCTGCGACCCGGTGCGCGTAATGCCGCCAATATATGAAACAACATGACGCCTTTTATGATCAAAATAAAACTAATCGCCGCAAGCGGAGTGATCATGTCGAAGCTAGGTAACGCGGTAAACCCGATAGATAAAAAGAAACCGATCAAGAATAAATCTTTAAACGTATAAAGGGATTTAGCCAGCTCAGGCCCTTTGCTGTGTTGGCTTAATAATAAGCCAAAAATAAGCGCCCCTAGATCCCCTTTCAAATTAACGAGGTTAAATAATTCATAACCGCCTAAGGCAAGTGCAATGCCCACTAACGGTAATAGCTCACCGTGGCCAGCTTTATCAATAATGCGGTCAAGAAACCACTTAGCAGGGAACAATAAAACAAGGCCTAGCGCATAAATGCTGGGGACTTTTCCAGTGGCGGCCACTAAAAAGATCACCGCTACAATATCTTGCATGACTAAAATACCGACCGCTAATTTACCGTGGCGGTTTTTCATTTCAGACTTCTCTTCTAACAGCTTCACGACGCACACGGTGCTCGAAAAACTTAAAGCAAAGGCGATCAGTGCAAGAGCTGGCCACTCAAGGTTCTCTAAATACTGGATGCCCAATAAGGCAAAGCCTTTTAGCAGTATGGACCCAACCACAACCCAAGACAGCATGTGCAAGCTGGCACCAGCCCAAACCGTTGGTTTGAGCAAGGTTTTAAAGTTAATTTTTAAGCCAATCGTAAACAGCATTAAGGTAATGCCGAGGTCCGCAAGACTTTGCAGGTTATCTAGTGGTTGCACGCCTAACCCATGCATGCCAAAACCCGCTAATAGGTAACCGATTAAAGGGGGGAGATTCATTTGTTTCGCGGCAAAGCCACATGCAAATGCAATGAGAATCCAAATAAAATCCATGGGCGTTACCTGATATATAGACCGGTAGAGTATAGACTATTGATATCTATAAAATCGATAATTTATAGATAAATTACCCATTTTGCAAATATAATGGCAAGGCCTATGCTGTGAGCAGACATTTATTAGATAGACAGGTGAAACATGAAAGGCTTCAACAAGGAAACTGTCACCAGCGTACACCATTGGAACGATAGCTTATTTAGCTTCAAAGTGACGCGCGATGCAGGCCTACGCTTCAAAAACGGCCACTTTATCATGATTGGATTACAGCTCGAAGATAAGCCTTTAATGCGTGCCTACAGTATTGCCAGCGCGAATTATGAAGACGAAATGGAGTTTTTTAGCATCAAGGTGCAAGACGGCCCATTAACCTCGCGTTTACAGAAAATTCAGCCAGGTGATGAAATTTTAATTAGTAAAAAGCCGACAGGCACCTTATTGGTTGATGATTTATTGCCGGGCAAAAACTTATACCTTTTAAGTACGGGGACGGGCCTTGCGCCGTTTTTAAGTATTATTCGTGATCCGTACACGTATGAGAAATTCGACAAGGTGATTTTGACTCACGGAGTGCGCTACAAATCGGAATTGGCTTACCAAGATTACATTATGAATGAGTTGCCAAATGATGAATATTTAGGGGACATAGTACGAGAAAAATTAGTCTACTACCCAACTGTGACCCGCGAAGAGTATGAAAACCAAGGTCGCCTGACCGACTTAATGGCGTCGGGTAAATTGTACTCAGACTTAGGCCTGCCCACACCCAACAAGCAAGATGATCGCTTTATGCTGTGCGGCAGCCCAAGCATGTTAAAAGACTTAACCGCCATATTGGATGAGCAAGGTCTAAGCGAAACACGCCACGGCAACCTAGCCGAATACGTGATCGAAAGGGCGTTCGTTGAATAACTCGCGCGTCATGGTTTTGTAATAAAACGTCAGCCGCTTGAATGATCAAGCGGCTTTTTTGTGCCACTCATTTTGTATTATTCATGTAGCGCCATTAATATTCTTGGACTGTCATATATTATTCATTTTCCTGTCACATAGCTTGGGTTGAATGGAGACTCAAAAATAAAGGAGTTTAATATGAAACAGCTTGTCGTCTTATGTGCCATTCTTTTTGCATTAGCAGCCCAAGCGTCTGCATCTTCTTTGCAAACCATGGAGGGTAAAGTGACTTTTTCTAAAGGTGAGTATCACCTAGTTAATACAACGTCTTCGGTTGAATTATCAGGATTAAACAATCAGCAGTTACGCCATTATGAAGGTTTAGAGATTAAAGCCGCCGGTGAATTAGTAGAAGGCAGCTTAGAGGTTTATAAAGTCTTTATAAAAACGGAATCCGGTTATAAAACCACATATGATTGGGATGTAGTAAATCAAGATTTATACGCTGACTAATGGTTGGTTTTTTCTATTAGTTGCATGAGTGCGCTGGCGGTTATGGGCTTGGAGAACAGATAGCCTTGTCCATAATCACACTTTGCATCTAGTAGTATTTTCTTTTGTTCTTCATTTTCAATGCCTTCTGCAATGACTTTCATACCCAATTTATGGGACATACCTATGATGGTTTCGCACAGTATACGATTGTAATGATCGTCTTCTATGTTCATGACAAAACTGCGATCAATCTTAATATAATCAATATCGAATTTTTTTAAGTAACTTAGGGCGCTGTACCCTGTGCCAAAATCGTCTAGGCTAATTGCCATATTATTGTTTTGAAAATCAACTAATTTCTCTTTTACCATTTCGGTGCTGTCGAGCAATAACCCTTCTGTGATTTCTACCGCGATGGCACTGCCATCTAGATTTATGGTGCTTAAAAATGCACTCCATAATGCATGACCTGTCGCATGGTCATTATAAAACTGTATAGGGCTTTTATTAATGCTTACTTGAAACTGACGGGATATTTTCTTACGCAATACTTTTGCTTGAACCGCAGCTTGCTTAAATACCCAGTCACCAATTTCATTAATTAAGCCTGTCTCTTCTGCAAGAGGAATAAATTCGCTAGGGCATACAAGACCACGTTCGGGGTGTTCCCAGCGAAGCAATGCCTCTGCTTTATGTATTTCCCCTGAGTCTAAACTGATGATTGGCTGATAAAGTACATACAGTTCATTATTATTTAACGCTTTGCGTAGATCAGAAGAGACCTCTCTGTGCCGGTTGGCAGCTAATTCGAGCTCTTCGGTAAAGAAAGCATAACAGCCCCGCCCGTTGTGTTTTGCGCTGTACATGGCTTGATCTGCGTATTTATATAGCGTCTCAATGTCTTGGCTATCTTGCGGATATTGAGTGACACCGATACTGGCACTTATGTAGGCGGCTTCGCCACTTAAGTCATAAGGTGCCGATAAACTTTTTATAATTTGATTGCATATTCTATTAATGATTTTTTCATTTATTTGCCCAGATAAAATAACGGTGAATTCATCACCACCAAAGCGTGAAACAATATCAGAGTGACGTACGCAGTGTTTAATGCGGTGAGCGGCCTGAATAAGTAACTCATCGCCAACGTTATGTCCTAATGTATCGTTTACTCGTTTAAAATGATCAAGATCAATAAATAATAGTGCGAAAGGGTTATTGCCTTTAAGTGCAATATCAACGTATTTAGTAAAACTATTACGGTTAAGTAACTGCGTTAATGTATCGTAGTGGGCTTGTTTCCAAATGGTCTCTTGGGTTTGCTTTTTTTCGGTAATATCGGTGAATAAAGCAATGTATTTTTTTGTTATGCCTTTTTCATTTTTTATTGCGTTAATGACAACAGAAACCGCGATATCATCGGCATCTTTTTTGACGCACCATACTTCGCCCGACCATACGCCATTTTTTACTAAGCCTATGATTATATTTTCGCCAAGGTTTTTTGAGTTTTTTTCACTTTTAATAACCGAAATGTTCGAGCCAATTAATTCTTCTTTTTGAAAGCCTGTTATTAATCTAAATGCAGGGTTAGTTGCTTGAATACGACCACTGACCGTTGTTGTGATAATGGCTTCACCACTGTGATCAAATACCATTTTTGCCAGTGTGAGTTCGTCATGATTGATCATTTGCTGGGATATATTAGTATGGCTTCCGACCATACGATAAGCGTGACCGTTTTCTGACTTAAGTGCTTGCCCAACACCTTGATACCAATGATACTCACCATCTTTATTGCACATTCTATATTTAATAAAATAAGGGGTATTCTTATCGGATAGGTGATCATTAAATGCATTTTCTACTCTTTGCTTATCACCTGGGTGTAAGTATTGAAAAAATGAGTCAACACTATTGATAAACTCTTCATCGCTATAGCCCAGTTCTTGTTTAAACTCTTTGGCAAAAAATACATGGCCATTTTCAATGTTCCAGTCCCAAATGCCGACGCCACTGCCTTTGACCGCAAGTGCGAATCGTTCTTGACTTTTTTCGAGTGATTCTTGTGCCAGCTTGAGTTCGCTTATGTCATAAAAGCTAATTGAAAATTGGTCCTCTGATGTACCCAGTAACTTTGACGGTGAAATTAATACGGTTTTTATGTTGCCATCTTTGCAGCGAATCAGTGTTTCAAGCGAGGTGACTTTATGTTTTTTGTCTAAGTTATTTAAATATTGTTGCCAATCTTTTTTGATCGCATTTCGGTAGTCAATATCCGGATACGCCTTTTCATACCACTGCTCTGTGGTTTGTATATCGTCGAGCTTATAGCCGAATATATGAGTAAATGCGGGATTGATATAACTAATTTGATCATCGTCATTTCTAACCGCATAGGGGATGCGAGATTGATGAATCAGTGCTTTTTCAAGGACATTGTTTTTTTTAAGTTGAAACTCTTGATTGGTGGGTAGGGTGATATCTTTAGCATGGCCGACGTATCCAATCAGAAGGCCTTTTTCGATAATGGGGTTAGCGTCTATACGAATATATTGTGATAAGCCTCTTTTGAGTTTCAGTTTTACTTCAAAATGGAATGGTACGTTAGTGCTAATGCATGATAGCCACTCTTGTTTTAACGCGTCTACTTCAGCGTCTTCAATGGCATCGAGCCACTTAGAGCCATGGCTTTCACAATGGGTTAACCCGAGTAACTTTGTCCAGTGCTCATTGGCATATGTGATTTCTCCCTTGCTGTTGCTATGGAATATGCCTGCTGGTGCATATTCCACTAACTGCTGAAAAGGAACGGGTGGGCTCTTCATAAGGCTG
The DNA here is from genome assembly GCA_034111105.1 of Bermanella sp. Classification (GTDB taxonomy): domain Bacteria; phylum Pseudomonadota; class Gammaproteobacteria; order Pseudomonadales; family Oceanobacteraceae; genus Bermanella. The sequence continues at coordinate 15,621 of JAWUXY010000042.1, read as the reverse complement.
CACAAGGTCTACGGATATTCTTTAAGTCTAGCCAATAATCGCATTTATGCGGTGTTAATCTATAGGGTATAAAATGCGATGTTTCTTTGTTTAAGTGACTTACTTCATCGAATTCAATCACATTTTCCATTATCCTTAGCCGATAATGGAATGACCAATACTTATGACGCATTTACAAAGAGCACAACTATGGCTGACTTGCACACAGCAGGGCTTTGTCGCCTTATTGCCGATGCTTTTTCTGGGCGCGTTGGCGCTTACCTTTATTCAGCTGCCTATCTATTTTCCAAACCTTGAGGGTTTATTTGTTTTTAAAGTAGGGCAATTCATTTCCTACTCCACAAACGGCCTTGTCTCTTTATTTCTTGTTTGCAGTGTCAGTTATCAGCTCGCCAATGCCTATAAAGATATTTTTGATTTACGCATTGATGCTTTGATGGTGTCGATGATTGCGGGTGTCACTTTGGTGATTATGCTGTATATGTCAGGGGCCATTAAAGTGCATTCTCACTTTGGCTTTAAGCACATATTGCATGCGTTGCTGGTGGCGATTGTGTTTACTGAATTGTTTGTTTGGTGGGTGCGCTTTACCCCTTTTCAATTGTCTTATCTTGAGCATGAAATTCACGGTCAGCTTTCTATTATTATTCGCATGATTATTCCGGCTGCGGTATTGCCTGTGTTTATGGTTATGATTTATGGCTGGCTATTTATGGATGTTTCATTTATTCAGTCGGTTATATTATGGCTAGTTGGCAGCATTGATGCGGTTAATGGCTTGAGTTTATGGCAAGCTATTAAAGTCATTATGATTAATCAAGTGGCTTGGTTTGTTGGTATTCATGGTGCATCGGTTATTGGGACCGCAGCCGACGTTATTTTTATGCACATTAACCCTTCAAATTTTAGTGCAGAAATGATCAATCACTTTGCGTATCTTGGGGGATCAGGTTGTACGTTAGGGCTTGTGATGGCTATGTTTTTCTCGCGCCGAAGAAGCAACCGTCAATTTGCCAAATACGCAATGGTGCCTAGCCTTTTTAATATTAATGAGCTCATTATTTTTGGCCTGCCCATCGTTTTTAACCGCTACTTATTTTTACCGTTTATATTAATGCCGATATTGGCGATTCTAATGACATCTTTGGCGGTGTCTTCAGGTTTTTTAACCTTTAGCAATCATGATGTGCCTTGGAGTATGCCATTTTTATTAGGCGGGTTTTTGTTAGCGGATCACTGGAGTGGCGCCGTTATGCAACTAATTATTTGTGTCACGAGTGCTTTGGTGTATCGGCCATTTATGAAGCAATACGAGGCAGAACAAGCTTTAAAGCAAGCAGATAAAATTGAGTCGCTGATTAAAAAGATGAGCCACCCTGAATTTGATGTGCGTCAGGCTTTACGCCGTCCTGATGAAGTAGGCATTTTTTGCCGCCGCATTGCACTTGATTTAGCGAAGAAAGATAATTTAGAGCTGCATTATCAGCCTAAACTTGAGCGCATGGGTAAAGTATTAGGTGCGGAGGCGTTAATTCGTTGGCATCATCCTGTTTTTGGCCATATACCACCTTCAATTTTTATTCCCATAGCAGAAGAAAATAACCAAATTCATAGCTTGGGCTTATGGATTATAGAGCGCTGCTTTAAAGACATGAATATGATGGATCGAAGCCACGGTTTTGTTGGTATTCCGATCGCCATTAATGTGTCGCCTATTCAACTGTCAAATATTCATTTTCTTCAAGAGATACAAGATCGTATTGCACACTTCAATATTGATCCAACTCGAATCGAATTAGAAATTACAGAAGGGCACCAATTACGTTTGACCGATAAACTGATTCAAGATCTACAAATACTCGCAAAAATGGGCGTAAGAATTGCGGTGGATGATTTTGGTATGGGCCATACCTCACTGCATTATTTGAAGTCGTTTCCTGTTCATACGATTAAGATTGATGGCAGTATTATTAAAGACGTTTCTAGCAGTGCACTGGTACAAGAAATAGTACAAAGCATGGGACAGTTAGCGCGGGGTATGAATGCAACCTTAGTTGCAGAATGGGTCGAAGATGAATCACAGTTAAATGTGCTTCATAGCGTGGGGTGTAATCAATATCAGGGGCAGTTGTTTAGTATGCCACTGCCTCTTCCTGAATTAGTGGCATACTGCGTTAAACATCAAAAATAACTCAGGGTGCGAGCACCACTTTGCCTGCGACTTTACGTTGCAGTACATCATTCAAAGCGTCTTGTACGTCATCAATCGCATACACTTTGTGTATATGTGGTTTAAGCATGCCTTTGCTATACCAAGTGAACAGTTCAACTTGGTTCGCCATATAATCGTGTGGCTGCTTTTGTACAAAACTGCCCCAAAACACGCCCATCACACTAAAGCCTTTGACCAGCGCTAAATTAACACCAAATTCAGGTATACGACCCGATGCAAAGCCAATCACCAAATAACGACCGTTCCAGGCCATGCGGCGAATACTGGCATCAAATGCATCACCACCAATCGGGTCAAACACCACATCGAAGCCTTTGTTACCTGCGAGCTTTTTAAGTGTGTCGGCTAATTGTGCATCGTTTAATACAAAATTGTCTGCGCCATGAGCTTGCGCAATGTCGAGCTTCTCTTGTGTAGACGCAACAGCGGTTACTTTCGCGCCCATGGCTTTGGCTATTTCGATGGCGGCAATCCCTGTGCTGCCAGCGGCACCCAAGACTAAAACATGCTCGCCTTCTTGCAGGTTGGCTCGTTGTTTCAATGCGTGGTGTGATGTGCCATATGCACACATAAGCGCGGTTGCATGTTCGGCTGATAGACCAGCAGGTAACGGCTGAACGATAGACTGGTGAATGACCACTTGCTCAGCATAACCGCCGATTGGCATGATGGCCGCGACTGAGTCGCCGACTTTAAAGTTTTCGACGCCTTCGCCGATTGCATCAATGACACCCGCCACTTCAATACCTGGGGTAAACGGTGTGGGCGGCTTCATTTGGTACAAGCCTTGAACCAACAGGCCGTCAGGGTAATTCACACCAATGGCTTGAGCCGTAATACGAACTTGGTTCTTTTTTACCTCTGGGCTGGCGACGTCTACGACTTTTAAATCTTCTATTGGAGCAAATTGCTCGCAGATCACTTTTTTCATTATTATTGGCCCTCTGGTCAGTGAGGTAAATTTTAGGAGGTTACAGTGTATAAAAGAAGTGAATAGAACTAATAGAAGTCTATTTATAAAATTAATAATAGGTTGGTCATGGGATCAGTGAAAAATCCAGGCTTGGTAGTGATTCAAACGCCGGTTTTGCTAGGTAAAAACCTTGAATTAATTCTACGCCCATATCTTGCAGTGCTTTTAGCTCATCTTGGTGCTCAATACCTTCGGCTAAAGGGCGAATGTTTAAGTCATGGCAAAGGCGGATATTGTTACGCACAATGGCTTGTCGAACGGTGTCTTTATGGATATTACGGATCAGTGCCATATCAAACTTGACAATATCGGTTTGAAAATCAGCAAGTAGATTAAGCCCTGAATAACCCGAACCAAAATCATCGATAGCGGTTTTAAAGCCAATGTCTTGGTAGTGATTGACAATATTTTTTATGTGACTGTTATCCTCAACTTTTTCATTTTCTGTGAATTCAAATAAAATATGTTCAATGGGGAAATTATGCTGTTTAGCGGCTTCAAGTGTGGTGCGTATGCATAGCTCGGGTCTATAAATAGCATTGGGTAAAAAATTAATGCTAAGAACTTGGGTCATGTTTAACTTAGCCGCTAATGCGATTGCTTTCACGCGACAGCGTTGATCAAAGCGATAGCGATTACTATCATTTACTTTCGATATGATTGAATACGCTGATTCATTATTAAGGCCTCTTACAAGGGCCTCATAACCAAAAATACTTTTTTTGTTAATATCGACAATCGGCTGAAAAGCCATCGTAAAGTCAAAGTTAAGAGTACTATTTTCAAGGCATTGCTTACATGTGATGTCTTGGAAGTCTTGCGGCTTTTCCATTTTAATGCTCGCAGTTTTGTGTATGAAAAAATAATGTTGATATTAAATTTTTTTATCTTTTAAAATAGATGATGACCATTTTAACAGCGTCGTTTTAATGTAATCAGGGTTAATAGGTTTTGGGATGTAATCATTCATACCCGCGGCTATACATGTATCCTTGGCGCCGGTCATGGCGTGTGCGGTCATGGCAATAATAATTAAGTCTTTATTTTTATCACCAGACTCACCATTTCGGATTTTTCGCGTGGCGGTATAACCATCCATGACGGGCATTTGACAGTCCATTAAAACAAAATCAAAATCGTGTTTTGATATCTCATCAAAACATGCTTCGGCACTATTGGCTAGAGTAATGCTAACGTCAAAGTCTTCTAAAACACCTTTAGCAACTTCTAAATTAATATTGTTATCGTCGACAACCAAAATTGAATAACCTTTAAGTAAGTTGGTTGCATTATCGTGTGATGAATTTTTAACAGTTTCTTTGTTGTTATCTGAATTAAATTGACTTTCTAGGCAATGAATAAGACTGACAGGCGTAACGGGTTTCATCAAGCTCTTAAATGCATGGCGTTCAATTAAGCTGTCTTTAGAGTTTTCAATAATATAGATGGCAGATCTAGAATGTGAGGAGGTTAGTTCATAATTTTGTAATACCGAAGTGACATCATTTAAAATAATATCATCAATTAATATTAAATTAAAACTATGGCTTATTGTTAATAACGCTTCTAATGAAGCTTGATCATGCGTTGTTTGTGTTGTACAGCCATAGTTTTTCAGTTGTGTACTTAAAATATCCAGTAACTTAATATTTTTACTTGCTAATAAAATGTTCGCATTAGGGAATTTTTTATTGATAATGTCATCGGGTTTGTCGACGCTTTTTTTAATTTTAACATTAAAGCTAAAAATACTGCCTTCATCAACTGTGCTACTGACGGTTATCGAACCACCCATTAACTGACACAGCTGGCGACTAATCGTTAGGCCTAAGCCCGTGCCGCCATATTGTTTTGTAATGCTGCTATTTTCTTGTGTAAAAGATTCAAATAATGTTGCTAGTTTATCTGAGGCGATGCCTTTTCCTGTATCAATAACACTGCATTTTAAGCTAATAGAGGAATCCGATTGCTCTTGGGTTTCGGCTTTAACGGTAATGCCGCCCTTGTCTGTGAATTTTAGCGCATTACCCACAAGATTCGTAACAATTTGATTGATGCGCATGGCATCACCTAATACGTGTTCGTGATCGACCTTGCTTGCATCTAATATAAAATAAAGATCCTTTTCTTGTGCTCGAATGGCAAGGGACGTAGATACATCTGAAAGAAATTTAATGAGATTAAAACCACTCTCATCGATGTCTAATTTACCGGCTTCAATTTTTGATATGTCTAAAATATCATTGACTAAACTGGTTAAGTTTTGAGCCGAGTATTTTGCCATTTCTAATTGATGTTTTTGACGTTTGGTTAGCGTGTCTTTTGCAAGTAAATCAAGCATTCCAAGCACGCCGTTCATTGGTGTGCGAATCTCATGGCTAACATTAGCAATGAACTCACTTTTAATGGTGCTGGCTTCTAAGGCTTGATTGCGAGCCTCTTCTAATTCCTTTGTACGTGATTTTACTTTTTCTTCAAGTGATGTATTTAAATTGATAATATCTTGTTCGATTTTTTTTTGTTCGGTTATATCACTGAATAATGCAGCAACACCAATGGTATTATTGTTATCTAAGATGATGGGTGATAAATTAACTGTTAAAGTAAGTTTATTTCCTTTTCGGTTTTCGGCCTCGCATTCAAATGTTATGGCGTCACTATTATTGTAAACCTCGTCAATGGCGGCTTTTGTAAATGTGGTTTTACCCTCACGTAAAAACAATTCAAAGACAGATTGACCCAGTGCCATTTGCTCTGTGTATCCGGTAATGTTACTGGCAGCATTGTTCCAACTATTGACATAACCATTTTTATCCATTGCAATAATGCCCTCGTGGGAGCCTGAAACGATGGCTTTAAATTCAGCTTGACCTCGTATCAGGCCAATACGTCTGTATAAATTAACTTGATAAGCTGAAAACAAAAGAAACACGATGAATAATAACCCACCCATTATTTGTGCGAGTGTGCCTAGGCGTTTATAAAGTAAGGCATCCATGGTGGCTTCATTCGTGCCTATTATTAAGGTTAGAAAGCGTCCTTCTTTTAAACCTGAAATCAATATTTTCTTACTTAAGTAGTAAAAATGATCGCTTGTAATTAAGTTGTTTGTCTGAATCAAACGAGTTTTTTTTCTATTAATAAAGGGCTCTGAAAATTCATTTTGCCAATTTATTTCGTGATCAAATTCAAATAAAAATGATTTTTCTTTTTCTGGGTGATGAACGAATTCATATTTATTGTTGAGTATGTAAAGTTTTAAATCTTCATTTAAGCTATTGATAAACAGTTCAATTTGATAACGGGCATCAATATTAATAATCACAATGCCAAAAATTTTGTTATCAAGCCCAAATACTGGCATAGCAATGCGTTGTGTAGGTGAATAAGGCAATTGTATTTGGCCATATTCGCGATTCAAATTGATGTTGGAGACATAAATTTTTCGCGGATGATATTTGCTGACCTCTTTAAAATAATCAGTATTCCCTTTTGCTTGTAAACGCTCAGCGGGTATTATTTTTATGTTTGTACCTTGGCGATCAACTCGTACGAGCTCTTTACCATTATCGGTAATGCCGATATAGCGTACCTGGTTGATATCGGGGTAGTTTTCTAAGTAGCCTTCAAAAATGTTGGCGAGTCTGATTTTCCAGCGCTCAAGATTCGTACCGTCTATTGGGTCGATACCATTATTGCTGGTTGCACGGGCTATGCCTTGAATAGGAGGGGTGGTAAAAAGAAACTGTATGCGTTGGTGCTGTTTGGTAATGTTGCGTTGTATAGAATTGAAGCGTGCGCCCATTTCACTGGTGATGCGGTCTTGAAATTCGTGTTTGATTTGCCCAAATGCAATATATTGATAGACAAGCAATATGGTCCCATAAAGCACAATCAACAACATTCCTGTTATCAGCAGTGTTTGGCGTAGGGTAAAGTCCTTATTGCCGATCGTCATCGCTTTTACCAATTTTGGAGCATTAAGTTTTTAAGTGGTCTTATTTGGAATTGTATTCACTTAACTCTAGGTGAATTAATGGGTTTATCCAGCGGGTAGAGCTCTTGTGATGAAGGTGAGAGGACGTTATATTTAAGCTGTATATAAAAACAGTATATTGGGTGGGCATACAGTGAATTCCATAGAAACAGCAACGTGCCCTTGGGCTAAGGGCGAGAGTTATATTCATTATCATGATAACGAGTGGGGTGTGCCTTGTTATGACGATAAGAAGCTGTTTGAAAAGCTGTGCTTAGAGGGTCAACAAGCGGGTTTGAGTTGGATAACCGTGTTGAATAAACGTCGCTATTATAGGCAGTGTTTTTATCAGTTTAACCCTAATAAAGTAGCTAAAATGAGCGATGCTGAAATTGAATCACTACTACTAGATGCAGGCTTGATCCGTAATCGTTTAAAGCTGTATGGCATTCGTAAAAATGCATTGGCGTTTTTAGAACTTAAAACCCAGCTACAAAAAGAAGGGCAAACCTTTAGTGAGTTTATATGGGGGTTTGTGGGTGGTGATGTAATTGTTAACCATTACAAACAATTATCGGATGTGCCTGTGCAAACAGAAGCGGCCTTAGCCATGAGTAAAGCATTAAAGAAAGCAGGATTTACATTCATAGGTCCTACGATTTGTTATGCGTTCATGCAGTCTATGGGGCTGGTGAATGACCATTTAATAAACTGCCCATGCCACCCTGACAACGATGGGCAGAAGCCACGAACATAGTCTTAAGAGCGTACATTACACATTGATGTATGATAAAAAACACAAGATTCATGTGTTTCACTTTCTTATTGATACAGCCCTTTATTTGAAAAGGTCATCACCTTCTAGTGTTAAGAGTCGCTTTTTTACAGGTAACCCGCCGCCATATCCAACAAGTTCACCATTACTGCCAATGATTCGATGGCAGGGGATAATCAAACTCATTGAGTTAGCACCGTTAGCATTGGCAACGGCGCGAACAGCTTTTTCATTATCAATACTTTTTGCCAGTTGTAAGTAGGTGGATGTGGTGCCGTATGGGATTTTTATTAAGGCATTCCATACACTTTTTTGAAAGTCAGTACCGACCATTAATAAGGGGATGTCGAATACGGTTCTGTCACCATTAAGGTACTCATCAATTTGCATGCGTGTTTGTTGCAGTACATCGGTATCTTGTTCTATAAACGGTGTGTTTAGGCCTTTTTTGATTCTGTTATCAACGGTATTTCGCATTTTTCGGTATCTGAAATCAAGTATGCACAGTTGATCTTCAAAAGAGCCTAAAATTAACTCACCAATTTTGGTTTTGTAGTATTGAATACTGATCATTAGGTGGCTCTATATTCATGGTGAATGTATTTTTGTTTCAGTTAATAGTCGTTTTCTTGTGCTTGTATTCAATTTTTCAAGCGCGTATCGAATGGTGGGTCTGGTCATCAAGCTGCCATTCTCTTCAATGTATCTAATCACATCATCTTCATATTGTAATGAGGCTACTTTTAATAACCAACCAATGCTTTTTTGAACAAAGGGGTCTTTGTCATTAATGAGGGTATTACAATTTTTGAAGATTAACTCTTTGTTCAGATAATATACGGACGTTCCAATTTTTCTTTTTATAAACTTCACCCAAACCACATTGCTGGCTCGACGACACCATGAGACATGAGAGTATGCCCAATGTTGAGTCTGATCGATTAAATGAGGGCGAGCCATCAGGAATCGAAAAATGGTCTTAATGCATAAGTCATCCACTTGTGACCAGTTGTTTATATTGTGTTCTAGCCAATATTCAAATCGTAAGAGTAAGGTATCATCATAATGTTTGGCGACAAATTTATTGATGAGGCCAAACGCAATTAAGATTTCTTCATTGTATTTAGCATGCTTAATTATGTATTCACATACAGTAAGAGAATCTTCTGATGAGATGTTTGGGTATTGAATATGAAATTCAGCAATGATCTTTTTTATATCGAATGCGGTTGCACCAACACAATTTATATCATTGGGAAGGTAGCGTTGGCTTAGCTGTGCTTTCTCGATAGAGCCTGCACTATTGAGCTTATTCTTAAGGTAATTTACATATGATAAAAGATGCATGGTGGGTTTATTTTATCTTGAATCGTAATATGGTTTTCAGTTTATCAGGTTCAACTTTTCTAGCATCAGAAAGGTAGACTTCACGGTGTACTTTAGATAAACGAATCATTCCTTTACTTGCTGCAAATGCTTCCATTTCATTAAAGCTATTGGGTTCGTCATCATATTTGCCAATATGCAGCATTTGAATGCATTTCCCCTCTGAGATTGATTCTAACTTTACCTCATTGAGTAACCTATTAGGTTTTTTTTCGCTTAATGAGCTAAGAATTTGATTGAAAAAGTCATGACTAACAAAGGCTGGCTGTCGAATCATTAATGTATAAATAAAATCATCTTTGCATACGTTACCTGAAAAATGAGTCTTTGCTTCTTCATTGATATCCCAGACGCCTTCTAAAGGGTATACCGTATAATCAGTGTATCTTAATGGTGGGTTACCTGATTTTTTAAGCGTCATTTTTATTGCATATGATAATGAGTATAAGGTGCCTATTATATCCGTGAAAATCGGAGACGCTGGGCTGCCCTCACCTGATAAGGTTATATATTGGAACGTGGGTACGTCTATTATTTCAGGATTTTTTCTTGTGGTGTATATAGCTTTTTCTTTTTTTCGCCACTCATGCTTATCTTGCATTGGGTATAGCCTCGTTATGTCCTGTTTACTAAAGCATAAATTCTATTATTCAATAATAATAGGAATTTGAATTTCTGTTGCGTAATTTTTAGGCTTGCCCTTAAGTAATACGCCAGGACCTTTGTGGTATATTTCTCTGATTGGGGGCGATGTTTTTATATTATTATTTTTTATGTGTTCAAATAATTTTGCGTAGCTTAATCCTAAGTCTTCATATGAGCCTATGTGCACTAAGGTAATGTAAGTTCTGCCAGGTATCGTAATATACTCATGGTCTTTTTTATGTTTAATGTTGATAGGAAGGCATGTTTCTATTGTGGCTGTTTCTTGATATTCATTGTGAAAGTATAAATTAAATATCGGGCCGCATGCATAGCGTGCATACTGTTTGTAGAGTTTTTTAACGATAGCGCCTGTGTTTTTATAGGCCCCTTCCCATTTAATGGCCGCGATCTCAATATCTGGGACCTTTTTTATCAGGATATCCGCGGGTTTACTTAATATGCTTTTCACGGACTTTTCTTTGTTTAATGTTATATCAATGATAGCCGATGCTTTTTTTAGGTCTTCAATTTTTTGAGAAATAAGATTTCTTTTAACGGTTAATATCTGCGTTATATCGGATTCGTCATTGTACGATGACAGCACTTCTTTAATTTCGCTCAAATTAAAATTGATTAATTGTAAGGTTGATATGAGGTGTAATTTGTTGATGTCATCAGATGTGTAATATCGATAGCGGGTGTGTTTATTGATATGTGATGGCTCAAGAATGCCTTTTTCATGGTAATGACGTAACGCTTTAACCGTAACGCTGGTAATGCGTGAAAACTCTCCTATCGTGTACATGGCTAAAATACTCACATCTTATATTCCAGTGCAAAATATACAGCCTTACCTAGGGGGAGAGTCAACGTCTTTAGTCTGTAAATGGCAATAGGGCGCAATTGATTGTGTGATTAATCGTGCGGTTTATAGTGTGCTGATGATATGAGGTGCAAGGGTTTAAATGTCGGTACGGGGTTTAACTTAGGATGGTGTTCAGTGAGGTTGGGTTTAGAGTGTGCTGAGAGGTTTTAGACGCCACTTGTCGCGATGACAAGCGGCTTTTAAAGCGATGTTTAATTAAACGTTAAACAAGAAGTGCAAGATGTCGCCGTCTTTAACAACGTATTCTTTACCTTCAACACGCAGTTTGCCTGCTTGCTTACAGCCTGCTTCACCTTTGTATTCGATGAAGTCATCATAGGCCATGGTTTCGGCACGAATGAAGCCTTTTTCGAAATCAGTGTGAATCGCCGCCGCGGCTTTTGGTGCCGTGCTGTTTTTCTTAATGGTCCAAGCGCGTACTTCTTTTACACCAGCGGTGAAATACGTTTGTAAGCCAAGTAATTCATAACCACCACGGATAACACGGTTTAAACCGGGTTCGCTTTGTCCCATTTCTTCAAGAAACATGGCAACGTCTTCAGGGTCATCTAGCTCAGAAATTTCTTGTTCAATTTTATTACAAACCGGCACAACAACGGCGTTTTCTTTTGCTGCGATGGCATTGACGATGTCTAAGAATGGGTTGTTTTCAAAACCATCTTCAGCCACGTTAGCAATGTACATGGTTGGCTTTACGGTGATCATATGAAATAAACGTACGCGTTTATTATCATCGTCGTCTAGCTCCATTGAGCGAATTGGCTGGTCATTTTCTAAATGGGCAACCATTTTTTCTAATAGGTTTTTATCGGCTACGGCATCTTTGTCGCCGCTTTTGGCAGTACGTGTTACACGTTGCAATTGTTTCTCAGCTGACTCAAGGTCGGCTAGAATTAATTCAAGGTTAATAACGTCGATGTCATCGGCTGGGTTGATTCGGTTTTCAACGTGGATAACGTTTTCGTCTTCAAAGCAACGCACAACGTGAGCAATCGCATCGGTTTCACGAATGTTCGCTAAGAACTGGTTACCTAGGCCTTCGCCTTTTGACGCGCCCTTAACAAGGCCCGCGATATCCACAAACTCCATAGAGGTCGGGATGACTTTTTGCGGCACTACAATGGCGGCCAGTGCATCAAGGCGTGCATCTGGCATCGGCACCACACCACTGTTAGGCTCAATTGTACAAAACGGAAAGTTCTCTGCACCAATACCTGATTTAGTCAGTGCATTAAAAAGGGTGGATTTACCAACGTTTGGTAAACCGACAATGCCACATTTAAAACCCATTATTTTCTCCTCGCTTTGCGCTAGACGGGAGACGTGAGACGCTTGAAAGTCTTCGTGACACCGCTGCGGATATAAAAATTCTATTAGAAAAGTACCAGCTTAATCTTGGCAGTTTTCAGGTATTAGTTTATTTGCCCTAAGGCTATTTCTTTCATCTCAGGGTGGCGGGGACTTTAGGGCGTCTCCCGTTTCCCATTTTCCGTCAAGCCTTTATGCTATGCAGGCGGTTCATTGCGCCTGACCAATCACCTGTGACTAAGCTGTCGATTTCAGATGTTGCTACGTCGATGATGGTTTCAATCTTTTTTAATTCGTCTTTATTTGGCTTACCTAACACATGCCCTGTAACTTTGTTTTTATCGCCAGGATGTCCGATACCAATGCGTAAGCGATAAAAATTTTTGTCGTTGGCCATCTTACTGATGATGTCGCGTAAACCGTTTTGACCGCCATGACCACCGCCGAGTTTTAATTTGGCCGTGCCCACAGGTAAATCTAATTCATCGTGTAAGACGAGAATTTCATTTACAGGAATTTTATAAAAGTTAGCAAGGGCTTGAACCGCTTGGCCGCTTACATTCATGAAGGTAGTAGGGAAGAGTAAAAAGACTTCTTTGCCTTTGATTAAGGCTTTACCACAAAGACCGTGGAATTTTTTTTCAGGTTTGAGTTGCACGCCATAGTGGCGTGCAATCTCGTTGAGTAACCAAGCACCTGCGTTGTGACGCGTATTCTCATATTCTGAACCGGGATTGCCCAAGCCCACAATTAGACGAATGTTATCCTTCACGCGAATGCCTTAATTTGGTTGATTACTCAGCAGCTGGTGCGTCTTCTGCAGCAGCGTCATCTTCTTCAGTAGCCAAACCTTTAGGAATGTCTACAGATACAACAGCAGAATCGTGATCAGAACCATGAGTTAGCTCAAGGATCTCAACGCCTTCTGGCAATACAAGGTCAGAAAGGTGAAGCATAGTGCCCACTTCTGCATCTGCTAGGTCAACTTCGATGAACTCAGGTAGTTTACCTGCTTCACAAATAACCAATACGTCAGAGATAGTGTGCTTAACTTTACCGCCTTGTAGCTTAACGCCTTTACAGTTTTCTTCGTTGATGAAGTGTAAAGGAATGTGCTGCTTGATGATGGTGGTGTTAGATACGCGTTGGAAATCAACGTGTAAAATAACAGGCTTGTAAGCGTGGCGCTGAACGTCTTTGATAAGAACAGTTTCAGTTTCACCTGCAACATTTAATTTGATGATGTGGCTGAAAAAGCCTTCGTCTTCAAATGATTTGTTCAGATCTTTAAGAACCAAAGTTACTTGAGTCGGTTCTTTGTCGCCACCGTAAACGATGCCAGGAGTTTTGCCCGCTTCACGACGAAGACGGCGGCTCGCACCCGTACCTTTCAATTCGCGAAGTTCGGCGCTTAATTCATAATTAGCCATGGTTATTACCCTTTATAAATGAAATTAGCCCTAACCCCGCGACCAGGATTAGAGCCCATTGCTTAAAGCGAACTTTAAGCTCTATCAAATACGCGGTTTCGAATTAACGAAACATCGCACTGATGGATTCTTCGTTGTTAACCCGTCGAATCGACTCGGCTAACAAGCCCGCTAGAGTCAGTTGGCGAATTTGCCCACATGCTCTTGCTTCGTCCGTTAGAGGAATAGTGTCAGTAACCACTAACTCATCTAACTGAGAATTCATAATGTTCTTTATCGCGGCGCCGGATAGTACAGGATGTGTACAGTAAGCCACAACCTTTTTCGCACCAAACTGCTTAAGTGCATCGGCTGCTTTACACAGCGTACCAGCCGTATCGACCATGTCATCAACCAATACGCAAGTACGGTCAGTAACATCACCAATGATGTGCATAACTTGTGCTTCATTGGCTTGCGGGCGACGTTTATCAATAATGGCAAGGTCGGCATCGTTTAATTGCTTAGCAATTGCACGTGCACGCACTACACCACCTACGTCAGGAGAGACAACCATCAAGTTGTCGTAGTTTTGCTTTTCAATGTCATCTAATAAAATCGGTGAACCGTAGATGTTATCCATTGGGATATTGAAGAAGCCTTGAATTTGGTCAGCGTGTAGATCAACGGTTAATACGCGATCAACACCAGCCGTTTGTAGCATGTCAGCCACAACTTTTGCAGAAATAGGCACACGGGCAGAACGTACACGACGATCTTGACGGGCATAACCATAATAAGGAATAACAGCCGTAACACGCCCTGCAGAAGAGCGACGCAATGCATCAGCCATTAACAACACTTCCATAAGGTTGTCATTGGTAGGCACACAGGTTGGCTGGATAATGAAAACGTCTTTACCGCGTACGTTCTCTTGGATGTCGATGGTAATTTCACCATCACTGAATTGGCCGCAGGTAGCCTCACCTAAAGGAAGGTCTAGACGCTCAACAATAAGACGCGCCAGTTCCGGATTTGCGTTACCGGTAAAAACCATTAACTTAGACACTCGGATACCCCATGTGCTAATTAGCTTGATCAATGATGGATTTTAAAAAGATGGCAGGGGTGGCAGGATTCGAACCTACGCATGACGGGATCAAAACCCGTTGCCTTACCGCTTGGCTACACCCCTAAATTGACTCAGCTAATTAAAGCTTTTTGCAATGGCGATTGGTTAATGCCTTTCGCCACGAAAGCTTGTATGTCAGCTGGTAGCTTGGCTAGAACCGAATTTGCTTTGTTCTCAGAATCGAGTTCTAAGAAGACGCAAGCGCCAGTGCCAGTCATTCTAGCAGAGCCAAAATTCTTTAGCAAATTCAATGAGTTAGAAACTTCTTTATGGAGTTTGCAAACCACTGATTCACAGTCATTTTGACCCTCGCCCCTGAGAGCGGCGCTAATTCTGCACGCTGGAGTGTCCCTTGTCAAACCTTTGTGTGAAAAAACTTCTGCAGTGTTCACATGGCAAGGGGGTGTAATTACCACAAACCAATTCTCTTCTAGGTCTTCCATCGGTGTTAGCTTTTCGCCAACGCCCTCTGCCCACGCGGCCTGACCGCGTACAAACACAGGGACATCAGCACCCAGCTGTAAGCCTAGCTGAGCTAATTCATTTATGTCCAATTGGGTTTGCCATAAATGATTCAACCCAACCAATGCCGTTGCTGCATTTGAGCTGCCACCGCCAAGGCCACCGCCCATAGGCAATATTTTATGCAAATTAATGTCAGCGCCTTTTTCACAGCCGGTTTTGCTTTGAATAATTTTAGCCGCCTTATAGATAAGGTTGTCTTCTAGAGGCACACCATCTATAGCAGGTGTAATGGTAATTTGGCCTGAATCATTGCTAGCAAAGGTCAACTCATCACAGCGATCAATAAATTGAAAGATGGTTTGCAGTTCATGATAGCCATTAGGGCGCTGACCTGTGATGTGTAGAAACAGGTTGAGCTTGGCTGGGCTGGGTA
>JAWUXY010000041.1:0-23999 GCA_034111105.1 Bermanella sp. | reverse complement strand
TCGAGGCTTGTATGGCCAAGATCGGTTGTCATTGGATGTGTTATTTTGTGATAACCACCCAGATTTAATGGGCTTTATAGATAGGGATGGGTATCCAAAAGATGACGATTATGAACGCCTTGATAATACATGGATGTTTATCCAGTAGTTGGGTAGAATGCCGAGAATAGGATATATGTTCTCAGGGAAGGGTTTGTCATGAGAGAAAGTTTAAAGAAAAAAATAATTGAAGTATGTGATAAAAAAATAGCATCAAAAGGGCCCACTGTCGGTCTTTCTTTTTATGCATTTTTTGCCAACAAGAATGACGACCCTGAGCTGTTGATGGAAGCCGCGACTTGGTGGATCATGACACACAAGTTAGACCATTTCGAAAAGGCGGTTAAAATCAAAAAAATGGTTCAAATTTAATTATCGGTTGATTCATAAAGCGGGCTTGTTAGGGCCCGCTTTGCTTTTTATTATCGTTGACTGTTATTTGTTAATACGCACCTAGTTTCTACCCCCCATAACACCACCATCAATGTCCCAAATAGCCCCCGTTACCCAGCTACTTTCTGCACTTAATAAAAAGGCTACAGTCATGGCGATATCTTTTGGCTGTCCAATGCGGCCAATAGGGTGAAACGAGTCAAAACCAGCTAAGGCTTCGTCAACGTCAGCTGGCTCAATAAACGCATTATAAATGGGTGTTTTTACAACCGCTGGCGATACCGCATTAACGCGAATATTGTGATCAGCGAGCTCCATTGCCATATGTTGAGTGAGGCTATGTAAGCCAGCTTTTGCCATTGAGTAGGCTGATGAGGGTGTTGCCTTAATGGCTTGCTGCGCCCACATAGAGCCAATATTAACAATGCTGCCACCACCGTTAGTGATCATATTTTTTGATACAGCTTGTGATATTTTGAATATGGCCTTATTTAGATCCATATAAATATCATAATCGAACTCAGAGTGGTCTAAGAATGGTTTAGGGTTGAAGTAGCCTGCTGCATTGACTAAATAATTGATAGAGCGTGATTCTTTGCCAATTTGGGATATAACGTGATTTAAATTTTCTTGTTTATGCAGGTCGGCTTTTATACCTTGAGTTTGTATGCCTTGAGCTTGGCCAATTTTATTGAGCGCGTCTAACGCGTCGTTTAGCTTATTTTGCTTGCTGCCCACAATAACAAGATTGATACCTTTGTGTGCAAGTTCAACTGCGGTGGCATACCCAATGCCGCTGGTACCGCCAATTATGTAAGCAACTTCTGATGTGTTCATTTTAATCTCCAAAATGACACCGCGATATTCGGTGACTATGGTAATCTTAAGGAAATGAACGTGTATTAAAACTGGGTACAAATCAGTGGGGTAGGTACTTTTTGGTTAGCAATGTGGATATACAAGAGAAAAAAATAATTCGTAAAGCGCCGCCTGAGCAAACAGCACGGATGGTCGAAACGATTTATGGTTGTAAGTGGTCTTTGACGGTTTATCAGTTGATTAGTAATGGTGTCAATCGGCCGGGGGAGATGGTGCGGCAAGTTGAAGGTCTTAGCACAAAGGTGCTTAATACTTGTTTAAAGCGTAATACTGATTTTGGCATTCTTGAAAAAGCAATTTATAACGAATTACCACCAAGAGTCGAGTATAGCGTAACAACCTTTGGTCAAAAATTTATTCGTATACTAGATGACATTGAAAAGCTACAGGCAGAACTTGATCAAGAGCAGTTGGATTGAGGTAGTTCGAGTTAAGATGGTTTTCTAGTCAGTACCCACACAAAGCATAGTGGATGTGGGTACTGTTTCTAAAATTTAAAAGTAAGTGCTGCTGGTTTTATTGTGAACATCATTAAGGCCCAGTTGAATCTCATCAATAAATGCATGTAATTCATCTTGACCTAATTTTTCAGGTTCACTGGTTTCTAATGTCTTTCTCACAGACTGTACGCACGTAATAACACCTTCACCATTAGGCAACTCTTGTAAGCACTCTTCTACTTTTTTCAGAGTGTGGTTTAATGCCCGTGGGAACTTTAAATTTAATAATAAAAAGCGTAAAACATCTTGGCGTTTAATGCGTAAGCGCACTTCGCGGCGATACATTTGGTAGCCTGTTAGCGATTTCAGAACACTCATCCATTGGATGTTTTCAAAAGGTGCTTGTTTATCTTCAATATCAGGCAGTAGGCTTGCTGAGCGTACGTCAATAATACGCGTTGTCATGTCAGCCCGTTCGATGTTACGCCCTAGTTGCAAAAACTCATAACCGTCATCATGTGTCATGGTGCCAGCCAAGATGCCTGTGATTGCTTGGTTACTTAAAATGATTTTATTTAAGTAAGAGTATCTGTGGCGTCTATTTAACGCATTGGCTTCACTCTCTTTTGCTAGTAAATACAGTGAGTTGATCTCTTCCCATGCTTCTCGTGGGATGATCTCTCGAATAGTGCGCGCGTTTTCACGAGCGCTATTGAGTGAGTTAAGAATAGAGCTAGGGTTATTTTTATCAGCAATAATGAAACGTGTCACATTTGCTTCATCTGCTGTTTCGTAATGCTCAAAGAAAGACTCGCCGGATGTATTAATGTCTAATATGGGCTTCCAGCCAAGCCTGATACTTTTAGGCAGGTCGAGTAATAAATTAGAGTTTACATTCATGATTCGAGCGGTGTTTTCAGCTCGCTCAAGATAACGGCCTAGCCAGTAGATATTATTCGCAACACGTGAAAGCATATTTATTCTGACTCCATATCGACAATCCAAGTATCCTTACTGCCACCACCTTGTGATGAATTGACAACAATAGATCCTTTGCGAAGCGCAACGCGGGTTAATCCGCCGGTTGTAACGGTTGTGTCTTTACCACTTAAAATAAATGGCCTTAGGTCCAAGTGACGCGGCTCTACATCGGTGCCTACAAGCGTTGGCGCGGTAGAGAGCATGAGCATAGGTTGGGCGATATAGTTTCTAGGGTCGGCTGTGACCAGTTTTTTAAATGCTTCATGTTCTTTTTTAGTCGCATGGGGACCAATTAGCATGCCGTAGCCACCTGACTCATTGGCCGGTTTTACAACCAGTTTTTCAATGTTGTTAACGACATATTCTAAGTCATCTGGGTTGATGCATTTATAAGTGGGTACGTTTGATAGGATGGGTTTTTCGTTTAGGTAGTACTCGATAATCTCTGGTACAAATGCATAAACCACTTTGTCATCTGCTACGCCAGAGCCGGGAGCGTTTGCCAGTGCCACTTTACCTGATTGCCAAGCTCGCATTAGGCCTGGTACGCCCAGTGTTGATTCAGGATCAAACACTTCAGGGTCAAGGAATGAATCATCAATACGACGGTAAATAACATCGACCTGTGATAGTCCATGAATGGTTCGCATGAATACAAAGTCGTTTTCGTCAACAATTAAGTCATCGCCGACAACTAACTCAGCGCCCATTTGTTGTGCAAGATAAGCGTGCTCAAAATAGGCTGAATTGTAAATACCGGGTGTGAGTACGACGATTTCGGGCTCATCAATTTTTCTAGGGGATAATTGTGCCAGCATGTCATATAAGTCAGAAACATAATCATCAACGGGCAGAATGTTATAAGTGTCGAACATTTCAGGGAATACGCGTTTCATTACTTGTCTGTTTTCAAGCATGTAAGACACACCAGACGGCACACGCAAGTTATCTTCTAGGACATAAACAGTACCGTCATTATCTCGAACTAGGTCTGAGCCGCAAATGTGTGCCCATACACCGAAGGGCGGTGTGATGCCCTTACATTTAGGTAAAAAGTTTTTAGACTTTTCTAGTAAATTGGCTGGGAATACACCGTCTTTAATGATGTTTTGATCGTTATATAAGTCATTTATAAATAGGTTAAGTGCTTTGGCCCTTTGCTTTAGGCCAACCTCAATGGTGTCCCATTCTTTTTTGTCAATCATACGAGGGATGATGTCAAACGGCCACGCTCGATCAATCGAGCCTTCTTCATCATTATACACTCGGAAGGTGATGCCCATGGTTTGAATAGCAAGATCGGATGCGGCTTTAAATTCGATGATTTCTTCGCTAGTAAGGCCCGCTAAAAACTCAGATAATTCTTTCGAAAAGGATCGAGGGTTGCCTGCCTTTTTGATCATTTCGTCGTGCAGGTTGTCAACCGTGTATTTTTCCCAGTTTATGGTCATCTATTCATACCTCACTGTATCCATGGAAATTCTATGACTGAATGCGTTTAAGCGTAAGAAGCATTGATGTGTGGTTTTATTCACAATTTTAATGCTGAATTCTTTATTACATTGTGCACAAATCGAAGTTTGTTTAATGCCGATATTGAAATCACAAAAGGATAAGCATCATCATGGCCCATGCTGCGGTTAATGGCATTGATTGCTTTTGTAAGTCGACACCAATCATCAAATAATTGTGTAAAACTGATAGCCGTGTACGTTGAGTCAACGTGATCGTATTTTACCAATGGGTTTTCTACATGTTGGTTTGAAATACTGAGCTTATAGTTATTGGCGGTTTCTAGTGTGTCCACCATGTGTAAATAGTGCGCCCAAGTCTCAGCCCAGTCTTCCCATGGGTGCATGCTGGCATATGCACTGATCCAAATGTCTTGCCAATTAAGATTCGGGCCGTTTCTATAATATTCATCTAGTGCAAATTTATAGCTTAAGCGGTCATCCCCAAAAAGCTCTCTGAATTCATCTATTAATGGAGTGTCTTGGATTAATAGATCCCAATAATAGTGCCCTGACTCATGGCGGAAGTGACCTATCAATGTGCGGTACTGTTCGTTCATTTGTTCTCGCATTTCAATGCGAGTACTGGGTTCAGCTTCGTTTAAATTGAGGGTGATTAAGCCAGAGCTATGACCCGTTACGACGTATTCCTTTACTGTGAGTTCGTTGCCGTATTCATCTTCTACTTGGTTTTCTAAAAACGAAAACCCTAGCCCTTTTCGTGGATCTGTACTGCGATCAATAACGGGTAGGTTTAATTTAAATAATGTGTAAAGCAAACGGCGTTTGGCTTGCTCCATGCGAAACCATAATTGGCTGTTTTCAGGTTTGTCTTGATTAGGGATGACAACATTCAGCCGACACGATGAGCATAGCTCGTTGTTGTCGTCAGCCGGAACCATCCAATTACAAACGTTATAAACCGTATAGTTTTTACACTTACGGTAAAGTTTTTTATTGGTTGAGTCATGATATAAGCCGTTACCAGCTGGGTAGACACTGCTTATTTTTAATACGTCAGGCAAAAAACCAAGTGTAGCGTTGCAGTTTACACAAACGCTGTTTTGAAAGTTAAGCGTATTACCACATTGACACGTGAACGTTTTCAAATAAATGCCCTGAAGCTTAAGTATTAGGGTGAAGCGTCTTCAATACTAACAGTAATTAGGGCTTTTGCTATAGAGAGTCGCATGTTTGGCTAAATTGAGAAAAAGGTCTGTTTATATAGGTATTTAAAGTCACAGTCAGGCTTATCTTGTATATGGAATGGTTGTCTTTACAATGAATTGTTCATTAAAGGGTACATTATGCTTACTTGGCTTTGGCAATACGTTAAACCTTATCGCGCGCGATTAACACTCGCTATCGTTGCGCTGATCGCAACTTCTGCGTTGACCTTGTCTATTGGTCAAGGTATTCGCTTAATGGTCGACGAGGGGTTTGGTGCGAAATCGTTTGAGGGTTTGGCTCAAGCACTTTCTTTATTTAGCGTGATTGTGGTGGCGTTAGCAACGGGAGCTTATTTTCGTTTTTATATGGTCTCGTGGATTGGTGAGCGGGTAGTAGCCGATATTCGTATTCGCTTGTATGAGCACCTAGTGAGTTTGCCACCTAGTTTTTTTGAAGACAATTTAGCGGGCGAAATTCAAAGCCGCGTCACAACCGATACCACACTATTGCAAACCGTTATCGGGTCGTCCTTTTCGTTTGCATTGCGTAATAGCCTGACGTTTATTGGTGGGCTAGGGCTTATGTTTGTGAGCAATATAAAGCTCAGTTTAATTGTTCTGACGGTTGTGCCATTTATCATATTTCCGCTGATTTATTTTGGTCGTAAAGTGAAAAAGCTGTCCCGCGAGAGCCAAGACAAAGTTGCCAGCGTGGGGGCTTGGGCTGGTGAAAGTTTACAGCATATAAAAGTGGTGCAAGCCTTTACACGTGAAGATTTAGTTATCGAGCAGTTTAGTTATTCTGCCGAGGGTGCGTTTGATGTTGCATTAAAACGTATACAGCAGCGTGCGATTTTAATTGCGTTGGTGATGGTTTTGGTAATGGGGGCTATTGCAGGCATGCTGTATGTGGGCGGTAACGATGTACTAACGGGTGAACTGTCGGCTGGTGAACTCTCTGCATTTGTATTTTATGCCATCATGGTGGCGGGATCATTGGCCGCTGTAACAGAGGTTTATGGTGAGGTGCAGCGTGCAGCCGGTGCCGCTGAACGAATTCGAGAATTACTGGATACGCAGTCGGATATTCAATCACCTGAAAAAGGGCTTGAAAATGTTTTTGATGTCATTGATCAAGCCAATTTAATTGAATTCACAGAGGTCAACTATACCTATCCTTCTCGCCCTGATCACAAAGCGCTTTCTGGGTTAAATCTCACGGGAAAAGTGGGAGAGCGTATTGCCTTGGTTGGGCCTTCTGGGGCGGGTAAGTCGACACTTTTTGATTTGTTGCTGCGCTTTCGTGACCCTCAGTCAGGGGCTATTTGTATCGCAGGGCAAAACATAAAGGATATGGACCTACAGCAATTACGTAACTTATTTGCTTTGGTGCCCCAGCAACCGGTCTTATTCAGTGCCAATGTTTGGGATAACCTGCGTTATGGGGCTCCAGATGCCACTGAAGATCAGGTGATTAAGGCGGCTGAAGCGGCTCATGCCCATGAATTTATCATGCAATTACCCAATGGTTATCAGTCATTTTTGGGGGAGCAAGGCGTAAAATTATCAGGTGGCCAGCGACAGCGTTTGGCCATTGCACGCGCCATTTTGCGAGACCCTAAAATCTTATTGCTAGATGAAGCCACCAGTGCACTCGATGCGCAAAGTGAGCACTTTGTACAGCAAGCGTTAAATGAACTCATGAAAGATCGAACCACGTTAATTATTGCGCATCGATTGGCAACCGTGGTGCATGTCGATCGAATTATAGTGATGGATCATGGTGTGATTGTTGATCAAGGTACCCACCATCAATTGATGT
Source organism: Bermanella sp. (assembly GCA_034111105.1). GTDB lineage: Bacteria > Pseudomonadota > Gammaproteobacteria > Pseudomonadales > Oceanobacteraceae > Bermanella. Next base: position 16,765 of record JAWUXY010000041.1, on the reverse strand, counting down.
CGTCGAGCAAGCTGTATCAGCGTTTAGCAAGATTACAATTTAACGTAGAGCACTTGAGTTAAGCGTTAATCACTTTATGCTTGATCATCGAGATGAGGTGTTTCCAAAAAAGCCAATTATCTCTAGTGGTGTGAATATATTTGATTGGGAACGATTTAACGCCCACGAAAATTTCACAGGCATTTTAGAGGGTATGGAGGTTGAGAAAAAATTAAGCTTAATTAAGCGTCTTTAACCAAAGGTGAATAAGGTTGTTTTACTTGATGGCATATCTGGCTTAAGTCTCAATATGGTCAATGAGACCAAAAAGATTAGAAGTACTTGGCCAGATAAAAACTTAACCATAGAGATATTGGATTCATTTTCCATGGCAGATTTGTATGAGCGAGTCACACAATTACCCGCGACTACCGCCACTTTAATGCTAGCGATTCATAATGACTGCTTAGGCCACTATTTTTCATATTCGGATGATTTAAAAAAACTGGCGAATAAAAGCGCGGTACCCATTTATGACATGTGGCGTGATGATGGGTAGCGGTGTGATCGGAGGGTATATGAATGACCCTTACGAGCATGGTCAGAGGTAGACTTTTTGGCGCTTGTGGTTTTAGCGTGTACGCCTATCAATGAAATTGAGGTGCAGGCCAAGTCAAAATTTATACCGATGTTCGATTTTAATGTGCTTGAGCGCTATCGGATTGACATGAGTGTTTTGCCTGACGATAGCGTGATCATAAATACCCCTACATCCACTTATCAAGCGGTATGTAATCGAATTCTGAAGGATCTCAGTCATCATGCGTTTGCCACAGTTGGGTTGGTTGCAGTCAGTATTGGTGTATCTAGCTTAAATGGCACGGGTTCGAATGAGGAGCTGATTAATAGAGCGGATAAGCGCCTATATAAAGCCAAGGGAAATGGGCGTGATCAGGTGGTTGCAGGCGATTAATATACCTTATTTGGCCAGCTTTATATCTTATCTGGCCATTGTCTTAATTGGCCCCACAGATTGTCTTGTATTGTCATGATACTGTCTTATAACACTATCTACAATGATCTCAGCATAGCTATCACTGGCTATTAGAATGATAAAACATCGTGGATAAAATATGAAAATGCTTCGCTATCTTTTCTTAATGAGTCTGTTTGTTACAGCAAATGCTTTCTCAGAAAGCTATATGTACTTAACTAACAACACTCAAAAAACGTTAACCCTTCATACGATACAAACGGGTCATAACAATATTTCCCATGGCAATCAATGGGAGTTATTGGCTCGAGAAGTGCCGCCATTAGGTACGATAAAATTTTTGCGCTTTAATCGTGACAAAGGAATTAAATGGGGCAAGGAATATGAGTTTAATACGTATGTTTCTGGTTTAGATGAGCAAGTGGTTTTGCGCCAAAAATTACGCGGCACCATGACGTTCAGTAAAATGTGGTTGAGCGGCCAGCAAGATGCTTGGCATTATGATCGTGATATCCATAAAGTGAACCTAAATGGTACCCAAACACTGGCGTTCAAATCGCAATACGCACGTGCGTCAGGGGATGATATTCGTTATGTCATTCATGAGGACTTCCAAGTTCAAGAAAAAAGCCAGTATTCAAATGAGCTAAATGTTTTAACTTACAATACTTGGGCGTTGCTACCAGGAATAGAAGCCAAGAACACAGGCAACCGTTTAAATACCATCGCGCAATATATGAAAAACTATGATGTGATTGTATTTCAAGAAGTGTTTGACCCTATTTTAACCGCACGCTTTAGAAAAAATATTTCAAAAGAATATCCATACCTAACTGAAATTCCTTGGAAGTTTGGCAAAATCTTAACCGGTGGTTCGTTCATCGCAAGTCGTTGGCCGATCGAAGCACAAGATGCGGTTGTCTATGACGCTTGCCGTGCGGATGGTTGTCTTGCTGGTAAAGGCGTGAACTACGCTAAAATCCGTAAGGGTAGCCATGCATACCATGTCTTTGGTACGCACACTCATGCGTACACGGGTGCCGATGATATTGCTACGCGCTTTGCTCAACTCGCCCAATTTAAAGCATTGATTGATAGTAAAGACATTCCGTATGCAGAGCCTGTGATTATGGCTGGTGACTTTAATGTCGATAAGCTGCACTTCCCGCAAGAGCATGCTGATTTTTTAAGTTTGTTTGATGCTACTGAGCCTCAAGCGACAGGTGAATATCCGCATTCTTATGCCGGTCCTGTGAATGTGTATGCGGACGATGAGTACACTGAATACCTTGATTATATTTTATACAGTAACGCGCATTTAGCGCCGTATGATTCGAACAATGCACTGTTAACGCCAAGAAGCATTGCGTCAGAACATTGGGGTAGCTGGGATTTATCCGACCATTATCCCGTTAAAGCTGAACTGTCTTTCCCGCTACAACCTGAATACATGCCGTTTTAATACACTAAGATGCTTATTTTTTAAGCGTAATCTCTCTTTTATCCAACCCCGTAAGGGGTTGGATGCTTTTTCTTGCCTTATATTGCATTGTCATCAATACAAACCTCTAAAGCTTCGTTAAAATAGCCGCCTGTTCTCACAGTAATATAGGAAGGATATGACGGTACACATGAGTCGGCTCTTAGATATAAGAGCGGTAGATTCCATCAATGGGCTAAGTAAGGTATAACGGCCCAATGAAGATTCCAAAACGATTACAACCTCTTTATGAGGACGGTTTGATTGATGATGTTCTCAGTCAGCTAATGAGTGGTAAAGAAGCCACTGTTTATGTTGTGGCCAGCGGTGATGAAATTTTATGCGCCAAGGTTTATAAAGACGCGGACCAACGTAGCTTTAAACAAGCAGTGCAATATCAAGAGGGGCGAAAATCTAAAAATAGCCGTCGCCAGCGCGCCATGGAAAAAGGCAGTAAATATGGACGTAAACAGCAAGAAGATGCGTGGCATAACGCTGAAGTTGATGCCTTATACAAACTAGACGCGGCCGATGTACGAGTGCCAACTCCGTATGGGTGTTTTGATGGTGTGCTTTTGATGGAGCTGGTCACCGATGACGAAGGCAATGTTGCGCCGCGTTTAAATGATGTAGGACTGGACGAAGCTCAGGCCGTTGAAGATCATGCCATGATGATGGAATACGTTAAACGCATGTTATGCGCGGGTATTGTCCATGGTGATTTATCTGAGTTTAACGTTTTAGTTGACGACTATGGCCCAGTGATCATTGATTTGCCTCAAGCTGTAGATGCTGCGGCTAACATGCATGCTAAATCTATGCTTGAACGTGACGTGAACAATATGCGTGATTATTACGCCCAATACGCACCACAACTTTTAAATACTAAGTATGCAAAAGAAATTTGGGCGTTATACGAAGACGGTGATTTAAAGCCGGATACGCCGATCACGGGTTTGTTTGAAGAAGACGAAAGCAGTGCTGATGTTGATTCTGTACTTGAAGAAATTAAAGCCGCTTTATTCGAAGAGCAAGAAAAACAAGCTCGCTTAAAAGAAGATGAAGAAGACGACTTTTAAACGACGTCTGGCTTCGAAAAAAACCATGGCTTTTAGTCATGGTTTTTTTGTTTTAGGCTCATGTTTTATAAGATAGTTTGATGACGTTCAAGTACCCAGCAGCGCTCGTTACGATTAAAACCAATGTGCTGGTAATATTCGTTAGCGGCGGGTGCCGAAATCAAAATCAACTTACATTTTTCATTTAACTTATTTTGAACACGAATTTGCAATTGCTTGCCTATGCCTTGTTTCTGGTAAGCCTCATCGACGGCTAAGTCAGACAAATAACAGGCATAGTGAAAATCAGTGACGCAGCGTGCAATACCAATAAGCTTGTTGTCATCCCATGCGGTGATGGTTAGGTTGGCGTGATCAAGCATGCCTTGCAGGCAAGCTCTATCTTCGATAGGGCGTCTGCGCGCCAAAGAAGAGTGCTCCAATAGCATCACAAATTGATCAACCGAAATAGGATGATTGATTTTATATTCAGCCTGCATAGTATTGTCCCTAATATATGTGCTGTTAAATTAGATGGCTGGCATAATATATCGGTTTTATGCGCGGTTATAAATCGTGCTTAGGTGTTTCTTTCATTTTTTGATAATCGGATACGAAAATATGCAAGGCTATTTTGCAGGGCTGTCTTTGGGTTTTAGTTTAATTTTGGCAATTGGTGCGCAAAATGCCTTTGTATTGCGCCAAGGTTTAAAGCAACAGCATGTATTTTTAGTGTTTATAATTTGTGCGGTATCCGATGCATTACTCATCACCGCGGGTGTGGCAGGTTTCGCGAGTATTATTAAGCAGCTGCCATGGTTAGAGCCAGTGGCTCGCTATGGCGGTGTGGCTTTTTTAGCAGTATATGGTGCAAAGAGTTTATGGCAGGCTTTTAAAGCTCCCGAAAACTTAGTGGCCAGCGAAGAGGTGGTCACTTCTGCTACAAAAGTGGCCATTATGTGTTTAGCGTTTACGTGGTTAAACCCTCATGTTTATCTGGATACGGTTTTCTTGTTGGGTGCGATTTCAACGCAGTACCCATTGCAGCAGGTTCAATTTGCATTAGGTGGCGTTACCGCTTCGTTTATATTTTTTGGCGCATTGGCTTATGGCGCAAGACTGCTGGCGCCAGTATTTGAGAAACCCACGGCTTGGCGTGTGTTTGATGTGATCATTGCATTGGTCATGTGGTTGATTGCACTTAAATTGTTATTGGTGTGATATTACAGGCAGCTTAATGCAGAGCTGCCATTAGGTGTTAAAAGCAAGATGAGAGTTCTGAATTGTAAGTACAATCGGGATTATAATTTTTTATTCAGCACTTAATTACGCGAACTCAATTCTGCTGAATGATTTAGTTAGGCGTCTTCAGGATATTGTACATGGGGCGGTGCTAACTTTAAAAATACGCCTAAAGCCATTAATAAAAGGGCCGCACTGACTAAAATGGCAACAGGGTAATAAAGGTTGCCTGCTAAATCTAATTGGCTGTATTTAATTACCATGATTAGACCTTCTAGTGATAACGCAACGCACACTGTACCAATGAATCTAGGCAGTGTTCGGCGTAACATAATAATGACGTCATGATCGGCTTCTTGGCCATATTCTTTTCCAATAACCATTGCCAATTCAAACACCGCAATGGCGATGACGCTACCGTTAATGACTTTAATAATTATTTGAGTGATGTCGCCACCGCTTACAATTTCTTCAAACGCAACACCAATAGTAGACAGTAGAATGCTGGCAGCAAGAATATAAAAAACAAACGTGAATGCTTTGGCAAAGTATCGCTGAAAATTAATCGATAATATGGATTTCATCTGGTTACCTGTTACGACGATTTGATTGTCTATCTTCAATAAAATTGAATATAGATACGATTCGACCGTAATTGTTGCAAAAGTTCAGGGGGATGAAACGTGATGCGACAGGCTTCACAAAAGCCTGTCTAATATGAATGGTGGTTATTTGTTGGGCGCTTTAGGAGAGCTGGTTTGCCAAATTGATTCATTAGCGGGCTTTTTATCTGAGCTGTCTTTGTTGCTTGTTTTGTCTTTTTTTAGCGAAATAGTGGGGCGCTGCTTGGCTTTTTCTTCAGCTGGCTTGTTATTTTCAAATTTAGGGTTTTTATAAACGACTTTTTCACTTTCTTTTTTCGGTTTTAGGTATGGCTTGGTATCTGGCTTGCCTTTATTTTTCTTGTACGACTCTTTTTTATTTTCGTTTTTGCCTTTGGTGGCCTGATATTCAGATTGCTTTTTAGCAGTCGAGTCGTTGGTGTGTTTCTTTTGCAAACCTTGTAAGAAATTACGCAAGATTTGATCTTGGCACTCGCGATAGTGTTTGTGATCTTGCTTGCGGAAAAACGCGGTAAGCTCGGCTTTGCCCATTAAAAATTCAGCACTTTCTAATAGATCAAGGATGTCCTGATCAATCAAGTTGAGCGCAATTTTTAGCTTTCTAAAGATAATGTTGTTGTTGAGGCTAAATTCAGCCTTAGGGGCATCACCCTCTTTTTTACCGCGTTTTTCAATGATAAAGCCATTTAAGAATTGGGCCATTTCATGGTCTGAGCAACGCACGTAATCTGGGTCATCATCTTTTTTTAGCCAAGTATTAACAAGGGCAGGCGTTACGTCTAAACCACCGAGTGCACAAATGGCGACCATTTTTGGGTCATTGTAGTTGAAGGTGTAGCGTAAGCGTCGAAGAACGTAGTTATTGGTCACAAAAAGCCCAGATGAAATCGGATAAACAAAGCTTAATTCTAGCGGATTTTGCCGTAAATTTATTGGTAAATTTGCTTATGTTATCAATCGGTCTAACAAATCGCCCTAATTTAACCACTGTTTGCGTGCAGCGTGGCCATTATTGAAGCTTTTGTAGGAATTCTAGCCTGGCCTCATCTTGAGGGTCACTCCACGAGGTTGTGTCATATTGATTAAGAGCAAAGCCCTCAATTTTTTCTGCACTTATATTACTGTCGCCATAGCTTGTACGAATACCTGGGCGTTCGGGCAGTTTGGTGAGCGTCCAAGTATCAAGTATGTAGGGGCCTGGATTATTAGCGGCTCTTAGTACCTCGCTGTGTATTTGTAAGGTCCAAGTATTTTTGCCTTTTTTCAGATTTTGCTTGGCAGTTAGGTGGGCAATAGGGCTTTTGTCTTGGCTGAAAAAATTAGCCGTTAAGCGGTATCGTCCAGGTTCATTGATATTGAGTTGTACGGGAATACTCAAATTTACCCCGTCTACATAAGCCTTGCTAATTGACAATATAGTGCCGTTATCCGGTGAGTATTTAATGGGCGATAAAATTGCCAATCGACCATGTTCTGCAAAATTAAATGTGGCTTTAATGTGTAAATCAACGGGCCAATCTTTGCCTTTTGAGTCCAATATTGCCAGATAGGCGTTATCTTTTTCAGTCACGCTAAATCGGCTGAGTGTCTTGTTGTTCTCAACCAGTTCGATGGAAACCTGAGTGGGTTGAATGCGCCCTGAAGACGAAAGGGTGGCTTTAATGATATCACCGTGCTTGTAGTTAAATTGTTCAGGTGACAGCTGTGCACTGTCATCAACATCTTTACCTAGGTTTAAGCTGACAGGTAGCGCTTTTAGTGGCTCTAAAAGATCGGTTTGGCCCTCATTAATGGGGGTAGAATAATGGGGGAAGCGAATATTTTGTTGGTAATGGCTAGCCAGAACCGCCATTTGTTCACCCAGTTCTTTTTCAAGTACCTTCGTTTTAGCAATAGGACTATCTTGTTTTGCCGTTGCGGCGGGATTGGATTGGGCGTTGGTAACAGGGGTTGATCGTATTGCATTGGATTCAATAACTCCAACATCGCTCAGAATAAACCCTAACGTAGCCATCACGGCGATACTTATTATCCATAAACGCATATTGGACCTTTAATGCTTGAAAACTTAAGGAGGCGCAAAGAAAAAGGCTAATGAGTATGACTTCATTAGCCTTTAGCTTCAGTGTAGATGACAGCTAGTTATTGAGTGTTTCGTATACTTTTTGGCTCATGGTCGAGTTTTTGCTGTTGGTCACATATAGGTAGTCAGCGAACCAGCCATCGTAGTACTCAGTTGAGAAGTCTACGTTGATGCCTCCAGCATTGAAGTTGTTATCAACATAAGTCAATTGCACACCGGATTGATCACCGATGGTGCCGGTATGATGGGTTTTATTGCCCATTAATACCGCGAAGTGATTTGTGAACAGGTTGCTGGGTGCATTTGCATTGCCGTTTTTGATCTTGCCATTAAATTCGACATTTTTAGAGCAGCTATCGTACGCATTAGGTTGTACCGCACCGCAACTTGAGTGAGTTGGCACAACACCGTCGTCGGTACCCGTAATAAAGCCACCTGTGATGCCATAATATGCATTGCCGGCGCCAGCAAAACGTAAGCGCGGTACATTGCTAGGAGATGTGGCCAAGTTACGCGCCGCAGCCGGTTGAAGGTCGTAAAGCACACCTAGGTCTTGATCGCTTTCTATTTTGCCACCCATAAACCATTCAACGGCTGATACAGTAACGGAAGACGCCGAATTGTTACTGGTGACGACGGATACCACGGTGTCGGCTATTTCAGTGCCACCACCGGCACCTGCAAAATCTAAAGAGGTAAGGATGTTTAATGGTGTATGGCCATTTGCTGACAGCCAATCCGCTTGGTTTTCGATAAAGTAGCGGGCGACTAAGTCACCGGTTGAGTGGGTTACGAGTACACAACCATCGTTGCATAGGCCAGAAAGCGATAAATCAACCGCTTTGTCGTATAAACGCTGTGCGGTCTCACCTTCGATTCGTTTAGATGAGTCCCAATCAAGTCGTGCTTCAGCACGTGAATTCCAGTAGTCAGACCAATAATCTTGGCCATTTTGAACGATTTCGGCGCTAGAGCCAGGTTGGTTTAAGACGTTGTCAGCTTGAAAGCCATGAACAAGAATAACATTGTGGCCTGCTAACTGTGCTTGGCTGCTAGCAGCAAGGCCTGTTAGTACCAAAGAGGAAAGGATCGTTTTAAATTTCATATGGGTGCCTATCTGCATTATTTTTATTATTGCAAAGCTCAGGCATCCTTTTACCAAGCTTTACGGCAAGCAAATTATCATAGGAGCTATATAGGAAAATGAGTGTTTGCTCTAATTTGGCCAAATATGACATTTATAACACTTTAGCATGGCAGCGATAGGCTCATTTTTAATACATTTATGGCCAAAATGGTACGCATGTATTGTAACTGACTGTTAAAGGGTGACTTTAAAAGGTGTGAGCAAACGGATACTAGGTGGGTTGTGGTATTATTTGTCCATTTTTTATAGGTGCATTATGGTGTCTCAAGTAAACAATCCCCTTCATGGGGTGACATTGAAGCAATTAGTAACCGATTTGGTCGATCATTTAGGGTTTGAAGAGATGGGGCGGATTGTTGATGTCCGTTGTTTTACCCACGACCCAAGCATTAACTCAAGTCTTAAGTTTTTACGCAAAACACAGTGGGCAAGGGATAAAGTCGAAGGGTTGTACTTAGAGCATCAACGAGCGATTGAGCAGAAAAAGCAGATTTATACTCAAACTAAAGACGATTAAGCCTGCTCTGAATCGCTGTTGATGTCAGGCTGATTGCCGTCTTCTTCTAATTTAGCGCGATCCGCTTTAGAGACGTACTTCGGTTTGTGCTTAGGGTTCGCTTTTAAGTTCGACTTTTTTGCTTTTTGCGACAGTTTAGTAAAAATTTTCTTTTTGCGGTTCATATTAGCCTCGTTTACAGAGGTGCATTGTAACGGCTTTAGCCGTTATGTTCTATCTCAGGCATCGGCTAAGCGGCCAAGTGTTTTGATGGCCTGCTTCACTTCTGCATCAATCGGTATTGCGCAATTTAGGCGTATGTAGTGATCGAACTCATTTGTATTTGAAAACATTGCACCGGGTGCGATGTTAATCCCTTCTTTTAATGCATTTTTTTGCAGTGCCATCACATCGGTTTTTTCAGGTAATGCGACCCAGATAATAAAACCCCCTTTGGGTTTGCTGATGCGGGTCCCCGCAGGGAAGAACTGCTTAACCAATTGTGAGATATCATCTATGTTTTGCTGGCATGTGGCTCGTATTTTTCGTAAATGTTTATCGTAGTGACCGCTTTCTAAGTAGCTGCTTAATGCATATTGCGACAAGCTAGAGGGCGAGAAAGATGAATAGGTTTGTGCCGCAATGATATTACTATGTTGCTTGCCAGCAATGCACCAACCAACTCGTAAGCCCGGTGATAGGGTTTTAGAAAAACTTGAGCAGTGCATGACACGCCCATCAGTATCAAAGGTTTTAATGACGGTGTTAATAGGTTGGTTAAAGCCAAGCTCGCCATAGATATCATCTTCTAAAATATGGGCATCGTATTTTTGCGCAAGTGTAAACAACTGTTGTTGTTTGTCGGATTGAATGGCCGCCCCGGTAGGGTTGCTAAATCGAGCACTGACGGCGATGAGTTTAATTGGCCATTGTTTGAGGGCCAGTGTTAATGCATCTAAGCTGATGCCATCTTGTGCATCGGTCGGAATCTCAATGACTTGTAAGCCTAATAAACCGGCTAATTGTAAAAAGCCATAATAGCAGGGGCTTTCTACGGCAATAATATCCCCTGTTTGGGTAACACTCTTTAAGCATAAGCTCAGTGCCTCAGAGCATCCCTGTGTAATGACAATATCGTTAGGGTGACATTTAACACCCACAGTGCGCATGCGTGTCGCAATTTGACGGCGCAGTGATTCAAGCCCAGGTGAGAACAAATAATTAAAAACCTGTGTGCTTTGAAAGCGTGAAACCTTATGGATGTGAGTTTGCAGAGCATGATGGGGCATAAGCGCTTCATGGGCGATGGCTGCGCCAAAATTAACCGAAGTGTCTTTATGCACGGCGTGCAACATCATGGCAATAATGTCACTTTTTTTAAATTCGTTAGGTTTGCTGCCTTTAGATACAGGTGGTGACTCTATAGGGTCATTCGCCCCATCTTTTACGTAATAACCCGATTGCGGTTTTGCGGTGAGATAGCCCTGATCTTCCAGTAGCGCGTAAGCCTGAGATATTGTACTGATGCTAACGGTTTTCACTTTGGCTAGGTTGCGAACACTGGGTACTTTCTGCCCCGCGATGTACACCCCTTGGTGTATATCTGATGCAATATCGTTAGCTACTTTCTGATATAGGGTGCTCATGTTCGTCACATTCTTGAAGTCTGGGGTCTATCATAATGGCTAAACTGTATTGTAGTGCATAACAGTTAATCTGTAATGAACCAGTACAGATTATTTTGAGCGTTGAGGGCAGGCTTGTCAGTGAGTGTGTTGGGCTTTATTAGTGTGACTGGTTGGAAGGGGATGACGGTAGGGTCGGTTAAAATAATACGGTGGCGATTGATTGAGCTAATCAAACCTAGAGAAAAGCCTTGTGGGGCTTATCTCTTTAGGTTGTTTTCAATTGTTGTTTCGATTTTTATGGTCTTATTTGTTAGGCGATTACTTACGATAGTGTATCGGCATTTTTACGTTTCTTGTGCCGCAACATCAGGGAAGCGTTTTTCCCACCCTGTAATTAATGCAGACTGATCAATGTCGTTGGGGTGAAAGTCTCGTCGAAAAAACTTTTTAACCCCATGAACATTTGCACGCAAAAGACCTTTTTTACCCCAGAAAAAATTTGTGGCCTCAAACCATTCTTTTGCACTTGGTAGGTGTTTGGTTTTCCATAGTATGCGTATTTGAAAAATGGCCAGACGTGTAAATAATGACAGCATGGCCACGACCATGACGCGACGACGCATCCATTCATTATTAACCTGTTGGCGAAATACATTAAAAGCCACCGATTTGTGTTCAATTTCTTCAACGCTGTGCCAAAGCATCATTTGGCGAAAGCTTTCTGGGCCTTTATCTAAAATTTCTGGGTTCTCTAAAATGAATTCAGCCAAGCTGGCGGTAAAGTGTTCCATCGCGACGGTGAGTGCCAGTTGGCGAGCAGGGCTAAACCGTTTTTTTAACATTTTAACGCGGGCGGTCATGCCCTTTGATACCATTGTCATGGGGATGCCGAGTTTTTCTATTTCATCGTTGATCTCTTCATGACAACGACCGTGATGCGCTTCTTGCCCAATAAAGCCGCGTATATCTGCCAGCATTTTTGGATCGTCAATTGCTTTTTGATAGTGACGTACTGTGTGTATGAAAAAGCGTTCGCCTTCAGGAAACATAGCAGAAAGGGAATAAAAGAAAGTGCTGATTAATGAATTGTTTTCTATGGCAAATTGCGACATTTTCATGTCGTCTGTATTAAATTGCATACGGCGTGGTTTTATTGCACCATCGTTAGGCTTTGTCATCGTTTTGTCTCTTTTATTATTATGACTTAACTATGGCACATGGACGTTAGTTGCTATAGGTGAATTAGATGCAACTTTGGGTGTTTTGAGATCAGGTTTTAGGGGCCGTTCTATATGACGATACTGCCAATGAATGAAGCGACAAACATTAAAGTCGGTGACGGTAACCTTACGATCTCTTCTGATTATTTAATTTTATTGTTGGAGCTAGGTGTTGAGCTTGGTTTAAAGCAAAGTGATTTGCTGTTGGGCAGCGAGCTTGATGCCAGCATTGTGATTCGCCCCGGTATTTTAGTGGGGCATCAATCTTTTTTAAAAGTGGTGTCTAATTTTAGGCAGCAGCAACCCGATATGTCATTAGCGGTTACCTATGGTAAACGCATGACTGTATCCAAGCATGGTGCGTTAGGGATTGCGGCTCGTCATAGCCGTACCACTAACGATGCAGCAAGTGCCGTGACGGCTTATATGAGTACACGGGAGCAATTATTCAGTGTGTACCGAGAACGTGATTCCGAAAGCCGTCGACTGTATGTTGATCTAGAAGTTGAAAGCAGCGACGAAATTTATTTTTTGATTTTAGCGTACCTCACCAGCATTGAATTTATTATTCGGCAAATGCTGTCTTATCCCGATGAAATTAAAACCAGAATTGAGTTGCCCATTAAGCCTGATTTTTGGCAAGGGCAGCCATTGCTTGACGACAGTATTGACCTTGATAGTTTGGCCCCTGGCGCGATTATTCAGTTTTCTGCGCCGCGTTGTATGTTACTTTGGCCGTCGCAATTACTGGATGATTTATTGCCGCTATTTGATCAAGATTTAGTGAAAATGGCGCAAGAGGTGTGCGAAGATGAATTAAAATCCATGTCGCAATTTACCCGTGTGAGTCAGGCGGTGGCACTGGCATTTAAAAATGCCGAGGGCAGTTTACCAACGATTGATCGGATTTCAGCCTCGCTAAACATGTCATCGGCAACACTAAAGCGAAAACTTAAATCAGAAGGGCAAAGTTTTCGAGATATCAAAGACGAAATACTGCATAAAAAAGCCATAAAATTATTAAGAGAAACACCGCAATCAATCGAACGGATTGCTACTCAGTTGGGGTATAGTGATGCGAGTAATTTTGCCAAAGCCTTTAAAGGCTGGAGCGGTATGAGCCCTAGCGAGTTTAGACAAACGTTGTTATCGCATGAAGACAAAACCAGTTAGGAAAGATAGTGCCTGCGTATAAAAAATATTTAGTTGTTGTTTTTGTTGTTTTTTTACTCAGCTCTTATTACTTAGGGTACACACCTATAGCATTTTCGCTGATTGTTTTATGTTCGAGTATTTTTAGTTACTTGCTTTACGTAAAAGATAAAGCGGCTGCAAGGGATGATGCGTGGCGAGTACCTGAGAATACATTGCACCTGTCATCTTTGTTCTTCGGGTGGCCTGGTGCCATGATTGCTCAAGAGCGACTGCGACATAAAACGAAAAAACGGCGTTTTCTATTTGTCTTTTGGCTGACCGTTTTTATTAATATTAGCGCTATTTATATGTTACATACGCCTAAAGGCGCGCAGTTTATTCAATACTCAGTCAGCAGTGCTGAGAGTTTGATGAACCGTAATGCCAAATCTGATGACATGCATAACCTATTGTTAAGCCTGATTGAGCTACGCAACTAAGTACGCTTGAATATGCAGGCTTACATCGAATCCTTTTATCCTCTAACCGTTCTCTTTAGCGGGTAATTCGCCACCTTCTGCATACAACCATAAGGGCTTGTCATGAGCTCGTTGTGTCCTTACGCCTGTGTCAGGCGAGACTAACTGTATTGCATGCATGACAGTTTGGCCTAAACAGTGCGGTACAGTTTTGTTTTTAAGGCAGATTGTACTGTATTTTAAGATGTGTACTGCTTCTACTTGCATGACAGTTATATTGGCAAAATGGACCTCAGATTAATAAGGAGGCCATTATGTCTTTATCCAGTAGTTCTACCCTTGATTCTCAAGACCTCAATAGTGCGCATATCTCAAAGCCTGTTATGCCAGCATGGCAGGGTTTGTTGGCGGTGGTGATTTTTAGTTTAACGGCACCGTTCACGGCTTTAGCACTTGATGCTTTTACACCTGAGTTCATCGCATTTATGCGAGCCGTCGTAGCCGGTTTAGGCAGTATCGTGATGATATGGTGGTTTAAATGGCCAATGCCAAAAGCAAAAGATTTGATATGGCTTACGGCTGGTGGCGCTGGGATTAGCTTGCTGTTTCCGTATATGTTGGCGCAATCGCTGCAAAACTTTCAGGCTACCGATATTGGTATTGTGTTAGCGGGCTTGCCCTTAGTGACGGCATTAGTAGCGGTGGGGTTATTTAAAGAGACAACCACAAAACAATTTTGGATGAGTTTATGGGCGGGCACACTGTTACTTTTTTTCTTTGCTTATAGTCAATCCAATGGTGTGTTTCATTTATCTCTAATTGCGATGTTATTTGCTGCGGGTGTGGGTTATGCCATTGGTGGACACGTTGCAAAACGGTTAGGTGGTTTTCAAACAATTTGTTGGATGATGGCGTTGTATCTTCCCATTTCATTATTCGGTATGGGTTATAACGTAATGGATAATGCTCAGGGATTTAGGCTTGAAAATATATCTGCGATACTTGCCCTTGGTTACCTTGCAGTGATGAGCCAGTGGATAGGATTCCGTTTTTGGTACGGCTCTATGGTAAAAATAGGCATTGCACAAACTGGACAGTTACAGTTGCTACAGCCTTTCTTTACACTCATGTTTGCTGTGTTACTGCTGGAAAGCACATTAACTGTAAACCATGTTGTGTTTGCATGCTTGGTAACAGGCAGTGTGTGGTTGGTGCGTAAATCACGTTAGGAGTGACAGTGTTTAGTAATAAGTCTTAAAACACGGTATATAAAATGTACCGTGTTTTAAGGTATTAAGCCGTTAAGAATTAAAAACCTTCTAATACAATTTTGCCGATGCTTTTATTGCTTTCAATTAATTGATGGGCAAGCTTTAAATTCTCAAGATTAATTTTCCCAAGGTTTTGCCCAAGTGTGGTGATAATTTTACCACTGTCGATTAGCTCGGCGATTTCATTAAAAACATGGTGTTGTTTAATCATGTCTTCGGTTGTAAACAGGCTGCGGGTAAACATGAATTCCCAGTGCAGGCTCACACTTTTACTTTTTAATAAATCAATATTAAGTGGCGCTGGCGGGTTATCGATTAAACAAATTTTACCTTGTGGTTTAATCACTTCAGCAAAGTCTTCAAAATGTAAATGGGTGTGAGTGATACTGGCAATATGACTTACATGAGTGATGCCGATTTTTTTAAGTTCACTTGCAATACCATTGTTATGGTTGATCACATGATCAGCGCCCATCTTTTTACACCAATCGAATGATTCCTCACGGCTGGCAGTTGCAATGATGGTGATCTCGGGATTGAGCACTTTGAGTAGCTGAATCATGATGCTGCCCACACCACCCGCGCCACCCGTAACTAAAACAGCGTTTTCAGTACTTTGGTATTTATTTTTGATATCCACTTGTAAGCGATCAAACAGCATTTCATAAGCGGTGATAGCGGTTAATGGTAAAGCTGCGATTTCAGCATTAGAGATAGTTGAAGGCGCTTTACCCACGATACGTTCATCGACTAATTGATATTCTGCATTGCTACCTTGGCGGCTCATGTCACCGGCATAAAACACTTTATCGCCTACCTTAAAGAGCGAACATGCTTCGCCTACCGCGGTCACAATACCCACGGCATCATAACCTAATACCTTGGGTTCGCCTTTTTCTGGGCGCAAGCGCTGACGGAGTTTCGCGTCCACGGGGTTGATGCTAATAGCATCAACTTTCACTAATAAATCAGTGCCCGCTGCGTTGGGAATAGCTTGTTCAATGGCGATTAGGCTGTCGTTGTGTTCAATAGGCAAGCTGAGGTCAAAGGCGATGGCTTTCATAAGGAATAGAGCTCGTTTGATTTAGCAAAAAATAACGGGAAGAGTGTAGCGCAAATGACGCGGATGTACTGCCGCCTTGGATCAATAAGTATGTTCCGTTAGAATGCACTATCTTCTTTTTATCTCGGTGTTGCATGGCCCAATTGACCCCAGAGCAAATCTCAACCTTAGACCGGCAGCATGTATGGCATCCGTATTCATCTTTTACATCACCTTTGGCACCTTTTCCCGTGGTCAGTACATCCGGTGTGCGCATTAAACTGGCAGATGGTCGCGAATTAATCGATGGTATGGCGTCATGGTGGTCGGCGGTGCATGGTTATGGCCATCCTAAATTAAAGCAAGCGGCCCATGATCAAATTGAAACCATGAGTCACGTCATGTTTGGCGGTTTGACCCATGAACCTGCGGTTACCTTATGTGAAAAACTCGTCAAGCTTACACCGCAAGGTTTAAATAAAGTATTCATTAGTGATAGTGGTTCGGGGGCGGTTGAAGTGGCGATCAAAATGGCCTTTCAATACAGCTTGAGCCAAGGCAACAAACAAAAAAATAAACTGTTAACGGTTAAAAATGGCTATCACGGCGATACGTTTGCCACTATGGCGGCGTGTGACCCGGTGAATGGTATGCACCATATGTTTGAAAACGTATTGAGTAAGCATATTTTTGCCGAAGCACCACAATGTTTATTGGGTGAACAATTTGAAGAGCATCATATTGCCGACGTTAAGCATAAGCTTGAAACTCAACATGAAACGATCGCCGCTATTATTTTAGAACCCATTGTACAAGGTGCAGGCGGTATGCGCTTTTATAGCCCTGACTATTTAAAGCGAATACGTGAATTGTGTGATGAATTTAAGGT
>JAWUXY010000040.1:0-7608 GCA_034111105.1 Bermanella sp. | reverse complement strand
TCATATCTGCTTCCTTTTAAATGAATGTTTAATTCAAAAACATGTGTTTAATTAATGTTTAGTGCGGCCAATGTGTTGAGTGATTCGGTCTAAAATGATGGCCAAAACCACAATGCCTAAACCGCCAACGGCCGCGATGCCTATGTCGTTTCGCCCAATACCTTGTAACACCATTAAACCCAAACCCGGTACGGCAATCATAGAAGCAATCACCACCATTGAAAGCGCAAGCATTAAGGTTTGATTGACCCCAGCCATAATCGTTGGCAAAGCAAGAGGCAGCTGAACTTTAAACAGCAGTTGTTTTGGGTTGGTGCCAAATGCTTTGGCTGCTTCAATTAAATCAGCCGGTACTTGGCGAATGCCTAAGTTGGTTAAGCGAATCATGGGCGGCACCGCAAAAATAATGGTCACCACTACGCCCGCCACTTTGCCCGGGCTAAATAACATGACGATGGGAATCAAATATACAAAGGCGGGCGTGGTTTGCATGGCATCTAAAATAGGGCGTACGATCGAGACCGCTTTGTCAGAACGTGATAGCCAAATGCCCATGGGCAAGCCGATGATCACGCAAAAGAACAGCGACGTGATGACCAGTGATAACGTCACCATGGCATCATCCCATGCGCCAATTAATCCGATGCTTAACAAGCCTAAAAACGAGCCAATGGCGATATTACGGGTGGATAATTTCCAAGCCATTAACGCTAAAGCGATAATGATAAACGGTGCGGGTACCCATAATAAAAACGCTTCGATGGAGTTTAAGATCCAACCAATGGGTTGCGAGAGTGCCTGAAACAAGGGGCGTAAAAAAGGCACCACAGCATCAAGGGTTGCATCTACCATATCGTTAAATGGCACGATGCCACCGTCTACTTTGAATGGCTCTGTCCAATCAAAACTTTGAGCGACTTCGTTAGACTTATCAGCAAGATAATCGGCATCGTTGTTTTCTTGAGTGCCCCATGGGTTGTCTTGGCTCATAGCGCTTCTCCTGTTTGACGATCCAGTGCTTCTAATAAAACGGTTTTACTGATCACCCCTAAAAACTTACCTTGATCGTTAACAACCGGTGGTGAGCAAGGTGATTGAGCCACATCAGAAATCAAATCCCCAAGTGGTATGTCAGCCATAATCGTTTGCGGTGATTTTAACAATGCGCTTTCGATAGGCTTTTCTTGTTGCTTTGCTTTCTTGAGCGAATCTGTTGATACCACGCCAATGAACTGATTGCTGGCGTCGACCACATATCCGAAGTCACGATCATTATCTTTTAACAGCTGTAAACTTGTGCTGATGCCGGTATCGGATGTCTTTTTGATTAAGGTTTGTTGTGTGCGACGAGCAACATCTTTTGCGGTTAGTACGGTGCTGACATCGACACCGCGGAAAAACGAACGCACATAATCGTTTGCGGGGTTATTGATGATGTCATCGGGTGTGCCCACTTGAACCACTTCACCACCTTGCATGATGGCAATGCGATCACCAATGCGTACCGCTTCATCTAAGTCGTGGGAAATGAATACAATGGTGCGTTTATCTTCGGCTTGTAAGCGTAATAATTCGTCTTGCATTTCGGTACGAATAAGCGGGTCGAGGGCACTGAACGCTTCATCCATCAGCAATACATCAGGATTAATACAAAGCGCACGGGCTAAGCCAACACGTTGCTGCATACCACCCGAAAGCTCTCTTGGGTAAGAATCTGCATTGGGTAATAAACCCACACGGTCTAGAGCCGCATCGGCTCGTTTTTGGCGCTCTTCAATGGAGACTTCACCGGCTAAATCTAAGCCGAAGGCCACGTTGTCGCGCACACTGATATGAGGCATGAGTGCGAAGGATTGAAACACCATGGAAATTTTATGCAAACGTATTTGGCGAAGCGCCTCTTCGTCGAGTAAGGCGATGTCGGTATCATCTAAAAATATTTTGCCTTGGGTTGGTTCAATTAAGCGGTTAAGCATGCGTACCATGGTGGACTTACCTGAACCGGAAAGCCCCATAATGACGAAAATCTCGCCTTCGTAAATGTCGAAGGAGGCGTCTTTTACACCGACAGTTTGTCCGATTGCAGCGAATATTTGATCTTTTGTCTTCCCTTGCTCCACCATTCTCATGGCTTTTTTCGGGTTCTTACCAAAAATCTTATACACATGCTGTATAGATAATTTTGTTTTCATTGAACCGCCCTTGGCTTTTTATTGCTTGAGTTTTAGATGGGGCTGAAAAATAACGCGTCAATTATTGGTTTAAGCGAATCAGTTGATGCTCGTACTCGTTTTGACCGCGTTTAGATGTCTAATGATTTTTATTTTTAGCCCTGAGCCTACGACTCATATCAATCTAAGTGCGTGGTGATGCATCAAACCATAACATTGTGACAGCTAAATCGCCAATTTGCAGGGGTTGCAGGTGTTTGCTTTTAGTGTGATGCGGGGTTTAACGTTGATGAGAAAGCTGCTGTGTGAGTGCCCAACTGACGTGCTCTTGTACTAATTCAGAGTTGAAATGAGATTTATCGTTTAGAGCTGTAATGATTTCAGATGAATACGGCGCATTACCCAGTGCCACGGCAATGTTGCGTATCCAGCGTTCATGGCCCGCACGGCGTATGGGGGTGCCTTCGGTTTTACTTAAAAAAGTGGCTTCATCCCACGCAAATAATTCGAGCAGGGTGGCCGTGTCTAGATTGTGGCGCGGGGTGAAATCTTTTTCTTGGGATGCCTTAGTGAATTTATTCCAAGGGCAGCACAGTTGGCAGTCGTCACAACCAAAAATACGATTGCCCATTTTGCTGCGCAGCGCCACCGGGATCGCGGTTTTTAATTCGATGGTTAAATACGAAATGCATTTACGCCCATCGACCACGTGGTTATCCACAATAGCGCCAGTGGGACATTCTGTGATGCAGGCGGTGCAACTGCCGCAATTCATTTCTTTATAAGGCTCATCAATAGGCAGAGGTAAATTAGTGAACAATTCCCCCAAGAAAAAATAGCTGCCAGCTTTTGGGTTAATGAGCATGGCATTCTTACCAATCCAACCCATCCCCGCTTTTTGCGCAAGGCCGCGTTCAAGTACTGGTGCGCTGTCGACAAAGGCGCGAAAGTTAGGCGACAGCTCTAATTCGCTAATGGCTTGTTCTATTTTTTTGCCCAGTTGGGTAATGCGTTTGCGCATAAGTTTGTGGTAATCACGGCCTAATGCATAACGGCTTATGTAAGCTTGATTTGGGTTATTCAGTACGCGAATGGTCTCCACTTCAGGAGCCATGTAATCCATGCGCAAACTGATAATGCGAAAGGTGCCGGGATGGAGTTTTTCAGGGCGGTAACGCATGTCATCGTGATCGGCCATGTATGCCATTTCACCGTGGTAGCCTTTATCTAGCCATTCGACTAAGCGCTCGCCGTGGGCTTGCAAGTCCACATCGGTAATCGCCACTTGGGCAAAGCCCAGCTCTTGTCCCCAGACTTTTATATCGTTTGCCAGCGCTTGGCTTTGTTCTGGGGTGATCATAAACACAAGAAACCTTTTAGAGAGACGCTTAATTTTACGTCACTTAGCAGGCTATCTCTATGAATTACTGCTATTAAAACCCCAACTTGCGTGAAATCCCTAGGCTTATGTCATAGGTCGAAAACTTATAGCCGCGTTCGATCCCCTGAATATAGACACTGCTTGAAAGCTCAGTGATCCATTTTTCAAATTCATAGGCTAAATACAGGCGCGCACCATAACTGAGACCATCTGAATCATAATCATCAAGACGACAATTTTGCTTGATATCAGACTTGCTCGCGGTGCCTTTTAGTAAATTTGAACCGGCGGCGTAACACGCGCTATTGGTTTTATCATCAGTGACATAGGCGGTGCCTTTTACTTTGGAGTAACCAACATTAAGCCCCAAGCCAGTGGTTAGTGCATTGTCTGGCGTGTCGTCTTCTCGGCTAAAGGTATAAAACAAGGTAGGTGAAAATGCGTAAACCGTCATTTTACTGTAAGTGAGTAGATCAACCGATTTGCTGTGATCGCCACGAGATATTTTCTGTTTAAACGCGGTGTCTGAGAAATAACTGCCACCCAGTTGATAGCCAAAGTTTGAGTTCTCGAAATAATTGTCACCTAAACTAAGTGAAAGTAAGGGTGATGGAGTGAGCTCGCCGACCATTTCAAATTCGGTTTCGTTGATATTTGTTTTCTCAAATTTCATGGAGCGTCTAGAAAAGTTAAGCCCAATTTTTAAATAGACCCCTTTTAACAGCCCCAATGCGGTTTTCCCGCATTTTGATTGCGCGACGTCTTCAAGTAACGCCTCACAATCCTTTATGTCTTTATCAAACTCAGTCGGAAACGACAACGCCCAGCTTAGTTGAGCGGTACACAATGTTAAAACGAGTAGAATGGCTTTCATTTTAATCCATTAAATTTCAATCAGCACAAAGGCGCGAATTGGATAATAAATCATTCATGGCGTCAATTTCTCTTAAAAACGAGTAAACGCTCCTTTAATTTGAACCATGGAGAACTTGCGTGATGCAGGTATAATCGGCTTATTTACGATTGTGGTAGGCACGGATGACGACACAAACAGCACTGCGCTTGAAATCAGATATGGGAATTGCGCTATACACCGCTCAGCAATGCCAAAAGCTAGATCGCCATTGTATTGATGACTTAGGGTTTTCTGGTTATGCGCTAATGCAACAGGCGGCTCAAGCGGCTTTTGCTGTCATGCTAAGTGAATGGCCCAATGTGCAAGAGCTCATCATGTTATGCGGTAAAGGTAACAACGGCGGCGACGGTTTTGAAATGGCCAGCATTGCACAAGAGCATGGCATCGATGTTCAGCTCGTCTTTGACGGCCCTATTTATCGCTTAGAAGGCGAGGCCAAGCAGGCCGCTGAAGCAGCCATAACCTCAGGGTTAAGCGTAATATCAAGTGCACAAATTAATTGGTATAAGCCTAATTGTGTCATCGTTGATGCGCTCTTAGGGGTTGGTATGACTGGCGCGCCAAGTGAAGACGTTGCCGAATTGATTACGCAAGTGAATGACAGTCCGTTGCCTGTTTTATCATTGGATGTGCCTTCCGGTGTTAACGCTACAACGGGTTATGTGGCAGAGGTTGCTGTGATTGCGGACATCACCGTTACGATGCTCCTCAACAAACAAGGCTTATTCACAGGCGATGCCCCTGACTACGTTGGGCAAGTTCGAATGGCTAATTTGGGGATACCCAAAACGGTTCGCTCCCACCTACAAACCAGTTCGCGTTTGCTTAATTGGCACAGTATTCAACAAGGGCCGTTTTTTCACCCAAGAAAAGTCACCGCACACAAAGGCGATTTTGGTCACGTTCTGATTATTGGTGGCGATAGTGGTATGGCGGGCGCGGTAAGCTTAAGTGCCTCGGCGGCATTGCGCAGTGGTGCAGGGCGGGTCAGTGTGGCAACTCGCCCAGAACATGTATCGGCTATTGTGGCGCGTCAGCCAGAAGTCATGGCGCACGGTATCGAGTCTGGCCAGCAGTTATTACCTTTGCTGGCCAAAGCGGATGTTATAGCCATTGGCCCAGGCCTTGGTCAAAGTAGCTGGGGTCAACAAATGCTACAACAAGTGATGCAAACCCAGTTGCCCGTTGTACTGGATGCGGACGCATTGAATTTACTGGCACAAGGGAATATTAAGCATAATTTGTCGCAGCGAGTGAGTGTGATGACACCCCATGCAGGGGAAGCGGCCCGCTTATTAGGGGTCGATATACCAACAATCGCTCAAGATCGCTTTGCTGCATTACGGCTATTAAGTGAACGATATAGCAGTTATGTGGTATTAAAAGGCGCAGGTTCCATCATGGGTGATCACAAAGGCATTAACGTTTGCACAGATGGTAATCCTGGCATGGCCAGTGGTGGTATGGGCGATGTGTTAACCGGAATCTCCGCCAGCTTTATGGCTCAGCATTTGGACGCACTCCCTAAGCATTGCCATCAAGTGATCAGTGGCGCGGTATGTTTACATAGCGCAGCTGCCGACGAGGGCTCAAAACAAGGACAAAGTAGTTTACTGGCCAGTGATTTGCTAGTTGAATTACGCCAGTTGCTAAATTGACAAATTACGGTCGTTATTAATCGATTGTCATTCATATAGATAGAGACACAGATGGACCAAATATCACAGCAGTTTACCGATGAGCAGGCCATGCTAGATTGGACCCAATCTAAGGCGAAGTCTTTACAGCCCGGTTTAGTGATTCACTTGCATGGCGACCTAGGGATGGGGAAAACCACTTTGAGCCGCGGTTTGATTCAGGGCTTGGGTCATAACGGAAATGTAAAAAGCCCCACTTACACCTTGGTAGAACCTTATGAGCTTGGTACCCTGCGTGTTTACCACTTTGACTTGTACCGCTTAGCAGACCCAGAAGAATTAGAGTTTATGGGGGTTCGAGATTATTTTGCAGATGACACATTGTGCTTAATCGAATGGCCAGAAAAAGGGGCGGGTGTGTTACCTGAAGCCGATATCGACATCGTGATTGAACCTTGGCAACAAGGTCGGGAATTGACGTTTAATAGTCATTCCGAAAAAGGACGCGCCCAGCTAATGGCTTGGGCATAGAGTTTCATTCCAATAAAAAGAAGTAACGTGCGTACCGTATTAGCCGTTTTATTAATGACAATATCCAGCCTAACGCTTGCCGATGTGCAAGGGGTTAGGCTTTGGCACGCCCCCGATAACTCTCGACTTGTCTTCGACTTAAACGAAAGATTTGAACATAAGATCTTCCCATTAAGCTCGCCTAATCGCTTGGTGATTGATATTGAGAACAGCAAAATGCTGGACTCACTCAAAGACCTCGACCTAAAAGTCGGCCCTATTAAAAAAGTGCGCTGGGGCATGCGCGATAAAAAAGACCTGCGCATTGTATTGGATTTACGTCACGCGGTTGATGCAAAGAGTTTTCCTCTGGCGCCCAATGATCAATACAGTCATCGCTTAGTGGTTGATTTATTACCTAGAAACGTCGGCACGCGACCACTAACTATATCCAAACCCATACTGGATGCAAAACAAACCCAAGCCACAAGCCGTGACATTATTATTGCCATTGATGCGGGTCACGGCGGTGAAGACCCTGGTGCCATTGGCCATGGTGGGATCTACGAGAAAAAAGTGGTATTGGCCATTGCGCAAAAGCTGGCGGCTTTATTAAAGAAAGAGCGAGGCTTTAAACCCGTTTTAGTGCGCACAGGTGATTACTACATTGGTTTGCGTGAGCGAACCAAAAAAGCCCGTTCATCGAATGCCGATTTATTTATATCGATTCATGCGGATGCTTTCAGCAGTCACCGCGCCAGTGGTAGCTCGGTGTTTGCTTTATCGCAGCGAGGTGCCACATCCGAAGCAGCACGCTGGTTAGCCGATAAAGAAAACTCATCTGATTTAATTGGTGGCGTTGGCGGTGTGAGCCTAGATGACAAAGAAGACTTATTGGCGGGTGTGTTATTGGATTTGTCCATGACGGCCAGCTTGAGTGTGAGCCTAGACTTGGGGCAAATGGTGCTTAACAGCATGGGAGGGGTTTCAAAG
>JAWUXY010000039.1:0-22765 GCA_034111105.1 Bermanella sp. | reverse complement strand
CGAGATGGCCGTTAAGCCGGGTTTTGTCTAGGACAATCATTCGTCTAGGCCTTAAATCGCTCTAAGGCTCAAGCTTTCTACCCGGTTCCCGCGCGGACCACGCGTTGACCTCTAAGGATCGAGGAACCCTATTTGAAATTGCTCCGGCTGAAGTTTACCGTGCCACGAACTATTACTAGTCGCGCGGTGCGCTCTTACCGCACCCTTTCACCCTTACCTGTGAACTCCGAAGAGAACCATCGGCGGTATACTCTCTGCTGCACTGGCCGTTAGCTCACGCTACCCAGGCGTTACCTGGCACCCTGCCCTGTGGAGCCCGGACTTTCCTCCCCCGATCAACAAGTGATCAGCGGCGATTGCTCGACTATCTCCGCGGGCAAGGATACGCTTTGTTTTAACTAGGTCAAGCCGTTATTCTGGTTTGTTTTCCAGGGCCAATTGATACAACTGATTCTTCTTAAATCCGGTATGGACAGAGACAATAGCCGCTGCTTTTTTCAATGGTAGCTCTTGAGCAATCAATAAGGTTAAGTCGAGAGCTTCCTGTGAAACCTCAAGCTTTTTATTGGCCAGCACGCCTCGCACCATCATCACAAACTCGCCTCGCTGCTGATTCGAATCCGCTTCCATAATTGACTTAACGTCTTGCGCCGTGCCTCGTAAAAATGTCTCAAACGTTTTGGTTAATTCTCGCGCCAAAACAATTTCTTTATCTGGGCCAAGCTCTGCGATCAGGTCATCCACCGCATGCATGATCCGATGAGGCGATTCATATATCACAACCGTACGCTCTTCATGCTTAATACTAGAAAAATAAGATTTACGTGCAGTCGTTTTGCCCGGCAAAAAACCATCAAAAATGAACCGATCCGTCGGCAATGCAGCAGCGCACAATGCGGTAATCACAGCACAAGGTCCGGGTATTGGCACAACTTTAAACCCAGCCTTAGCCACTTGCTCTGTCACATGGTAACCGGGGTCGGCTATTAAAGGCGTACCCGCATCACTGACAATGGCCACGTTTTGACCCGCTTGCAGTTTTTCGATGATTTGCTGAGCTGCCTGGGCCTCATTATGATCGTGGGTAGCCATCAATGGCTTTTGGATACCAAGGTGATTTAATAGTTTTTTGGTATGTCTTGTGTCCTCGGCAGCGATAATATCGACCAATTCCAACACTTGTTGTGCTCGAAATGTGATATCAGCCAAATTTCCTATGGGAGTTGCCACCACATAGAGCTGATTTTCTGCCATAATGCTTCGCCTTCATCTTATGTTTGAAACTATGTAATTATGTTGAATCTTCGCCACGCGTTTCTTGTCATGCTAATTGCCATCTTAGCAGCCTGTTCCTCGACCCCAAAACAACCAACAACTGCGCTAAATATATCAAGCGACAGCGCATTATCGACTATCGAGCAACTAATCGCTAACCATAGATACATTGACGCCGAAGATGCGTTGAAAAAAATCGATATTTACAGCCTAAGTGAGCTCGAACAAATACAGTTCCACTGGCTAAGCGCCAACTTAGCCGTACAGCTTGGTCGAGGCGATGCGGCCATCACCGCATTAAATGCCGCCCCTCCCGGTGCATTCACTAAACTTTCAGGCATTGACCCAAATGGCCCTGGATTTTTGCGGGCCGCAGCTCTTCACCTTAAAGGGGAGTTCATTGCCAGCGCGCGCGAGCGCATGTTTTTAGCTGGCGTATTATCAGGCGATCAATATGACCTCAATCACCAAGCAATTTGGAATAGCCTGCTTCAAGCTGAAGACGCCGATCTAGAAAAGTTCGCTCAAAAAACCAGTACGCCCATTTTTAAAGGCTGGTTAGAACTGGCCCTTATTATTAAGCGCAACCAGATGGACCTCGACCGTCAACTAAGCACCTTACGCATATGGCAAGCCAAATACGATGGCCACCCAGCGGCTAAAGAGTTGCCCGGTGGATTAGATCAACTAGAAGAATACATAGAGAATAAAGCAAATTACATTGCCTTAATGGTTCCCCTATCGGGCAAGCTGGCAGTAACAGGCAAAGCAGTTCGTGACGGATTATTTGCAGCCTACTACCGAGCAAAAGAAGCAGGCGCCCAAGTGCCTGAAATTCGCGTTTACGATACTGCAAAATCCAGTGATTTTTGGAGCCTGTATAAGCAAGCGATTCTCGACGGTAATGAACTCGTCATTGGCCCACTTGAAAAACATGCAGTAGAGCGATTACAACAAGAGAGCCGGTTACCCGTTCAGACCCTAGCACTTAACTACGGTAATCGTGATGCCAGTGAAAACCCAAGTCAGCTTTATCAATATGGCCTAGCCGTAGAAGATGAGGCTCAGCTAGCGGCTTATTACGCTCGCCAACAAGGCTATCAAAGTGCGGTTGCTCTCATTCCAAAAGGGCCATGGGGCGAGCGAGTATTCAAACGTTTTAGTGATACCTGGCAGGCTCAAGGCGGCAAATTAATCGAAGCTCAGTTCTTTACTGGTGATGGCGATTACAATAAAGTCATCAGCCGTTTATTTGCCGTGGACGATAGCGAAAGCCGAGCGCGCAGTATTCGCCGTCAACTCGGTACGCGCATGGAGTTTCAAGCGCGCCGTCGCCAAGATGTAGACTTCATCTTTGTAGCCGCTCTTCCTCATCAAGCTCGCCAGATAAAGCCAACTCTTGCATTTAATTTTGCGCGTAACATCCCAATGATCGCTACATCACAAATTTACTCCGGCATACCTTCTCGTTCAAAAGACCGTGACTTAAATGATGTGGTTTTCTGTGATATCCCTTGGATTTTAGAAAAAGGACCATTGCGTAAGCAGGTTCAGTCTCTCTGGCCACAAGCGAAAGGCAGCCTCGACCGTCTTTACGCACTAGGTGTAGACGCTTATCGCTTGTACCCTCGCCTTGGTCAAATTAAAGTGTTAAAACAAGCTCGTGTGCAAGGTGAGACTGGCAGCCTAGCCATGGATGAATATGGACAAATCATCCGCACGCTGCCATTTGCCAAATTTGAAAACGGTTTAGCAAAAAAGACACAAGGATATGTGCAAAATGTGGAGCCCCAGCAAGGTATTCAACAAGCGCGCTAAAGGTGACGCCTTTGAAAAAGTTGCAAGACACCACCTAGAGCGACAAGGACTGAAACTCGTCGCTCAAAATGTGAACTTTAAGGGTGGCGAGATAGACTTAATAATGAAAGATGATGCGCAACTTGTTTTTATTGAGGTGCGTTTCAGGCAAAGTAAACAATTCGGTGGTGCGGCTGCCAGCGTTGCTTACAAAAAACAGCAACGCATTATTCTAGCGGCACAACTTTATTTACAGAAACATTTTGGTAATCGCCCGCCTAGCTGTCGCTTTGATGTGGTTGCCATTGATGGTGAAGGTCATGACAGCCAACTTACTTGGCTAAAAAATGCGTTTGCCTAAACCCACACAAGCCAGCTCTGCTTATACACATTCAGGCTGGGTATGTTTGCAAAAAAATAAGAGACGTTTTTATGCATTTTCAAGAACGGATAAACCAGCACTTTCA
This sequence comes from Bermanella sp., assembly GCA_034111105.1. Taxonomy (GTDB): domain Bacteria; phylum Pseudomonadota; class Gammaproteobacteria; order Pseudomonadales; family Oceanobacteraceae; genus Bermanella. The sequence continues at coordinate 19,226 of JAWUXY010000039.1, read as the reverse complement.
AGACAGCATTGAAACCAAACAGCAAGCTGCTGAAGTGCTTGCCCCAGCGATCGAGCTAGCCAGCGACAGCATGGTGGCGGCCCTTTTAAGTGGCGGCAAAATATTAAGCTGCGGCAATGGCGGTAGCGCTGGTGATGCCCAGCATTTTTCATCTGAGTTGTTAAATCGCTTTGAACGTGAGCGCCCAAGTTTACCTGCCATCGCTTTAACCACGGACAGCTCAACTGTTACATCCATTGCTAATGATTACAGTTACAACGAGATCTTCTCTAAGCAGATTCGCGCACTGGGTAATACAGGAGACGTTCTGTTAGCTATTTCCACTAGCGGTAACAGCGCTAACGTGGTGCAAGCTATTCAGGCGGCGCATGATCGTGAAATGCGTGTGGTTGCATTAACTGGCCGTGACGGTGGTGACATGGCATCACTACTATTGCCAGAAGACATAGAGATTCGTGTACCCTCAATGGTTACTGCCCGTATCCAAGAAGTTCATCTACTGGCTATCCATTGTCTATGTGACCTAATCGATTGGCAGTTATTTGGGCCAATCGAGTAATAAGAAACAAATAAGCCAGATATAAAAAAAGCAGCTTAGGCTGCTTTTTTTATATCTGGCTTTTACCGCTGTATTATTTCACAACGGTTAAAGAAGGTCGGCCACTGGGTTTATCCTGTGACCTAGTCTCTTCTTTCTTTTTAGGCGTCGGTTGCGGATCATTAGGATCCGGCGCACCCGCTTCATTACCAAACACCATACCCTCACCTGTTTCTTTAGCGTAAATAGCCAAGACAGCGACGATGGGTACGTAAATATTTTGCGTTACACCAGAAAAGCGTGCATTAAAACTCATGGCTTCATTATTAATCATTAAGCCTTGAACCGCACCTGGACTGATATTCAACACGATTTGTCCGTCATTGACATACTCCTGAGGTACTTGAACCCCAATAATATTGGCGTCAACCAACACATAAGGAGTGGATTCATTATCCAAAACCCACTCAAATAGTGCTCGCATCAAATAAGGACGACTCGGTGTCATTCACGCATTTCCTGTTCAGCTTCAGACAAACTTGCTTGAAAGGATTCACGCTCAAATAAGCGCTCCATGTAAGCATGTATATCTTTTGTTTGTTTTTCAGGTAAATCGATACCTAAAACTGGCAAACGCCAAAGCAGAGGAGCAGTACAGCAATCAACGATGCTGTATTCATCACTCATGAAGAATGGCTTTTCTGCAAACAATGGTGACGTACTGATTAAGCTTTCGCGTAATTCTTTACGTGCTTTGGTTACAGCTGCGTCATCTTTATTCGCAAGAATAATATCAGCAAGTGTGCACCAGTCACGCTGAATGCGGTACAACCACAAACGACTTTCAGCACGAGCCACAGGATAAACAGGCAACAGTGGTGGATGAGGAAAGCGCTCATCCAAATATTCCATCATGATGCTTGGTTCATATAAAACCAGCTCACGGTCTACCAGAGTCGGTAAACTGTTGTACGGATTCAAAGACGCTAGATCTTCCGGTGGATTCATTGGATCCACATCGTGAATTTCTACCGCCACACCCTTTTCCGCCAAGACAATGCGGACACGGTGGCAATAATGATCATTACCATCAGAAAAGAAGGTCATGGAAGAGCGTTTAGCCACTACACCCATATAGGTTTTCCTCACCTTAAAAACAAAAAAATCGGCGTCTGATTATATTCCCGACGCCGAGTTTTAGGGGATTTATATTCAATGTTTGTATATGAATCCCAATATTCACCCTAAAAGCAGTCTTTAAGGCCCCTTAATAAAATTAAGAAGCCTCAACTTGCTATTAGTGAATGCCTCGCCAGAATTCACGATTCAGGTAATACACTGGCACAAACAAAATAGCCAAGAATAATAGAACCCAAAAACCGATACGCTTACGATCTAATGCCATTGGCTCAGCCATGTACACAAGGAAGTTAGTAATGTCAGCAACTACCTTATCGTATTCAGCTGCATCCAACTGACCCTTCTCTTCCAAGTACAGAACTTCGATAGGGTGACCATCATGATCTTCACGAGCACAAGAATCTTCTTTTAGCTCACGACCCGTCAATGGATCAAAACCAATCACAACTGGCGCACAACCTTTTACCTGCTTACCTTGAAGGTCAGCAAGTACATGAGGCATACCAACGTCTTTAAATACGGTGTTGTTTACGCCGTAAGGACGAGACTCATCTGAGTAGAAGCTACGCAGATAGGTGTACAACCAATCTGCACCACGTACACGAGCAACCAAGGTCAAATCAGGAGGCGTCGCACCGAACCATTTTTTGGAATCTTCAGGACGCATAGCGATTTCCATTAGATTACCAATTTTAGCCTCAGCGAATACTAAGTTATCCATCATCACATCATCAGGAATACCTAGGTCACGCGCGACACGATTGTAGCGAGCAAACTTAGTACTGTGACAACCCATGCAATAGTTAGCGAAATATTTCGCACCACGTTGCAAAGACGCGTTGTCTTCTAAATCAACCTTCATGTCATCTAGGTGAACATTGCCACCAGCAGCCAGCACAAAACTTGGCAAAAGGGCAAAAATAACTGCAATTAACGATTTCATTAGCCTGTCACCCTCTCTGGTACTGGTTTGGTTTTTTCCTTAGCTGAGATAAACGGCAAAGTAATGAACCATGCAAAATAGATGATTGTTGAAATCAGACCCAGTGTTGCATAAATACCCGTCGCAGGCTGTGTACCTAACCATGTCAACAAGATGAAGAACAAACCAAATAGAACTAAATTAATACGGCTAATCCAGCCCTTATAGCGCCATGATTTAACAGGGCTTCGATCCAACCAAGGCAATACAAACAATACAGCAATCGCAGCGCCCATTAAGATGACACCACCTAGCTTATCGGGCACGACACGTAGAATTGTGTAGAAGGCACCGAAATACCATACAGGTGCAATGTGCTCTGGGGTTTTAAGTCCGTTTGCTTGCTCAAAGTTAGCATGCTCCAGGAAGTAACCATTACCTTCTGGCCAGAAGAAAATCACAAAACAGAATACAAATAGGAACACCACAATACCTACAAGGTCATGCACTGTGTAATAAGGGTGGAAAGGAATACCGTCTAATGGACGACCTTCTTCATCTTTGTATTTTTTAATATCAACGCCATCAGGGTTGTTAGAGCCTACTTCATGTAGCGCAAGGATGTGCATGAATACCAATGCAACAATCACAAGCGGCAACGCAATAACGTGTAATGCAAAGAAGCGGTTAAGTGTTATACCGGAGATTAAGAAATCACCTTTAATCCACGTTACCAAGTCATCGCCGACAACAGGGATTGCACTGAATAAAGAAATAATTACCTGAGCACCCCAATAAGACATTTGGCCCCAAGGTAGTACATAGCCCATAAAGGCTTCAGCCATTAGCATCAAATAAATCGCCATACCAAACACCCAGATCAATTCACGAGGCTTCTGATAAGAGCCGTAAATTAAACCGCGGAACATATGCATGTATATCGCAATAAAAAAGAAAGACGCGCCGGTAGAATGCATATAGCGAATCAACCAACCGAACTCTACATCACGCATGATGTACTCAACCGAAGCAAACGCTTGCTCAGCCGATGGCGTAAAAGACATGGTCAACCAAACACCTGTTAGGATCTGGTTTGCCAGCATCAAGAAAGAAAATACACCAAAGAAATACCAAAAATTCAGGTTCTTAGGTGCATAGTACTTTGACATATGCTTTTCAAAGGTGGCCGTCACCGGTAAACGGTGATCAATCCAACCCATAAATGCGGATAGCTTACTCATTATGAATTCCCCTCATCCACACCAATGACAATCGTATTCTCATCCAAATAAGAATAAGGTGGCACTTTTAAGTTTTTACCTGCTGGAGAGCCTTTAAACACACGACCAGCCAAGTCAAAGCGCGAACCATGACAAGGACAGAAGAAACCGCCAACCCAATTCTCTTGGAATGGCTGAGGCACAACTTCAGGAATATACTTAGGCGCACAACCAAGGTGTGTACACACACCTTCAATTACGGCAATCTCTGGCTTACGAGAACGCTGAGTGTTCTTCGCATAAGCAGGCTGCTGGCCTTCATCGGTGTTTTCTGGATCTTTTAGTTCTTCACTAATAGTATCCAACAAACCAACGGATTCGTCAGTACGACGGTATAAGTAAACTGGCTTACCGCGCCACTCCACAACCACCATGGCACCAGGTTCAATTTTACCTACATCTGCTTTAGCAGGTGCACCGGCAGCTTTCGCCTTTTCACTTGGATTCCAAGATTTAACAAAAGGCACAGCTACGCCAACAGCACCAATACCACCACCCACCGCGGTTGTTGCGATGAGGAAGCGGCGTCGGCCTGTATTTACGCCATCATTACTCATTCTGGCATTCTCCCATCAACTTTTTTTAAAATTCTGTGCAGCCCAAACTCTTTGAATAACATACTCTGCTGAAACAACCAGCATATAATTCAGAGAGTCTCTGCATTTTACCCAACAATCCTTAACTAAAGCACAAACACAAGGACTGGGGGAAAAAACGGCACAAATAGTAATGAAATGTCCCGCCCCTTACAAGGAGCCAAATCAATTTCATGCGGGTTTTATTAACATAACCCTTTGTTTTAGATAAAAAAAAACGCCCAGACAAAAATCTGAGCGTTTTTCGACAATCCTTGCCAAACGCGATTAACGTTTAGAGAATTGAGGTTTCTTACGAGCTTTGCGAAGACCAACTTTCTTACGCTCAACTTCACGGCTATCACGAGTTACATAACCCGCTGCACGTAGAGAAGGACGTAACGTCTCATCAAATTCCATAAGAGCACGTGTAATACCGTGACGAATCGCACCGGCTTGGCCAGATGCACCACCACCTTTAACAGTGATGTATAAGTCAAACTTCTCAGTATTTTCCGTTAACACTAGCGGCTGACGTACGACCATGCGTGAAGTTTCACGACCGAAGTATTCGTCAACAGGACGCTTGTTGATAACGATTTGGCCAGTACCAGGACGCAAGAAAACGCGTGCGCTGGAAGATTTACGACGGCCAGTGCCATAATATTGTGTTGCAGCCATGATAATCCCCTTAAACCTTCAATTCTTTTGGTTGTTGTGCAGCATGCGGATGCTCAGCACCTGCATACACTTTCAGTTTTGTGAACATTGCACGACCAAGAGGGTTCTTAGGAAGCATGCCTTTAACGGCTAGCTCAACAACACGACCAGGCTTACGCGCTTGTAGGTCAGTGAAGTTAATTTCACGCAAACCACCAGCTTAACCAGTATGACGGTAATACATCTTGTCCTGAGCTTTCGCACCAGTTACCGCTACTTTGTCCGCGTTAATCACAACGATATAATCGCCAGTATCAACGTGAGGAGTATATTCAGGCTTATGCTTGCCACGTAAACGAGCAGCGATTTCAGTCGCCAAACGGCCTAGAGTTGCGCCTTCAGCGTCAACAATTAACCACTCGCGTTTTACAGTTTCAGGTTTTGCAGTATATGTTTTCATAATCTTTTCTATTTCGCCTAATCAGTATGTTACCTACTCGGACCGAACTAAATCGGCTGGTAACACCGTTTTAGGGCTTCGTCTTGGGGAAACGATGGCGGCGGATTATACGAGATAGCGAAAGGGATTACACCTTTTTTTTGATCTTTATAACAATAAGCGTTAAATACTCTGTAAAAGCCTAATAACGCTCGCCTTCACGAAAGTGCACAAGACCATAAATTAAAGCTAACAAAGCAACCACAGCATTAAGCAACACAATCAAAACCATGCTGTTTTGCTGTTCTGGGTTCGCTTGAAATCCCAACATACTGCCTGCGAAAAAAGCCAACGCCGATGATACAAACGCCACAAGCAACATGGATATTAGGTAATAGCCGCGACCATCATCTAATTTTAATTGAAATTGTTCTATTTTTTGAGCAAAAAAACGATACGCAATGACACACAATACCGCAGTAAACACCATTGAACCAAAGAAGAAGAAAACCATGACATGCCCTCCTGTATTTTCCTTCATAAGCGTAATACAGAAATGACAGTGCTCAAGGCCGATAGAGCCCATCTTTCAACTATTTATCTGCCGTGCCGTAAAATGGGAAGGACGAGGCAGCACGCAAGGCTACTAACCTCCCGATTACACACACGCTCTTGGACTATATGCATGACGAGATCAATTAACTCTCCTTCTCTGGCCTGACGTTTCAACTCTGCTTTGCTCAATCAAGTCAATCTGTCACCTTATTATGATCGAAATGATAGTAGTGGAGGCCAGTTTAGTGACAACCCACCCTTACACTGAAGCAAAAATAGGCGATATTGCTACTGCGTTTCAACCATCGAGCTCTATGAGCCCAGTGGTCACATCAAAAACAATCAGATTAAGCGTATAACACTCTGCTGGCAGGGCTGCCTTTGTCTGCGCTTAGGTTGCAAACCTCGGTGGAAATTCCCATTTCGGCCAAGCGCTCAAAGAACGGAATCGGATCCAACTCTTCTACATTGGCCATGGCTTTAACATCCCATTCACCACTTGCAATCAACTTGGCAGCGGCAACCGGAGGCACACCTGCCGTGAAAGCGATGGCTTGGGAATCAATATCGGCATAAGTCACTTCATGATCACAGATATTATAGACAAGCAGTTCTTTGTCTTGGCCATCACGCTTACCTTTAATCAATGTACCAATACAGGTTTTCCCCTTGTATCTGGAAGCCAGACTAGCAGGATCAGGCAGACAGGCTTTCAACGTATGCAGAGGTACGACTTCCTGGCCATTATTGGTTGTCACCGTTTCGTGATTCAATAAACCCACTTTTTCGAAGACTTCTAAGCACTTCAGGTAGTGATCACCGAATCCCATCCAGAAGCGCACGGATTTTACCCCAGGAATGTTCTTGGATAACGAATGCACTTCGTCGTGCCCCATCAAGTACAGCTTGTGCTCACCGACTTCAGGGAAGTTGTATTTCATCGAACGGCTATGGTGTGGATAGGTACGCCATTGGCCATCTTCTAAGCAACCTGCATCTTCAATGATTTCACGCAGGTTAATTTCAGGGTCAAAATTGGTTGAGAAGTAGTGACCATGATCTCCATCGTTCACATCCATAATATCGATGCTCTCGATGGAATCAAATTCGTGCCTTTGTGCATACGCGCAATAAGCGTTAACGACACCTGGATCAAAACCGCTGCCTAAAATAGCCGTCACACCTTTCTCTTTGCAAAGCTCACGCTTTTTCCATTCGTAATTGGCATACCATGGATAAGGTGCATTCATCACACTGTAATCTTCATGAACCGCCGTATCGATATAAGCGGCACCGGTTTCTAAACAAGCATCCAGAATATTCATGTTTACAAATACGGTACAGACATTAATAACGATGTGGGTATCAGTTGATCGAATCAAAGTAACCAAGTCATCGGTATCGCAGGCATTCACTTCACGACTATAGAACTGAAAGCCTTCTACCGTTTGATAATTTTTTTTATTGACGGAATCGACAATGGCATCACATTTAGCAACATTCTTAGAAGCCAAACAAACCGATGCAAATACATCACTACTTTGTGCACATTTGTGAGCAACCACTGCGCCTACTGCGCCTGCACCGATAATGAGTACGTTCTTTTTCATAACTTATTCCCCAAAAGTTAAGACAAAAAGTCTCGGAAATCTTCGTATTCAAACTCGCGAATGACGCGGGTTTCGCCATGAATATTTTTATGACAAATGGCGGGCATTTTGATGCCGTTAAAGAAGTTTTTCTTCACCATCGAATAACTAGCCACATCCATGAATCTCAACTCATCCCCTATTTCAACTTCGCGGTTGAAAACATAGGTTCCGAATACGTCACCCGCCAAACAGGTACGACCACAGACACGGTAAACAGGCTTACCCTGTTGTAATGCTTCTTCTATATTTTCTTCAGCGATTTCTTCAGCGCCTTCTAATGCAGGCGCAAACTGGTAAACCAATACATCCAGCAAATGAGTTTCAACACCGGCATCGACGATCAGCGTCGGCAATTGGTTTTCTACTTTATCCAAGACTTTGACTACCAGAGAAGTCGATTGAGTGACCGATGCTTCACCTGGCTCCAGATAGACTTGTAGGTCATAGGTTTTCGCTAATAACTTCAGACGCTCACATAATGCATCCAGCGCATAACCATCACTGGTAAAGGCAATACCACCACCTAAACTCAGCCAGCTAAGATTTGGCAAAATCGTAGCGAAGCGACGTTCGATATCATCTAGTTGTTGACTGAGACTTATGAAATCATCGTTTTCACAATTCATGTGAAACATAGCGCCATCGATTACATCGGTGATATTGCCCGGTAATAAATCGTGACGTACGCCCAAGCGGGAATATTTTGCAACCGTATCGCTTAAACCGTATTCGGAATGGCCGACCTCTGGGTTCATACGCAGCCCAATCGAGCGGCCTTTTTCTTTTACCTGCGCGTTGTATTGCTCTAATTGATTCAACGAATTAAAAATAACTTTGTCGCAATACTCGACAAGTTCTGGGATTTCATCTTCGCTATAAGCCACACTGTAACCGTGGGTTTCGCCACCAAACTTCTCATACCCCAAACGTGCTTCATATAAACTACTGCTGGTCGTGCCAACCATATACTGCTTCATAAAATCAAACGCGCACCAGCTGGAAAAACATTTCAATGCGAGGACACTTTTAGCACCGCTAAACTCACGTACATAAGCGATACGTTCCATCGCCTTTAACATACGTGTTTCATCGATTAAATAATAAGGTGTGCTAACTTTCATATTGGTCACTTAAACTCTCTTATTATTAAACTAAATCAACCGATGCTGGCTTTAACTGTTTAAGAAATTGAGCTTCCAGATTGGCAAGCTCTTGACGATCGTTATCTAGGGTTGTGAATACATCTGGGCCAAACCACTCCAACGAGGTATCCATGCTTTGCCATGGCACACTGGATTCTTTCATCAAATAACCTAAGAACTGTTTGAAATCGTATTCACCGTTGAATATTGGCGTCATACCCTCACGGCTGCCCGCTGGCGCATAAACATTACCTGGATTGAAAACATCAAGAAGATTACGCTGAGTGATGTTTTTAAAATGCATATGCTCGATTAAAGGCGCGAGCTGATCCAGTGCAAATATCGGATCACTGCCCATCTCCCAAACATGAATCACATCAAAATTAATACGCAATGCCGGATGATTCACTTCTTCAATTAACTGAAGAGTCGATGCCAATGTATCCGCTAACGTATTGGGATGTGTTTCAACAATAAGATAAACCCCATAGTCCGCTGCTATTTTGCAATATTCACGTAAGCGCTTAGTGCAGGCCGCGCGTTCTGCCACATCCATTCCTGCACTGGGTTTGTTGCCAGAAAACGTACGCAGTTTTTTAGCCCCCCAAGAACGCGTAATCGTACACAGCGATTTAGCGCTTTCTAACGCAACATCTAAATCACCATCCAATGGTAAGTAATCACTGACCATGGATACTGACAAACCTTTCTCGACCAAGCACTCCGGTGTAAAATCTGAAGACTGGCGAAGGTTTTTCGCATGCACGCCCCACAGTTCAATCGCGTCAAACTGATGCGCTTTAGCCCAATTAGCAATGCGCTCCAGTGATATCAATTGATGACGGAAAGAAATGGTACAAACGGAATATTTCACGGGTGAGCCCCTTCTAATTGTTGAGTATCAGTCGGATTGAGCATGGCCACTGCCCAACTATTTTTCACTTCAATTAAACGTTGTTTAAGTTTGAATTCTCTTTCGTCTTGCTGATCCAATAATTGGAATAATTTTTCAGCAAAGGCTTCGTTCTTTGTCACTGATAATTTCATGGCATTAAATTGAATCAGTTTGTAAGTTTTTGCTAAGTCATCAATCACATCACACCAATCGTCAAACTCTGCTTCTGGAAGCCCAAGCTCACGCCAGAAAAACGCAAAGCCGTGCTCATAGGCGTATTTACGTGGTGACATAACGGGTATTTCTTCGACCGCTTTAATTAAATTTCCCAGAGGTAACGGCTCTCCTTTTTTATCTTTACCTTTAACATGGGCGCTGATAATTGAACGGATCATATCCGTGACGGGATTCGCATCTCGCACGACAGAGGCTTCAAAAAATGCGTTCACTTCTTCAGCGGGCGTTGGGCGAGCACCCTGCTCAGAAAACACATAACCACCCGATACCGTTGGCTGAGATACTGCATTTAAAATACGATCTTTTTTAAACACGCCTTCCCAGCGATAATCTGGGTCATACATAAACCACAAATCAGGATGTTTGGTTGGTCCTAACATAACGTAGTGCGGGAAAGGGTCTTTGCTGAATTCATTTTCACGTTCAGGTAAATGGAACATGTCCAGCATCACCAAAATATGCTGGCCAGACTCACGATTTTGAACCAGAGATTCTAGCGTCTCCAAATTCTTTTCTTTACTGGCTTGTTTGTCATACCAAGACCGAATCGGCATGCCATACAAGCGCTCGTACCAGTTAAAGAAAATGTCGTGATTGATATTTTCGTCGTGATATGTCAATACAAAGCGATCATCAATACAGGCGTTAGCATCGGAAACTGCAAAATACAAAATACGATGATCCAATTGTGGAAAACGCTTTACGACTTCGGCCAAATTACTGGCGACACAGTGGATCTTAACGTCTTCATAAACTTCAAGACCCTTTTCATACGCTGGCAGGTTTTGGCCCTTATACAAAATATTGGCAACCGCACGTACGGTTTCAAAATCCTCGTTCATTAGGGCGCTTTCATCCATCTCCATATCATGTTCCACTTCGAGCAACATCAACATGTGCAGCACCATGGATGAATCTAATGCGAGGTCTTCTAATAAACGGGCGTCACTATGAAACTTATCCATATTTGGCTGAGACATGCTCTCGCTCAATACTTTAAATATGGCTTCAACAATCAGTTCTTTTGTCATCATAATTTTATCAATTTAGTTATTCGTTCTTCTTTCAAAAGACACCAACTATTTTTGTCAGTGCCTATCTATGCCAGCGCATTTTTATGCAAGCGCCAATGCTTTACGGCTAATCTTTCCGTTAGGTAAGCGATCAATTTTTTCAACTTGAACAATTTGAAGAGGCACTTGGTACTTATTCAAATATTGACTGCACCAGCTGCGGATATCTTCGCTAGCGATACCCTGCCCCGCGACAAACTGCAAACACACTTGGTCATTACCAAACGCGTGGCTCTTTTTAAACACCACCGCATCGGTAATATTTGGCATATCCATAACCACTTCTTCTACTTCTGCGGGATAGACATTGAGCCCTGATACATTGATCATTTCATCGATGCGAGAAATAAAATGCAGACGATTATTAGCATCCAGATAGCCTAAATCACGGGTTGATACAGTCGTATTATTTTCTGTGGTCACCACGATTTCTTGTGGCTCGCCTGCCGTCAATCCAGATTTAACCGTCAGGTGCGGTAACGGCACCCCTTGATCATGAATAGACTGAATATCACCACCAAGGGCAATACAACCCACTTCCGAACAGCCATACTGCTGATATAGTTTTTTACATTTATTTGCAGCCTGCTCTAACCAAGTGGCCTGCATCAAAGTGCCGGACGTCATAATTGCGTGAATAGGCTGATCAGTTTTCACCATCATAGTGATCGTGGTAATCAATGCGGGAGATGAATATAGGATGGGGGAAGCAGTTTCCCGCACCTTATTGATTATGTATTTCGGATTAAAGTTAGTAATAATTACGGGTTCAGAACCCCGTTTAATGCTGGCTAGAATTCCGCAGATCAAACCATAAGAATGATTAACCGGACACGCGACAACCGCTGTCATTTCCGCCAAATCGGTGAAATGCTCAATGTAGTTTTGCAATTCGATATCAATGCTCGCCCAGGTGCGATCGATGCATTTTGGCTCACCTGTTGTGCCTGAGCTCATTTGCACCAATACAGGCTCGACATCATTTTCGTGGTCACTTATTTTTTCGATTTTTGATAACAGCTCTTCCATCGAATCGGCCATCACTTGGTAATGACTACCGCTAAGCTTTGCTCGTTTTCGCATGGCTTCTTCTGGGGTACCAGCCGGTAAAGGAAATACAGATATTCCGTGATCACGGGCATAAAGGCATAATGCAATCCACAAAGCAGCATCGCTGATACAAACGGTTATGCGCTTACCATGACAGTTCACTAAAACGTCATGTCGATTGAACTTCTGGTAACACTGCTCAAAATAATTTTTATCAAAGTGTTCATCATTAAGGTAAATCATATTTAGCCTTTCATTAATTCGCTTTTAATTAACTGCTTGGGATTCAATTTGACGCAGCTCTCGTTCTTGAGAGCTCTCTTCAGCGGTCGCTGCTAACGGGTTACTTACGGTGTGCTCGAAATAATCTAAGGTGCCGCCATTTAATATTTTTTTCTTTAGCAACGACTCAACAATAATGTTGGGGTTCCCTGCTCCGACACGATCAATACGCGCAGGATCTGTAATACCTGATTGACGATAGTCATTAAGATGATTGCGTACATGGTTCCAGAATCGTGTTTCTGGATAATCGTGATAACGTTCTAGTAAGAAAGACAAATCGGTCAAATTGAGCACATAAACGGTATCCATAAATAGCTCACGCAACTCGTCAATATCCGACATACTGAAACCTTCATCTAATGAAATGGTTTCAAAATATGAATCTGTTTCTGCTAGTTTTGGAAGATGCTCAGGAAATTTTAAGTAGTCTTCTACGTATTCCATATCCTCATGAAACTCGCGTAGCACGATACGATGAGGCCAGCCGTCTTTGTGAGTTAATATTAAATTTTGACAATGGGCTTCAAAGGCAATGCCGTTATGCACCAACATGTGCCAAATAGGCACTAACATAACGTCTAATAAACAATTAACCCAAGCATCTACGCCATAGCGATCTAACCAATCAGCGATAAAAGGACGATTATCCGATTCAACTACCATGAGTGCGGTAAAGGGAATCGCCTCTTCACCGGGTTGTAATTTATCAACAACACTTTCGCGGAAAATAGCACCAATCAAACCATCCATTTCTTTGGCTTTTACTTCATCTTTCGGTTTATAAAGTAAACCTGCATATTCACTTAATAGCAGTAGCTTGCCTTCCCGTTGCAAGTATTCATCCTTAGCCACCACTTCTTGTAACCACGTTGAAATAGTCGGAGCCGTACAGACGAAATGATCTTGTAAATTACGATGCGAAGAGGTACTCACCAAATTCAAAGGTATTTTGACGTTCGCTTTTTCAGGGTGACTGATATTCACTAAGGTGCGCAACGATTGGGTTGCCTGATAAAAGTCCCCCGCCTCACCCAAGACAATAATGTCACCACAAGCAATTGAATTGGCTAGCCCAAGATCCTGAATGGCATCTACCTGCCACGGGTGAATGGGGACCAGCGAATAGGCCAACCAATTCTTACCTAACGATTCAAGACGTTTAGTCAGAATATGAAATTGCTCCTCCCCTAATTCCTCATTCCAAAAATCAATGGTCGCACTTGGATAGGCATGATCGACATGTTGCGATTGAATGGCCAACCATTGAAGCTGGAATGTTTTTGCTGCCTCTGGCCCATATTGAATATGGTCCTGCAGTGTGAATCCTGTTCTGGCTTTAAAGCTGGGATGATACAGATGGCCTTCTGTAATAGCCGATTCCAGCTGAGCAAAGTTTAGCTGGCGTCTTGGTTTTTTATGATGCGCTAAATAACGAGTATTCCATCGACATAACGCGATGGTTTGCATCAGTTCGCCCAGCACTCTTATTTTGGTTTCTGAGTCGGTATCTAGGTGACAAATGAGTTCTTCGATACGACATTCATGATACTGACCTTTCTCAAACATCTGGACGGAACCATCCGCTATTCGAATACGCTCAAAAATACGGCGCGCGCCTAAACATCTGAATTCTTTACCTCCCATACTGAAGTAATAAATACTATCGAATACGGCATCAAAGTGATTAAGCTCAGCTAACCATTTAACGGGCGATTCAAATCGGTTTTCAGATTTAAACGCAACAATTTCTTCGTATAGCAGTGCATCTACAAACTGGCGCACGACTCGCTGTTCTTCTTTATCAGCCAGTTCAGGGCTTTCTATATACTGGGCATGTTCAGGACAAAATTGCTCAGCAATCTGCCCTAATATTGTATCCTTATCCAGATTAGCCATAGACTGTACCACGCTCACTTTCGTCATTTTTAATAAGATCTTTCTGCAATTCAGATTTAATTTTAGACTTTGATTTAGAGAACAGGGGATTCACGATTGTCGAATAGACCGTGTGCTCCATGCCTTCCTGTAATTCATCAATGTTATTTACGCGAGCCAAAAGATTGGTTTTGTAATCCAATCGCTCACTGTTCAAGATGTAGTTAATAAAATTCTTACCAACACCCTGCATATTTTTTTGCATTACCAATAAATGCTGGCGACAACGCTCTACCAAAATTTCTTCGTCTACTAAACCATCTGCCCCTAAACGGTAAATCACCGCAAATAATTGATTGACAAATACGTAGTAGGATATGGCTGTAAAAATTTTTTCATCGTCATAAAAAATATTAGTGAGATTTAACTTCCCTCCAACTTCGGCTAGTTCCGATTCGAAGTGTTCTGACAAATAAAAGCCCTGATTATCTCGGTAGTAATAGCAGCCTGGATAACCTGCTGAGACATCCAATAAACTGTTCTGCTGATGAGCCTCTAATGCAATACCGTAGCCATCATAAAGTGACAATATCGACTCAATGGCACAGTGCCAATAACGATCAAACCAATCGAGTGCAACCTGATCAAACGCACGATTTTCTTTAGCGGCTAGATCTAAAATAATAGTATTCAGTAGACTAGACCCGTTTGTACCATCAGCCTTCGGAATTGGGTCTTGTACAAGAGTAAGAATTGAACATATGCCCTGGCCTTTTTCTTGCGCAAATACATTACGACGCAAAACGACTTCAAAGCCGGAATCTAATTGATGATCTTCGGGGTGATTGATGGTGATATACGCAGGGTCATCAACCACTTTAAACTGAGGCTGACTCTCCAGAAAACCGATGTGCTTCAGGTAACTCTCGATTACCATGCCATCTTCCAGCTCACGTCGTTTATTAGTACGTAATGAATTGGTTATTTTCACGGGGATAGAAAGTTTCACCATCCATTCAGAGGTTTCGTTAACGACCGTGCGAACAGAAGAAGTGGCTGTGTATTCAGCCCCTTTCTCTCCTAGATAGCTCAAGCGACCCTCTGCAACCAAATCCTTCACCCATTCTTCCAATAACAAGTTAGGAGCCTGTAATGGGTGAACCGGAACGAGAACATGATCATTAGCCAGTGCTAACGAATCGTAGCGACTGACTTCAGAATATAAAATTTCACTGGTGCTTTGGGCTAATGAAGAGCCTTGTTTAACCAGCGATTTATCAGCAGAAAAATAATGTAACTTAAAGCGACCGCATAATTCAGGGGAATAAACCGCTTGCTGCCAAGGTGTAATACCCTGCTGACTCTTTGGTGTTGGATGCAACCAATGCCCGTACAGAATAGATTGTTCGGAATTAATGAAATCAAGGCTGTTTAATGTTGCATCACCCGCTCGCTGGCTAAGAAAATACGCCATGGTCTGATAGCTGCCCAACAGACGACCTAACAATTCGACTTCATTGATTCTTATTGATTCTGCCAATTCAGTACCAACAGAAAGCGTATTTTGTCGTTGGTAAATCTGCCGAACCAAAGCAATCAACAAGTACATAATATCGGCTGACTGCCAAGGGCTACTATGTTCTTCTGCGTATTTGGTGCACACATACAGCCCATGAAAATGATGACGACCCACTTTCGATTTATAGGCTACATCCATCACAATCCACTGCTGGCTTTCAGGTAAGCGCAGTTCTAAAACCTCACTTCCTTTTAACTCATAAGGAAAATCTGACAACGTTAGAAACTGGCCTTTACCGCTCCAAATTCCGGCGTCAATTTCGCGCAAATAAGCATTAATAAAAGCGTGAAAAGATGCGTACTCAGCAATATCGTTTGCTGCAAATTTCATATGAACCCTAGCTCACCAATTCCATTTGAATCGCAGTATACACACTAAATACGATTGATTCTCATTTTATTTATCATTTAGTTTAAGATTTTTAATTAGGTTTAAAAAGGGGAGGCAATTTATTTAAATACAAACAATCAAGTCTAATATTAAAGACTTAGTACTAGAGAGGTGACGCTACCGGTAAGTAAGCCGGCAGCGCAGATTAAACATTATCCAACTGATTTTTTAATCAATAATGTCGGTCGGTAATTAATGAAAAAGATTAACGCAAATATAAATGCTAAGGCTTCTGCTACAGGGACTGCGTACAAGAAACCAATACCTGGAAGCATAAAGTTGAGTAACAATGCAAAACTTATGGGTAAAATCAATGAGCGTAACATAGCAATAATACTGGAATGCATCGCCTGCTCTGCCGATGTGA
This sequence comes from Bermanella sp., assembly GCA_034111105.1. Classification (GTDB taxonomy): domain Bacteria; phylum Pseudomonadota; class Gammaproteobacteria; order Pseudomonadales; family Oceanobacteraceae; genus Bermanella. Next base: position 2,572 of record JAWUXY010000039.1, on the reverse strand, counting down.
GATACGCACAAATAAGCACATTAAAACCGTTAAACAAAAAGATAGGCCAGATGACATGCAAAAAATTCTGTGCTAATTGTCGAGCCTGATCTGCATCATCTTCAAGGAAAAATCCAACAATTGGACCTTCAAAAACGTGGAGTATAATCACTAACATAATGCTCAAAGTCGCAATCGATATGGCAGCGATCCGCATAAATGCTTTAACCCGATCAATTCGTTGCGCCCCGAAATTATGTCCCAGCAATACATGCATAGCGTCAATGATGCCGTAATACACCATCAAGCTGATATAAATCAGATAATTCACCACGCTGAATGCCGCAATCCCCTCAACGCCACTTTGCCTACTGATAACCCAATGAAAAACCAGAATAACTAAGCCAATTGAAAATTCGTTAATAAACTCAGAAAAGCCGTTAAAAGCACTAAAGCCCAATTCTTTAACGTTAAAAATCGGCCAAGATAATTTCAGGTTGTTGCAACCTGAAAAAAAGTAACTTGAGATGTAAACCAACTGAATAATCTGAGCAATTAACGTCGCCCAGGCCGCCCCTTCAATCCCCCAACCCAGCTTACCTATAAAGAGCGCATCAAGCGCAATATTAATAAATGCGCCCAACATCAATGCACGCATACCCAACTCAGGCCTGTTGTCTGCGCGGATAAAGTAGTACATCACCAGACAGGTCAATTGCACGATGGTTACAAAACAAAAAACTTCAAAATAACTTTGCATCAGAGGGTATAGCGAGGGGCTTGCTCCCAATGCGGCAAACAGATACTCACTGAAGATAAGAGACAAAGGTACGGCTAGCACAGCTATCGCCAACACCACAAAGAAAATTTGGCTAAACAGAGAGGAAGCTAAAGCGTATTTTTTTTTGCCGATAGAAATACTCGCCTTAACTGAACCGCCGACAGCAAACATCAGAGCGATGCCAAATAACAATGCAAAGTATGGCATCAACAGATTGACCGCGGCTAATGCATCTGCCCCTATATAATTACCAACAAAAAAGCCATCCACGACACTGGCAGTCGAAATAGCCAGTAAGCTCAATGTAGAAGGAATAACAAAACGAAAAAAAGTGGCCACTACAGGTCCACTATCAGGGGAAGTATCGATTAAATTTTTACTCATAATATCTCAAAAAGAATTTCATAAAGAGTCTCGACTGACGTTTTGACCCGCAGTCTGTCTTAACAGTTCGCACGGTAAGCCCGAAAGCTGGCTGTTCAAACCAGCCCACTCATTAATTGTCACAACAGAGGCGTCAACTGTTTGATCGGTATCTATGGTTAATGCCAAACTGTATTGCGACCCTAAAAAAAATAAGTCAAATAAACCAATAAAACTACTTTTTTCTGCAGGTAAAGATTGAACACAGGAAGGCGATACACTGACGCCCAGTCCACACTCGCCCTCAAAACAAAATTCCAATTTAGAGAGAGGTACTCTTACACCTAAACCATTGGTTTTCAGATAAGATTCCTTTAGGGTCCACAACTGAGCAATGCGCTTAATCTGCTGCTGTTCAGTAAGCCTCATTAGGTCGGCCAATTCGGCTTTAGCAAAATAGCGCTTGGCCAGAGCCATGTTAAATACCCGACGATGTATACATTCAACATCAACTCCCAGATCTACCCCCTCACTCAGCGCTAATACAACTAGACTTTCACTGTGTGACAAATTGAAGCGAAGATTTAAATGTGAAAACCCATCAGCCAGTCGCGGCTTACCAGAATCATCAATTACAAATTCCCACTCATAAGGTAAAACACCCGGCACTCGCTTTGATAACTGACTGCGCAACACAGCCCTCGCTAACAGATACTGATTAGCCTGTTGCTTACTCACAAAGCGTTTATAACGCTTACGCTCTTCTGAACTCAGCCAGCCTAGAACCTGCGCTGAAAAACTTTTATCGTTCAAAAGATCTAGGGACGCATAGTTCAGCTGAACCAAGGTGCTGAGGAATTTAGCCATGTGCATTTTACTTTTTATGATTAAATCAAATCGAAGCCTGGTTCTTCAATAATCTGCCATGGCAAGCCCTGTTTATTCATTTCTTCCATAAAAGGATCAGGGTCCAGCTGTTCCATATTCCAAACACCATCCTTTAGCCACTTACCTTCTATCATCATCTTGGCGCCGATCATGGCTGGTACACCTGTGGTATATGAAATAGCCTGTGACTGCACCTCACCATAACAATCCTGATGATCTTTGACGTTGTACACATACACAGTGCGCGCTTTACCCTCTTTAATACCGGTAACAACACAGCCAATACAGGTTTTACCTGTTGTGCGCGGACCTAATGACGATGGATCAGGCAACAGTTCTTTGAGGAACTGAAGGGGGACAATCTCTTGACCATTGAAATTAACGGGTTCAATACCTGTCATACCCACATTGCCTAATACCTCTAAATGTTTAAGGTAACTATCACCAAAGCTCATCCAAAACTGGGCGCGCTGCAGGGTTGGATAATGTCTGGTTAACGATTCCAACTCTTCGTGGTACATGCGGTAAATATTGTAAGTACCTACACCATCAGGGCAGGTA
>JAWUXY010000038.1:0-13054 GCA_034111105.1 Bermanella sp. | reverse complement strand
ACACCCGCGACAAAAATAAAAACATGGCTGACACTTGGGTGGCCATCAGCGGCAATCCATAGCGCACAAAGCGTTGGCCACAGTAATAAATAAATACCAATTGGCTTATCTAAGCGCATCAATTGAATATAAAAAGGCAATTTAGGAAAACGATCGGTAAGCCAAGTCATAAGGTCGCCAAATTCACATGTGCCAACATTCTACCCTTATTCACTTTTAACCTGTAGCAAACTGGGTAAGAAGTATTCACAAACCAAAAGGGGTTTGTCGTTAACATAAAAAATAGATCGACGTGCCCAAACGGTTTGGCCATTTAGCTGGCCTTGTTTTATTTCGATTGGGCCGCGACGCATATTCTTATGAGCAAACAAAAATTCACCCAATGGTGTGGTTTGAAGCGTCAGTAATTGTCGCTCGCTGGCGGTTAAGGTGCTTCGTGGAATAATACTGCGCGCATAAATATGCGCTTGGTTGTCTACGCATAATGTCACTTCACGAATGTATGCTTCATGGCGAGGCTTAATATTTAATGCGTTGCATTCAGATAGCGAAGGCTGATCAAAACGACGATCAAGCAGTTGCAAACTGAAGCGCCCAGGGGCTAAGTCTTTTACGTTTTGAGTCAGAGAGCCGGTGTCTAATAACCAGTGACGCCAAGGCTTATCCACAATACTGCGGGGCATAGGGGTGAGTCTTTGCCAAGGTTGCATAGTAAATGATGTGGATAACGCGAGCATGCTTAAGCCTTAATTTTATATCGGCGCACAATGGCTCAATCCGATACCGAAATCAAGTGGACATGGGACTTTGTTGACCTAGCTTGTCGTTATTAACCGTAGAGAGTAATTGTGTAGGGCAACAGTTTTGGGTAAGGTTCGACGCTGAAAAAATTGGGAGAAGATTTATGGCTCAAGATTATAAAAAATGGCAATGCATCGTATGTGGTTGGATCTACGATGAAGAAATCGGTTGCCCAGAAGAAGGCTTAGAGCCTGGTACCCTTTGGAGCGATGTGCCAGAAGACTGGTTATGCCCAGATTGTGGCGTGGGTAAAGACGACTTTGAAATGATCGAAATTTAAACGGCATTCATATTTGCGAGCCCGCTTGGCTGGCAAGTCCGTAGGCATACGGTTTAGCTCGTAATGCTAAGATAAAAACCACCGTCACAACCGAGCAGGTTATGGTTGTGGCGTTTGCAATAGTAAGTGAACAACCAAATATTCTGACGTCGTAAGTCAGGCATCGCCTGACGCAAAGTTAGCGTCTCTCAAATTAAGAAGGCACCTCATGACGGCACCTCTCGTGGTAATTGGAACCGGTTTAGCTGGTTATAACTTGGTAAAAGAATTTCGTAAGGCCGATGCCGAACGTCAAGTGATCATGATTACCGCAGATGATGGTCGTCAGTACTCTAAGCCTATGCTCAGTACGGGCTTTAGTAAGGGCAAAGACGCTGATGGCTTGGCGATGAATGACGCGGGCGCCATGGTCGAACAGTTAAAAATTGAGATCCGCACCCATCAATCCATCACGGCCATTAATCCTGCTGACAAAGTAGTGATGCTGGGGGATGAGGCCTTAGCTTATGGGGATTTAGTGCTGGCGTTAGGTGCGGAGCCATTCCAGTTACCAATTGACGGTGCGGAGCATTTGTATCACGTAAACGACTTAATGGATTACGCAAAATTTCACGCAGCCGTACAGGGTAAAAAGCGGGTGTTAGTCATGGGAGCGGGTCTCGTAGGGTGTGAATACGCCCATGATTTAGCCAGTGCTGGCTTTGAGGTCGATTTGGTTGCACCAGACGCTCAGCCTCTTTCACGCTTAGTACCAGCCGCGTGTGGTGAAGCGCTGATACCAGCGTTACAAAAACTGGGCGTAACACTGCATTTAGAAAAAGCGGTGACCTCAGTTATTAAAGACGGTGAGCAATATGTCGCTCACCTGTCCGATGGCACCCAGTTACAAGCGGATGTCATGCTAAGTGCCGTGGGTTTAAAGCCCCGCGTGGCATTAGCGCAAGCAGCGGCCATCGAAGTGAATCGTGCCATTGTGGTGAACAAGCAACTACAAACCAGTGCCGAAAATGTCTATGCGCTGGGCGATTGTGCAGAAGTTGCCGGGTTAAACTTGTTGTACGTTTTACCGCTCATGAATGGCGCCCGTGCCTTAGCAAAAACCTTGTCTGGTCAGCCCACTGAGGTGAAATACCCAGTGATGCCAGTGATGGTGAAGACCCCTAGCTTGCCTGTCGTGACGTGTCCGCCTCCGGAAAATACCCAAGGTGAATGGCAAATTGATGGGCAAAGTCCACATATTAAGGCGCTTTTTAAGGATTCTGGCGGGAATTTGCTGGGTTATGCCTTGACCGGGGACTGTGTTGCTGAAAAGATGGCTTTGAACAAGGAATTGCCAGCGATGCTGGCGTAATAACAACAATAAAAAATCGGATAGCATAATGCGTAAACCTGAATTAGCTGCGTATGTAGCAGACCAAGCTGATATCAGCAAAGACAAAGCCGCTGAAATCATTACTATCATTACAGACCAAATTACTGAGTCACTACGTAAAAATGACCCAGTTAGCCTTGTGGGCTTTGGTAGCTTTGTGCAAAAGCATCGCGCTGAACGCCAAGGTAAAAACCCTCAAACGGGTGAAGCCATTACCATTAAAGCAAGTAACTCTGTTGGCTTTAAACCGGGTAAAGCGTTAAAAGACGCAGTAAACGGCTAAGCCGCTCCTTGTTCAGGCCCTGTTTTTACCGCAGGGCTGAGCAAAACCCCTCCTAATATTGATGTAGCCTTTGACCGTGATATGATGCCGCGGCGCGTTATGCGCTTGTTACATTCTCATTACTAATTATAAAGTGGCTAACCATGTTGAAGTTTAAATTTTTACTATGGGCGTTTGCCCAGCTATTAAAAAAAGCAGCAAAAAATAATCCAGCGTGCGCTGAATACATTGATGGCAAGGATGTTGTGTTTCAAATCCAAACCGCAAGTGGCCGCGGTCGCAACTTTACTGTGAAAGATGGTAAGGTGAAATCATCTGCAGGTTTAACTAAAGACCCAACATTTACTCTAAGCTTTAAAGATGCGGCTACTGGTATGGCCATTTTGACTGCCAAAGATAAAAATGCATTTATGGCAGGCATTCAAAGTAAAGATTTAGTGATCAGTGGCAACTTTGCTGAAGTAATGTGGTTCCAAGGTTTAACCAAATATCTAAAACCAAATAAAAAGAAATAATCATGAAACATCCTCACGAGCTGACTCAGCAAATATTGATTGCGATGGTACTCGCCATTGTTTTGGGTGCGAGCGCTCAATTAATTCTAGGGTTACACCCTTGGGTTGATGTTGTACTTAACGATTGGCTCGTGGGGGGATTATTTTTTGTCGTCGGTAAAGTGTTTGTTGCCACCTTGAAGCTCTTAGTGGTGCCATTGGTATTGGTGTCGCTTGTGTGTGGTGCGGCTAGTTTAGGCTCAGGTAAACAGCTAGGCCGCTTAGGCGGTAAAACATTGGTACTGTATTTGTTTACCACTGCCGTGGCTATTTCACTTGCCATGGGCTTTGCTTGGATATTTGAGCCGGGTGTGGGCGCAAACCTGACTAGTGATGCTTCCCTTAATATTAACCAAGGTACGTCATTTGCTCAGGTTATGATTGATATCTTTCCGAGTAACCCCATTGCGGCGATGGCTGAAGGTAAGATGCTGCAAATCATAGTATTTGCCTTGTTATTGGGGATGGCGATTGCGAACAGCGCAGAACCGGGTCAGCGCATCCGCATGAATTTCGAAGATTGGAACACCATAATATTAAACCTCGTCACCATGTTGATGAAGTTCGCCCCTTATGGCGTGTTTGCATTGTTGTTCACTTTATTTGCGCGCCAAGGCTTAGGTGCCATTCAAGAGTTATCGGTTTATTTCGGCACGGTCGTATTGGTGTTGTTGCTACAAGCATTGCTTGTGTATCCGATTATGCTTTCCGGGATGGCGCGTATAAGCCCCATTATGTTTTTAAATAAAATGCGCAGCGTGCAGTTGTTTGCATTTAGCACGGCATCGAGTAATGCCACGCTACCTGTGACCATGCGCACAGTGGAAAAACGATTAGGTGTGGATAACCGAGTCGCTTCGTTTAGCCTACCATTGGGTGCCACTTTGAATATGGATGGCACCGCCATTATGCAAGGTGTTGCGACTGTATTTATTGCTCAAGCTTATGGCATTCATTTAGATGCCATGGACTTCTTAACCGTTATTGTTACCGCAACATTAGCCTCAATTGGCACAGGTGGGGTGCCGGGTGTGGGCTTGGTCATGTTATCGATGGTGTTAACACAGGTTGGTTTACCCGTCGAAGGGATTGCACTGATTATTGGTGTGGATCGATTATTGGATATGATGCGCACGGCGGTTAATGTCACAGGTGATGCGACTGTCTCGTGTATCATTGCAAAATCAGAAAAACAGCTAGACGAAGCCGTGTTTAATGATCCAGACGCTGGGCTGGTGGATGAAGAAAGTGATTTAGCAAAAGGTAAGTCGTAAATATGCGTTGGCTGTTATGTGTTTTATTGCTGAGCCCGACAGCGTTGTGGGCAGCGTCTCCTAGTTCAAATATTGAATCATTGGCTTCACAGTTATCGCCATTTTGGAAAACGTTGCGCCCTGCATGCTTGATGGGTCTAGAGCCTAAGATGCAAGCGGGTGTTGTGGAGCGCATCCATTTTTTAGATGAGCGCTTAATCGGGAGTCAGCTAGAAAAATCGTTGAAGGCCAAGGGTGCGGATCGCAGTAGCCAATGGCGTTCACCCACTTGGACAGAGCGAGATAAACTCGAAAAGAGTGCGCTTAAACCAAAAGACAGAGAAGCATTACGAGAGTACTTTTTTAAACTGCAAACGCAAACCCCTAATCATCAGCGCGCGCAGTTGGTTGCAGATATTCAATACATGTCAGAAGAACTTAATTTTGTTTTACGCAAAGAATTATGGAAAACCTGCCATGGTCTTGGCTTAGCACAAATCCCTGTGTCACAGCTTGAAACGGCGGTTGAAAAGCGCTGGCAAGCACAAGAAAACAAAATTCGGGTGCAACTTAATAGTGAACTCGCGGCGTTTTATTTTTATAGTTTCCGCCAAACAGGCGAAGCAAAACTAAAAACATTTGCCGATGTGGCTAAAGGCTTAACCCCATGGGTGGATACCACCGCGATTGCGATTAGTGAGCACTTTGCTAATTTACGGGCACAGCTTCTGGCGGTGCCATTAGTGATTAGCCTTGATGAAGCTGACGTGCCATCTCCTGAAGATCGTCCTTGGCCTCCATCACCTTCTCCAAAGCGGCTTCAGCCTTAGTCATATCTAATTCAAGTTTCTCAATGAGCCCATTGGGTATGGGCTCAAGAGGGGCATCGTTTACTTGCTGCTGCCGCAGCAAGCGTGCGCTGATGTAAAGCATTGAGCTCAGTACATGATGCTCACCATCGTAATCCGGTTCGTTTTGGTAACGAATGGCCAGGCACACTTCCTCAGGTAAATTCCATTGTTTAAATAAACTGCTACTGATTTGTTCACGTGTAATGCCCATGAGGTGTTGCTCAATAAAATAGCGATTAATACTTGGGTTCACATCAATGTGGCGGTTAATCATGTTGAAGTGCGGTGGAAACACATGCCCCAAAATCAAGTAACCAAAGTTATGTAACAAGCCGCATAAATAGGCGATACCTGGAGACGGTCGCTTATCCACAGGGATGGCTCGGCATAACTCCACCATAAGCGCGGCGCTGTAGACACTTTGCTGCCAAAAGGGAATGTAACCTTGTGGGCCATTTTTAGGAACAGACAAGGTTCGCCCCAGCGATAACCCCAGCGCTAGGTTGATGACCAGGTCAAACCCCAAAACGCGTATGACGGCTTCTTCAATATTTGAGATTGAGCCACTGACACCATAATAAGGGCTGTTGGCCCAGCTGATCACCTGTGCGCTTAGGCCTGGGTCTTTTCCCACTAATTTGGCGAGTTCTTCGGTTTCGGCGTCGGCATCCATGCGCAAATCTATGATCTTCTGCGCGGTCTCTGGCATAGGTGGCATATCAAGGGTTTCTTCTAGGCGCTGGGTCACGCGTAACTGAGTAAAATGCGTGATGGCGCTATGAATATGGGTTTGATCTGCTTTTTGCCATTGTTTACCCGGCATTTTTACGGTTGGAATCACAGCGCTGTAGTCACCAACACGGGCGCTGCTAACAAGGGTTTGAAAGTCATTTTTTGCAATGTGCAGCGCTTGGTCTTTACCTAGCGTCATGACTATTTCATCTTGTTCTAATAACGCTTCATCGACGAACGTTTCTAAGCCCGTTACTTGTGGAAGCGCGGGGATGGCTTCTAAATTTAAGCCTTGGCGAATCTCATTCACTTTCGTTTTACTGACCGGCACAAATTTGCGGGTTGTGTGAGCCTGTATTTTGTTTAGATCTAAAATGCGATTGGACGGATGAATGATTTGAATACGCCCGAAGCCATCTTCAAGAATGGTTAATTGCGTCGTGGCGATGCTACGTGAGGATTCGGTTGACATAGACGGACTCGGTTGTGAGACAGAATAGGTTATTTGCCATTCATCTAGTACTTGCTGAACGCGGCTAGGAAGTGTCATGAGACTGCCTGTAATTCAAGACTCTGACGATAACTATAGGCAACACTGGCAAGATTAACAGGCGTGATGCCTTTAACTTGATGGGAATGAGTTACGATATTGGGTGCTAAAAAATAAATACGGATCGATAACAGCATGGGATTGACCATGCTGTCTAGTGCAGAGGTAACGTGGCCACTAACCTTAGTGGTTTGGTTATTTTAACTGTGCATAAATAACGCGGATAATGGGCCACAACGGTATATCGTAACTGTGGCCAAGTTCATGTTTTACCCGTCACGCCTAATCAAATGGATTAGGCGTGACTGAGATTATCGGCCGTAAGAACGCTCAATAACATTGATATGACCTGATTTACGAACCTTTTCAAATGCTTCGTTAATCGTGCGTAGGATTTTAGGGTCTGTTTGATTATTAACAGCCAAATACAATGGGGTTTGTTTAAACGTTAGCACTTGTTTTAAGTCATCAATATCGGCGCTATCGGAGGCCACATAAGGACCCGATAATTCATCGGCAATCCACAAATCAATTTGGCCTAACTGCAAACGTTTAGGGTTCACACTGTCGTTGGCAATAGACGAAACATTGAATTTTTTGTCCTGTAAGAAGCGGGTCATAACATCGCCGTTATAGCCACCAATACGGTACTTTCTGGCATCTTCTAGTGTTTTTAATGTGATGTCAGAACCGGGTTTTGCAAATAGAGTCCAACGAATTTCTGTCAGTGGACCTACCCAGTAAAAGCTGTCTTCACGTTCAGGTGAGCGCGCAGCACAAAAAAGAGCGTGGTTTTCTTTTTGCTTAACTTTGTTGATGCTGTAATCCCAGTTACGCAGCTTGATTTGGTTTTTATATGGTAAGTGCGTGATCATTTGCTTAACGATATCAGTACATAAACCCGAGATATTTTCGGCTTTATGGGCAAATGCTTTACCGTCGGAGGTCATGTTGTATGGCGGAAACTGTTCAGTATAAAAAGTGAACTTTGTTTCAGACTGTGCAGTTGCACTGAAAATAGAGGTTGTTAAAACAACAAACAATAAAATCTTTTTAATTGTCATAGTAGGTCCATTTAAATATCGGTGAGAATGCGGCGACGTATTCTACCTAATTGATCAAAAAATTCACACTTGGCCGTAGCGTATATTTTCGCCTAACCAGCGCTCTATCAATAATTCTACGATATGAGGCGCTTGCTGGCGGCAAAGTTGCGCCCAATGCTTTATATCCTCTAGTAAATACCCATCACGTTGTAAATCGGCTATGCGCATTTGCATCAAGCCGGTTTGGCGTGTGCCCAGAACTTCTCCTGGTCCGCGAATATCTAGGTCAATCTCAGCAATCTTAAAGCCGTCAGTGGTATCCCGCATGGCCTGAATACGTTGCTTGCCTGCTTGGCTCAGTGGCGTGTTGTACATGAGCACGCAGTGGCTTTCTGTTGTGCCGCGGCCCACTCGCCCGCGTAGCTGGTGTAGCTGGGCTAAGCCTAAACGTTCGGGGTTTTCAATGATCATTAAACTTGCGTTTGGTACATCAACCCCCACTTCGATGACGGTTGTGGCGACCAACAAATGAATATCGCCTTGTTTAAATGCGGCCATGATGTCCGCTTTTTCTTTAGACTTTAAGCGACCGTGTACGAGGCCTATTTTAAGTTCGGGTAAGGCCGTTTGTAATGCTTGCGCACTGACTTCGGCGGCTTGGGCTTCAAGCGCTTCGCTTTCTTCAATCAATGTACACACCCAATACGCCTGACGCCCGCTTAAGCAAGCCCCTCTAATTCGCTCGACGACGTGTTCGCGGCGTAGCTGATCAATTGCAACGGTATTCACAGGTGTTCGTCCTGGCGGCAGCTCATCAATAATACTGGTATCTAAATCAGCATAGGCGCTCATGGCTAAAGTGCGAGGAATTGGTGTGGCGGTCATGATGAGTTGATGAGGGCTAATGGCTTTGCCTTTTTGTCTCAAAGCCAAGCGCTGGTGCACACCAAAGCGATGTTGTTCATCAATAATGGCGAGCCCCAATTTTGAAAACGCCACGTCTTCTTGAAATAATGCATGGGTGCCGATGATCATTTGCGCATCGCCATTGGCAATGGCCGACATAGTGGCCACCCTAGCTTTGCCTTTTACCTTGCCAGCAAGCCATGCGATAGATATCCCCAGTGGCTCAAACCACGTTTGGAAGTTCTTTAAATGTTGCTCAGCAAGAATTTCAGTGGGTGCCATGAGCGCTACTTGATAGCCTTGCTCCAGTGCGCTTAGTGCAGCCAATGCCGCCACTAGGGTTTTACCGGAACCCACATCGCCTTGCACCAAACGCAGCATGGGGTAGCCCTTAAGCAAATCTTGCTGAATTTCTGTGACCACACGCTGTTGTGCACCTGTTGGGCTAAACGGTAGGCCAGCTAAAAAGGCGTCATTTAGCGTTTTTGACTCAGGCAAAATAGGCGCTTGATCTTGTTGAATGGCCGCGCGCATTTTTAACAATGACAAATTATGGGCGAGCAGTTCTTCCATGATTAAGCGTTTTTGTGTGGCGTGCTGATTGTTTTCAAGCTCGTGTAAATTGGCGCCGACAGGCGGCTGATGCAAATAAAGTAAGGCGCTACGTAAATCAGGTAGCTGATATGGCTCTAACAATGCTTGAGGAATAAGGTCGTCAATGGCGCGCCCTTTTTTTAACAGTACCACCACTTGCGCCATCAACTGACGCCAACGCGCTTGGGTTAATCCCTCGGTGCTTGGGTAAATAGGGGTTAAGGTTGTTTCTGTGGGTAAGGTGGTGAGGTCTTCAACAAATTGGTATTCAGGGTGATACAACTCAAGCCCAGCTCGGCCTCTGCGTACTTCGCCGTAACAGCGAATACGCGCCCCTTTTTTTAAATTATTTTTTTGTGCCCCACTAAAATGATAAAAGCGCAGCGTGATGGTACCTGTGCCATCTTGCAAGCGCACCGCCAGTGAGCGGCGTTTACCGAAAACCACGTCGGCCAACATGATCTCACCTTCGATGACCACATCCATATTCGGATTCAAGCCTCCAATGGGGGTAATGCGAGTGCGGTCTTGGTAGCGCATGGGCAAATGAAACAGCAAGTCTTGCACGCTACGGATACCAAGTTTGGCCAGTTTTTCGGCAAACTTATCCCCAACGTTTTTTAATTCAGTGACAGGTGAGCTGCCCAGTGATTGCTCTAAAACAGTCGACATAAGCTGGCCGCTTGGGTGATTAAATCCACCGCTTTTGGTCGAGGAAAACTGGCACGCCAAGCAATGGCCACGGTACGTGAAGGCGCTGGGCGTACGAAGGGGCGCGTTTCTAACCAACCATTTGCATACAGGCCCACACCCGTGGCGCTTTTTGGTAAAACCGTAATCCCAAGGCCGGATGCCACCATGTGGCGCAGTGTTTCAAGAGAGCTGCCTTCGGCGATGGATTTTAACTTGGTGTTTTGATTGCGATTAAGCGCAGGGCACATATCCAATACCTGATCGCGGAAGCAGTGACCTTCACCGAGCAGTAATAAATCGCTGTCGGGCAGTAGCTCTGGGCTAATGGTTTTGTGTTTTAACCAATCGTGGCCTTTGGGTAAAAGCACTTCGAACGCTTCATCGTACAGGGGTTTTGTCAGCACATCAGGCTCATTAAATGGGAGTGCAATGATGATGACATCAAGCTCGCCTTCACGCAGTTTTTTGCGTAATACGCGGGTGTAATTTTCTTCAATGTATAGCGGCATCTCTGGGGCCAGCTGCTGCACTTGAGGAATCAAATGTGGAAACAAGTAAGGGCCAATGGTGAAAATCGCGCCGATTTTAAGCGGGCCTTTTAATTGGTCTTTACCACCGGTGGCAATGTCTTTGAGCGTGCGCACGTTTTCAAGAACAATTTGAGCTTGATGCACGACTTGTTCGCCGAGCGGTGTAACGGACACGGCGTTTTTAGAACGTTCAAATAAACTAATGCCCAGCTCGCCTTCTAACTTTTTGATGGCGACACTTAATGTTGGCTGGCTGACAAAGCAGCGTTCGGCCGCGCGGCCGAAATGACGTTCTTGAGAAAGCGCTACGATGTATTTTAATTCTGATAACGTCATATTTAGATTACCTTATGAATCCGATATAGTGCGCTCAAAGCCTCAATGCATTTATCGTCTAAGCTTAACGAGGGCAGTGACGTAAATAAAGCATGATAGTCGCTTTCTATCATAAGGAGTAGATATGTCGCGTATTCTAATCGTAGGCAGTGGTGATATTGGTGGCGGTTTAGCCAAATCCCTTGCTGCAAAAGGTCATACTGTGTGGGGCATGCGCCGCAGTGACAAGAGTATTGGAGAGGGTGTCACCACATTAAGTGCTGATGTATCGGATATGGAAACCTTAATCGGCCAAATCCCTGAAAACTTGGATTACGTCGTGTATTCCATTGCTAGCCCTGAGTTCTCAGAAGAAGGGTACGACAAATATTATGTGCATGGTCTTGTGCATATTCTGGCCCTACTTAAACAACAGCATGCACAGCCCAAGCGCGTTATTTTTGTCTCCAGTACCAGTGTTTACTCACAGCATGATGGCTCATGGGTGGATGAATTAACCGAAGCAACACCGACCGCGTTTGCTGGGCGTAAAATGTTAGAGGCTGAATCCAAGTTACAAGGCAGTGATTATTCCCATACCTTAGTACGCTTTAGTGGTATTTATGGGCCAGGGCGCACGCGTTTAATCAATCAAGCAAAAGGGGGCAGCCATTGTGAGCCTGAGCCTGATCTGTGGACCAATCGTATTCATCGCGATGACTGTATTGGGGTTCTCGAGTTTATTATCGAACAAGACATCGCGGGCAAACCGTTAGATGAGTTGTATATCGGTACAGATTCGGCCCCGACGACTTTTTTTGAAATCCTCGAATGGCTGAAAGACCGTATTAGCGATGTCGAACCTGATCATGACGTGCCAGAAGCCACACGCCGTGGGAATAAGCGGTTATCCAACAAACGCTTGCTAAAGGCAGGTTATCAATTTAAGTACGAGTATTACCAGAAAGGGTATGAAGAAATACTCACGGACATGGGCTATTAACGTTTAATGACCAATAAAAAAGGCGTCTACTAAGGACGCCTTTTTTATGAATGCAGTAAAAAATTACTCGTCTTCATATTCAATTTTACGACCATTGCTGGTACAGCCTAAGCAGCGAATAAAAGTGGCTTTAGCGGGTGTCATTACAAGCACTTCAGCCGCTTCGCCTGCATTACCGCCTAATAAACTAAATGGCAGTGTCGCAACCCAAATGACAGAACCAATTGCGGTAGCCACTAATGTCAAAGGACGCACAATTAAGCCGTCAAATGCCATAGCCGCTGCAGACGGTGTCTCGTCTATTTGTTGTGCTTGAGCGTGCATCGGGAGTGCAAACATGAGCATTGCAGCAAGAATCATGATGCCGTGTTTCAGTTGGCTAGTAAGGTTTAGCATTGTTATTGTCCTTGTACATGACACTTATTATTGAGCGAACTATATCAGCTTTTTCTGTGAGATGGCGAGCACATCATCATTTTTGACAATTGGCGCAATAAAATGTGCTCCTTTGCCCTTGTGTGATCTGTTTTATGGGGGCATCACATTGCGAACAAGGCGCATCTTTACGACCATAAACATGCAGTTGTTGGGCAAAGTAACCAGGTTTACCGTCGCCGCCCACAAAATCTTTTAACGTGGTGCCGCCTTGAGCGATGGCTTTAGAGAGCACGTCTTTGATTTGTTGGGCAAATATCTCGTATTTTGCTTTGCTGATTTTACCGGCGGCTTTTGTCGGATTGATGCCACTTAAAAATAATGACTCGCTGGCGTAAATGTTGCCCACACCTACCACCGTTTTTTGATCCATGATGAACGTTTTAATGGCACTGGTGCGTTTACGGCTGCGATTAAACAAATACTCACCATTAAAGTCATCACTTAAGGGTTCAGGGCCGAGATGATCGAGCCATTTATTGTCATCACTATTTACGTCTTGCCAAAGACAAGCGCCGAAGCGTCTTGGGTCTGTGAAGCGTAGCAGTAATGCTTTAGAGAAAACCAAGTCAAAGTGTTCATGCTTTAACGGCTCAGGGGGCTCGCCTTTTATCACTCGTAATGAGCCAGACATACCCAAATGAATAATGACCGTGCCTTTGACACGACTTTTACCAATGTCGATTAAAATGTATTTTGCGCGACGACGTACTGCCAGTACCGTTTGCCCTTTAATGAGCTTAGCTAGATCATCAGGAATTGGCCAGCGCAGTTGATGCTGACGCACCTGCAACTTAGCAATGGCTTTACCTTCGATATGGGGAGCAATGCCGCGGCACGTGGTTTCGACTTCAGG
>JAWUXY010000037.1:0-21357 GCA_034111105.1 Bermanella sp. | reverse complement strand
CGCACAAGGTAATAAAGCAGCGGGTGTGGGAGTGCAGTTTGCGGAAAATAATGTCGCACGTAATAAGATTGAAACCCATCTGGCTGGTGCGTTGAATTCGGATCGGCCTACGCATACGCTTTAAATTTTATGTTTCATTCGGCAAGTATATTAGCCAGCAGTTGCTGGCTTTTTTTGAGTTTTATAGTGACAGCTTGGTAGTACTTAAATATAGTGCGCCGTTTCGTTTAGCGGTCTTATAATATGTCTTTCCTGTGCCAGTTTACTTATATTCTCTTTATTTTGTGTGTTTCAGCCCCTGTTTTTTCTGCACCTCAATCACATATTATTGGCGGTACCTCTTCTTTCTCACCATATTCATGGATGGTTTCAATACAAGATGAAACCGGTCATTTTTGTGGCGGTGTATTAATTCATGAGCACTTTGTTTTAACGGCAGCTCATTGCTTAGAAGATGTGCAAGCGAGTAACCTATCTTTGGTGATAGGAGAGTTAAGTCGTCACCCAACACCAAGTGCAAACCTTGAGGCTGTTGATTGGTATATACAGCACTCTGCATATAACGATGATTCTCTTACACGAGATATTGCAATCATTAAGTTGAAAGACGCTTCCGATAAAGAGCCTATTAAGTTACTTAATTCATTAAAAGACATTAACCAAAATGATTCACTTATCGTCATGGGTTGGGGGCTGACTAAAGAAGGAGATTTTTCATCCTCCCCGTCAGAATTGCGTGAAGTAACAGTTGGTTTTCAATCGGATTCAATTTGTAAATCCTCATATCCAGGATTAGAAAATGACTACTGGCAATATAGTTTTTGTGCAGGCCAGTTGTCAGGTGGAAAAGACTCATGCTCAGGTGATAGTGGTGGGCCTATTGTTATAGCCTCTGAAAATGGATTTCAGCTTACGGGGTTAGTAAGTTGGGGTTACGGCTGTGGGGAACCTGAGTATTACGGTGTATACACTGAGATCCCCTCATTTATTGACTGGATAGTTAGTCGAATTAATGGGCTTTCAATTGTCGGTAATAAAAAAATAGGTTTTTTAGGTTCTGATCGTGATAAGTCGGAAGTTTTAACGATTATTAATTCAACATCAGAGTCCATCGAAGTTGATGATATTTATATAAAAGAAAATAACTTGGCAAGTTTCAATGTTAATCAAAACAGCTGGTTATTTAACCAAGCAGTGCCCGCCAAAAGCCAATGCCAGTTTTTAGTAAGCGCTTCTGGGGATAGTGCTGGCGAGCAAGATGCACAATTAATTGTCGCTGAAAATAACCAAAGTGTGGCGCATAATTTAAATAGCAAAGTGTTATCTACTTTAAATCTAGCGGATACAAATATCCTTTGGTCAATGTTTTCAGGTTTAAATACGCATGTAAATAATCAAAATGTAGAGCGCATTGAGTCTTGGTATAGGGTGAATTTAGGAGAGGATGGCGTTGCACTAAGCTCAGGTAATACCTTAGCAGATGGCAGAAGTGTATTGCTAACCTACCTTAATGGCCCCGAATTAGATGAAGAACTGTACTTAAGATTTGATGCAAAAGTCGATGCGAAATTTCCAGACGGGTTATATCCATTTGTAAATGAGAGAATGCTAATACCAAGCTCTTTACAAACAGAATCGCTGCACATATTGCAACAGGCGGGCAGTTTAAATGATTGGTTTAGCTATCAAGTTCCGCTAGATGTGGGTGTTAATCATATGATGTTCATCTACTTAAAAGATGAAGAGTTAAGTCAGGGGGCAGATAGAGCATTACTTAAAAACTTAAGAATCTGTGTTTCGGCAGATCAAGCAGATGATCAGTGTTCAGTGGCGCAAGCCCACTATGCTAATAACCCTCAAGACGAAGATTCAAAATATACAGAGCTGAGTGGAAATTGTTCAAATGTCGATTGGCAGCCAATTGAAATTGTAAAGCAAGACGAAATTAATGACCCAGTAGCATCTAAAAAAAGTAGTTCAGGTACTCTAAATTTTATTTGGCTATTGATTTTGGCTTGCCTTATAAAAACAAGAGTGATCAAAAAGCAGTCAGAATAATAAAATAAAACCTTAGTTAGTCAGCTAACTAAGCTACAAAATTTCATTAATTTGTATTTATATTTCAAAATTCTTGAAAATCTGGTTGTTTTTTGACATATTGCGCCGCACTAATGGAGTGGTGCTATGGTTTCAAGGAATTTAACCTTTCTTTACTATTGCTCAGCCCCTTAGTGTGTCATTCACACTTTTGCTATTGGGGGCTGGAGTGAAAAAAACTTTCTTTATC
This sequence comes from Bermanella sp., assembly GCA_034111105.1. Taxonomy (GTDB): domain Bacteria; phylum Pseudomonadota; class Gammaproteobacteria; order Pseudomonadales; family Oceanobacteraceae; genus Bermanella. The sequence continues at coordinate 19,070 of JAWUXY010000037.1, read as the reverse complement.
TTTTGCGTATTTTTTGTGCAGTTGGCGTGGGCCAGTGTACCTGAGCCGTCGTTTATCGTATATGGCCAAGTTCTTTCATCTGGCGCGCAAGTCAAACAGTCCGGTATGGTCGTCACTGGAAAATACGGCAATACCAGCTTAGCTGAATCAACGCTAAGTTCTGCTAATAATTTCGAATATGTTTTAGAGATCCCGCTAGAATCCAGCATCGGCAATCGCGATACCTACCGTGCTCGTGTTGGTGATGTTATCAGCCTTCAAATTGCAGGCGCGACTGTTGCAAATATTCAAATTAGTGATCGTGGCGTTTCATTTTTACAAAATGTTAATTTACCCGAAAGTTTCGATAGTGACGGCGATGGTATCTATGACTCACTTGAAATTGCTGATGGAAGAAACCCCAATGACCCCAATGACCCAGTTAAGTTTGGTAATCTTGATTTAGATGGTGATGGTATTACCAACGGTTTAGAGTTTTTAAATAATACCTATGATCCTCATGCCGACTTCGACGGTGATGGCTTCTCCAATGAACACGAATACACCCTAGGAAAAAATCCTACTCTAGCCACAAATATGCCAAAGCAAGTGCCAGACGCAGGCAAATATTCAGCTTTACATGTGCATACTGATTCATTTTCATATTTACAAAATCAGCAAGGTTCTGCTTTAACTTGGGATGAGCAAGTAGATGGTGCCCCGTTAATGTTATTGCCAATATTTTGGGATGCAGACCTTACACTTGATATGTTGGTTGCTACTGATCAAGGCAAGGTATTTCTTTTAAAAGCAAATTTACAAGGACAGTACGCTTCTCCAGTATTATTAAATTTATTTTCATTGCCGGTAGGTGGTAAAACCCGTATTGGTTTAACCGATATTGATGGTATTAATGCAAAAGAGCTATGGGTGCATAGTGACGTTACCAATAAGCTCTATTTGTATCAGCGTCAGCCGTCAGGTGTGCCTTACGGTTCTGATCTCTGGTTTGATGTGTCATTGCCGCAAATTTCAGGTGATTTACTGTTGGCAGATATCAATGCCGATGGCGCGATGGATGTGCTAGCAACGGGTGTCGATGTCTCTGATGCTGCTACGGTTGTCGATACATTGGTTCAGATAAATGGCTCATGGGACGGCTATACACTTGGGTTTAATGCACCTGTGCAACTAGCAAAGCAAACATACATCAATAATAGCGTTATCCAGCTATTACCCAATATTGAAGAAGTAGGTTTTGATAAAAAACCAGACCTTATGATCAAAGGGACTGATCATAAGTTTGTGATTAATCTATCCCTTAATGGTTTTAACAATGCTGCATTAGCAAATAATCTTATCCAAAAAGTAGTCACTCAAGCTTCAGCGAATCCAACGGCAAGCTTGTTTGCTCAAGGGGCACAGTTAAATACAGGTGCTGTATCAACGCCTTTTGTTATGGCGAACTTTGATTCAGATTCAGCTAGCAGTACTGATCTTCTTCAATACATGGGTAACACTGGCTCCAATACCTATCAATTTAGAATAACCAAAGGCGTAACAAATACTAAAGAATCGGATGGTGATGGCATATTCGATTATAAAGATGTTGATGCGAATAACCGAGATAAGCCACTACCTAACGGCCACATTGATTACGACCAAGATGGCATTCCTTACGGCATAGATGGCAATCACAGTGGTCAAGAAGATGCCGATAACGATGGTATGTCTGATTTGTTTGAAATCAGTAATGGCTTAAATCCGCTCAATGCCGCTGATGCAAACGGTGATTTAGACAGCGATGGTCGTACCAACTTCGAAGAATCACAAGATGGCACCGATCCGCAATCTAAAACCTCTGTAGCGACTCAAGATGCGCGCATGATTACCAGTGTGAAAGCGTTTGAGGCCGGCACCAGTGACATGCTGTTATTAAGTAAAGAGTTAGCGGTGTCATCCAATAACAGCCCAAGTGTAAAAATCTATAATCTCGAAAACCTAAGCCAAATGCGAACGCTGCAATCAAGTGATACCAACGGTGTTGCCAAAATGATCAATGCAGGCAATTTATTAGTTATGGGTAATGTAAGTGGTCAAATTGAAATATGGGATGCTACTTCGGGTATTCGCTTAGCTGTTTTTGATAAAAACAATTCAAGCGTGACTGACTTGGCAATAGATGGCTCATCGCTTTATTCACTTCATGCAGATGGTTATTTTTATCAATACAATATTGAAACCTTAGCCTATGTTGGCAACTGGAAAATATACGATGGCTTCTTAACCAGCATCTTGGCTCGTAATAATGTTTTGTACATTCAAGCCTCTAATCCAGAAAAAATCATGTTTGTTTGGAATGCCCTTAAGCAAGACGTTATTTACAACATAAACGGTAATGCAGAATGTTGTGAAAAAGTGGTAGCAGAGCTTTCAGGCGAAACACTCATACTGGCCAATAGTTATTCTGGTAGCGGTATTTTTGCCACCAATATTGGCAATTTAAATAGCCAGCAAGTGGTGCCGGATATCGATATCAGTGCCGCGCGATCAATCAATACCAGTATTTATGTGGGTCGTAAATCAGGCGTGATTGAGCGTTACTCAGCGGTTGATGGCAGCTTTCAGGGTAGGGTCGCCGCACCTTATTCACAAGTGCGCGAAATTGACCTGATCAATGGTGGCTTTATATCGCTGCATGCAGACGGCAATGTTTATTTTTGGGAGCATAAGTAATGATTAGATTTGCCTTTCTTGTCTCGTTATTTGCGCTTGTTTCTGCATGTTCAGATGGCGGTGGTAGCAGTGAATCAAAATCGGTTACCGATAAACAAAACACTTTTAAGCCTGAAGACTTTGTATTAAACCAAGTTAATACTTTAACCAGTTATGGTGAAAGCCAAGTTATCGTCACACTAAATAACTTAGTAACAGATGATGCAATATATGTAAGTGTAGCCAGTGATCAGCTTGAAAATAAAAAACTGCAAGTGACGCCTTATAAAACTGTACTCAACCCAAACAAAGGCACGGTTGAGGTAACATTGAATGTGACCGATCAAGGTACGCTTTCTGCACCTCAAATTAAAGTAATTGTGACCACGTCGGGCAATGCAAGTATGGAACAAACACTCAATATGGAGTGGCAAATACAATGAAAAATCTAACTTATATTGTGCTGAGTGTTTTACTTATTGCATGCAGTAACGACGAACAAACCATTGAAGACTCAGGTTATGAGTTATCTGAGTTAGGTGAAAAACCGGTCGCACTTGTTGGTGGTCAAGTTATTAGCCGTGCTCAGTTAGACCATGCACTTGCCTTTTATAGCTCAAACCCAATGGTTAATGCAGAAGAAGGGCGTATTAAACTATTAAATGACATGATCGAAGAACAGGTCATGTACAATAAAGCCATCCAAAGTGGTTTTGATCAAAGCCCTGAATTTATAAATAATCAACGCAAATTATTGGCCTACGAATATAAAAAATATTTACAAAAAAAAGTAGCTGAATCAACAAAAGTAACAGATGTAGATCTACAAATTTATTATGAGAAAAATATCGAGAAATACACCAAACCAGCCATGATTCGCTTTGCTATCTACCAGCAGCGTAACGATTTACCCGCGAGTAAACTAAGCCTTAAACAAGTGAAAGAAGCGGCCGCTTATTTAAAGCCCGAACAAGGGTTTGGTAAATACGCACTAGAATCCCACCACAGTAAAACCGCCAACCGTTCTGGCAAGTTATCGTGGGTCAGCAATAACAGCCAAATAGCCGGTATTCCAAGCGAATTGTTTGAAGAAGCCGATGACCTAAAAGTAGGGCAGGTGTCTAGCGTCATCAACACAGATGCAGGTAAATTTTTAGTGCGCCTAATGGCCAAAAAAGAAAAAACTATCACACCATTAGTCAGCATTAAATCCAGCCTACGCCAGCAACTATTAACCGATCGAAAACAATCTTTATATGCCACGTTTGTAAAACAAACTAAGCAAGACACCAAAATAGAAATATTTAAGCAAAACCTAGGCAAAGCAAATGACGTCAATACAACTGACGATAGCTTTGGTCCCCCTGGTTTTCCAGTATCACAATAGGTAAGGGTTAAATAATGAATATATTTAAAACAGCCGCCCGCCTAATACTGGGCACAATACTATCACTGACCTCATTGCTTGCTTTGCCCGTTGCCGCAATGGAATTTGCAGCCAATCAATGGCAATTAGTCAGTTTTCCGCGTTTACCAGAAAACAGCACAATTGATAATGTGTTTGGTGATGCTGCCACCAATGGAAAGCTAATATCAATCTGGACCTTTACTAACGAACAGAAAAAATGGCAAAGCTGGCCTGCACAAGCCGGTTTAGCGTCGTCAGATTTATCCCAGTTGGCAGTCGGCCAAGGTTATTGGGTTAAAACCAACAGTAATTTAACGTTAGACCTGAGCGATGCGACAAAAGTAATGGGCGAGATGGTGCTTTACCCTGGTTGGAATTTAATAGGCCTTTCTATTGATCAAACCATGGGGCACGAACAGGCAATGGCAGGTGTACCGTTTGTAGAACTTTGGAAATACGATTCAAATCAAAACAAGTTTTTAGCCATACAAAAATCCAATGGCTCACAAATTATCTTAAAAGAAGAATTCACCGATATAGAAGTCGGTACAGGACTGTGGGTCAATATGTCAGCTCAATCTACCTTGCTGCCTAAATTAGGAACCTTATTGCCACCGGATATTGATTTAGAGCCGCTTTTAAATCTAACAGTCTACGGTGAAGAAGTTTATTGGGATGGGTTGGAAATTGGAGTGGACGTTGATTGGGATAATGATGGCCAATACGATTTTCCAAACACACAAACGGTTGTTGCCTTTGGCGACTTTTTAAACCGTCAGCGACTGTCTATCACAAATGATGGTAATGGTGTTTTATCTTGGAAAGCCAGTATTAATAGTGGGGCCGATTGGTTAAAATTTGAAACAACTGATGAAAATGGCAATACCCAATATGTCAGTCAATTAACGGGTTCGGCAGCCGATGTAAATTCTGCATTAACCTTATTTGTAGACAGAGTGGGTAAGGCATCTGGCAGTGAAAATAATGCCAAAATTACCATAACGGCAAACGGTGAAGTACCAGAAAAAATCATCGATGTGTCTATGGAAGTGGCCGATATTATTGGTGACTACGAAATCAATATTGACTTAGCCACTATAGATAATAAAGCGGCAGACTTACACAACCCAAAATATTTTTTAAGCCTAGCCCGAGACGGAACAGGTATAAAAGCGTTTTTAGATGAAGAGCGTTCATTATTAATTCCGACTACAACCTACTTAAGTGGCTCATATGCAGGTGACCCTGCGTCCAATTTTCAAATTTTAGGTCAAATTACACAAAGTGCCGACGATGCACAAAATCCGTTTGGAAAAGCCATTCGACGTCAAATTACCTACGTAGGACGCCGTAGTGATGGCATGGATGGTCTTTCGCCATTAGATTTAAAAGGCGAATACTATGAAAATATCTATGGTGTGTTTGATGACCCCATCCAGCTGCAAGGTACATTCATCGGTAATCGACTTTCACCCATACCCGCAAAGCAAGACATAGTTAGCAATGCCGTTCGTGACAATATCATTCCAGCCAATGACACCTTGCTTGTTGATTTAGACATTTCACAGCGTTTGTCTATTACACAAGTGATTACTAAATTAGAAGTAGACCATGAGCTGCCGCAAGCACTAACGATCCGACTGATTAGCCCTCAGCAAACAAAAGTACTGCTGCATAATAATGAAGCCACCAGTGTTAAAAAATTAAGCTATGACGACGCAGACATTTCTTTTGATGGCTTAGAATTGTTAGATGGACAAAAATCTTATGGGACCTGGCAACTAGAAATTATTAATACCAGTTCAAGCATTGGTGAGCTTAGTAATTGGGCGTTGGATATATACGGTGCCAAGGTGTATCAAGTTACCGGCATAACAGATCCGGGTGTACGACTTAAATTAAGTGGGTGTGGCATCACTCGCACAGAAACCAGTGGTCCAGATGGCAGCTTTGTATTTGATGGGCTCATCCCATGTGATTATGAAATAACTGTGGCGCAACTGGGGTATGCTAATACATCTACAGTGGTCAGTCTTTTAGGGTGTACGACTGAAGCTGAATGTGAAGTGTTAGATAATTACAATCAGGCACTCACTGACATCCAGCTTGCAGAATTAAGCCCGCAATTCATACCGTCAAGCAACAGCATGAAGGTAATTGCTTCACCAATGCGCGTAACAATGTCTAGTAAATTAACTGAACCTGTGAAGCTTAACGGTTTAGACGTTACCGATTACCCTGCACTAGGCAAAACATTACAAAGCCGAAACTGGCAGCTATTCAAAAAAGGGATAGATGCGCAGCCTGATGCATTAATAGCCCAAGGCACATCAGACAAACAGTCCTGGGTCCACTCTATTGAACAAAGCGAAAGTAATGCAGGTATATATTATTTACAGCTTTCTAGTGCGGTTAAAGATGCAAGTAACCAAGCCGAGACTTTGGTTTACACCACGCAAAATATTCAAATCAATTATTTAGATACTGCAAACGTACACTTTGGCAGCTACTCAACCAATGCCGCAGCAGGCTCGGCAGGTTTAAGTGCCATGGATTCAGCAACCTTTGATATTAACCGACCATCGGTTGTGGATATTGATCCATTTAAAGACAGCACAAACTTCACGTCTGAAGTTAATCCTGCAACAGAAACCAATGTGCTTGAAATGGCACCAGGTCAAGAAGACATCCAGGTACATGACCCCGCAGGCAATCTTAATAACCATTACCGAATGTTTATCAGTACCGGGCAGCTTTATCATACCGGTTCAATATACGGGTCAGATCAGCGCTTAGACGTGGGTATACAATCGCAGGAGGCGACAAAATGAAGATGCATGCAATCTTTAAAGGGGCTGTAATATTTTTAAGCCTACTGTCATTCTCGTTTCAAGTAGATGCGGCGCGCACACGAGATTTAACCGATGTGGATATTGCAGAGGGTTGGCGTCTATTAGATTGCGGCCAGCGCTATAAAGAAGTATGGGTGAATGATCGCGAGCAAAAAGGCCTGCCAAAAACCTACAGTGAATTATTGGATAGTTTAAATTCTGCACCGGCAGGTGCGGGCTGCGAATTGCCAACCCATCAAGCGCATATTTTAGCCGCTGCTAATGCGTTCTCACTTGCCATTGAAACTAAAGCCGGTGCAGCATTAGAGCAGGCCAAGTGGGGATTGCAAGAAAGCTTTGGTCTAATGGCAGAAGCCCGCTTAGTAAAAGGCAATGACCTACTAATAAACGGCCTACGCACCCGCTTTAAAGCCGATCCAGATGCAAAAAGCCAAATAGAAATGCTGGGCGACAGTGTTGCCGAACTAAAAACTGGTTTAGATAATACATTGCCGCTGTTGTTAAAAAACAGCGATAACATACGCACATCAGGTGCTGACTTTGATAGCTATGTCAGCAGCACCTTTCCATTTATGGTTGCCAATACCCAAGGCCCAGTAACCAATAACGAATACATGCAGTTTACCGAATTGCTAAACCGTTATGGCATGGCCGCTACCAGTGAAGCCAAATATTTTTTCTATCGTGACAATATTAAAGACGTAGACAACCCTCCGTTTAATAACTTTCCCGGCATTGAAGATCTAGATTTTAATAATGACAGAATCGAAAACGAAGCAGGGCGCATAGAAGCCGCCAAGCGCGCTAAGCATGCCGCCAGTAACTTATACCTGCAAGGGGTGGTATTAGCAGCAAAGCAATCACCCGATATGTTTCAAACCAATAACGGCTACCAGCTTAAGCGCCAGCTAAACGATGCCGACCGTTTGTATTTAGATATTCAAAATGGTTTTAACCCGTTAAAGTTAGCCGGTGATTTTGTTCCGTACCAAAGGGTCGAAAACTTTTTGCAACTGGCCCGTGCCCGCATTAACGATGCAGCAGTAGCCGAGCAAGCAGCTCGCGATAGCCAACGCTCTTACGAAGTTGATCAGACCGCGTTGCAATCTGAATTGCAAAGTCAAACTCTGCAGTACCTGAATCAAATGGAAGAATTAACGGGATTGCCAACGGCCAATTACGATTTACAAAGTTTATTGACTCCTGAAGGTCGTGCCCAATATAAAGCGGATGCGCACCAATATGCTGAGGTGGAAAAGAAAGGGCAGATTGGGGTTATGGAAATCGAAGTTGATACTATTTTGCTACAGGCAGCATCTGTTCATAAACAGATAGCTCAAATTAATGAGAAGATAGTGAATGAAGGCGATAGAAGTGCGCAGGTAATCAACTTAATCACCGAGTCAGGAAGGAAGATGGGAGTGCTTCAACAGGCTTCTGCTATTGCAAATGGCTGTTCCATTACTGTTGGAGGGATGAGTTCTGGGGTGACATGTGTTGCAGAGATTGCCTTAAATGCGTATTTACAAAAAGAAATTAGCGGAGCTCAGTATGATCAACAAGCCTCGCAAGAAGAAATTAATAGTTTTTATGTAATCAAAAGCTTATTACTTGAGCAGTTAATGCTTGAGTTTTCATTGATACAAATAAGTAAAGACCTACAGCGTCAGAGAGCTGTTATATCAACTAACTGGGCAAAACTTGATCGTATTTTTGCCAATTATTCTGTCGCCCAAGAAAACTTCGCTGAAGCGTATTACAGCAACCCTGCCTACCGCATGGAAGCCAGTCGCGCTGAACAAGCCGCAGAAGAGTCTTTTGAAACCGCATTAGAGCTTTCGTATTACGCCGCTAAAGCGTTGGAATACCAATGGAGTGAAAAATATAATAACCCAGTATTGCGCCTTGATGGTGGTTTGCCAGAGCCATTATCTGCTTCGTTTGATCCGTTTATGCGTGCGGAGTCTGTTTTTTCAGCCCAGTTCGCCACCATTTTAAATCCAAGTTTGGATAACTACTTAGATGGCTTACAAGCATGGGATGTAAAAATGCGTCAGCTGCGTTACCCAGAGCGACAAACCGCCACCGTGCGTTTTTCATTACGTGATGATCTTTTAGGAATGGGTGAATACGAAGCCACAACCGCTGAAGCAAAATTCCGAGAGATGGTAGGCAAAAGCCGATACATGGGCGAAAACACAGCTAACCCTGATATGAAAATGGAATTCACACTAGACATTAATGACGAAAGTTTATTTCCGGCCCATCCCAATATAAAAATCGAAACCATAAGTGCCAATTTAGTCAGCACAGCGGCTCGTTCAGTACGTGGCAGTAATAACATGTCACCGGCTTTGCTTGATGTGGTGTTATTAGACCGTGCCCACGTTCGTACATTCTTTGCTGAATACCCTGCACGTGATGACATGCTGTCTTATCAATTACAAGGTGGGCGCAGTTTAGATAAATCTCCTTTTATTGCCACAGTAGAAGCCAATGTTGACAGCTACGCTAGCCCAAGTGCCATTGCCAATACACAGCTTGCTAACCACAGCCCAGCAGTGAGTACTTGGGTATTGCGCTTTAAAAATAATCGCTACAACAATCGCGATTTAAAATTAGAATATCTGGCCGATATTGAATTTGAAATTCAATACAGCTATGGCAAGCCAAGGGATTTTCAGTTTTCTAACTAATAGCAAATAAAGCAAACACTGTGGGAGGGCGCTGCGCGCGATAAACCTTGGCAGCGCGAAAATTTATCGCGCGCAGCGCCATCCCACAAAAAATAGATTGTAAATATAAACTTAGGAGCTTATTTGCAAGCGAGTGAAGGATCGCCTGTAAACAGGCTCTTGCAGATAAATTAAAAATTAAAGAGTGCCAAGCACTCAAAAAAATTAAATTTTAAAATTGGGGAAATACAATGTTCAATCGAGGTGCTTTTTTAGCCTTAACTCTAATAGGCAGTCTATTAACCAGTCTGTTACCTATCACACTAGCTAATGCGCAAACCAATGCCATTACCCAGTTGGTGCCATTCCAAGGTCGCCTACATGACAGTGAAGGCAAGGTTGTAGATGATGGTGTGTATGACTTAACGTTTTACGTCTACGACACAGCAACAGGTGGTGCATTTGTATGGTCTGAGAATCATGCCCAGGTCAGTGTCATTCATGGTTATGTGAATGTATTATTAGGTGGCACTGAAAGCGGTAAGTTTGCCGATAAAAACGTAGACTTTTCAACGCAAAAGTACCTGAGTATTTCTATCAATGGTGGGCAAGAAATGTTCCCTCGCCATCAGCTTGTGCCGACATTTCATTCTTATGATGCTCATAAACTTGGTGGAAAAGATCCTGATTACTATGCGACGGATTTAGAGGTTATTAAAATTGTCGAACGTGTTGATGAAGATATCAGTGATGTAGATGGGAAAGTTAATACTCTTATTACTGATAGATTTGGTCCTGCTGATATTAATAAAGCAAAGAAGGCGGCTTATGCCGATACTGCAGGTAATGCTCTTAAGCTTGATAATGAAACAAAAGCGCAATTAAGGGATGCCTCTAAATTGACAGGGACAATTAGTGATGCAAGGCTGCCTTCAATAATATCAAGAGGGCGGTTGCAAGAGGCAACGACTGCAAGCCGAGGTGCAACTAAGAAAAACCATATGCACAATGCAACAAATGGTTATTTCTGGGATAAAGAAACCGGGTTTATTATGCAGTGGGGTTATAACGATGCAAATCTTGACACAAATGTGTGGGTTTCATTTCCTGTGGCTGTGACAACTATTTACAATGTAACGACGAGCCTCCAGCTTAACGATAGCTGGAGTGGTTTCAATGGTATATATGTTGCTAGCATTTCTACAACTGGTTTTAATGCGAACAGAAATGATAATTTGGACGGATCTGTTGGTAAATTCTATTGGCAAGCCATCGGCTACAAAGCCCCTTAAGGAATTTGTAGCAAGCCGTGAAGTATCTCACCTTAAAAGTATTTAGCCCAAAGCAGCAAGCCCAAACCTTGCTGCCGTTCCTCCTCGCTTGCGCACTTGCATTCTCCCCAATGCAATTTGCGCAAGCAGAGGAAGACACCTCCGTCAAAGGCAATAACATCTCATTGCCCCAAGGCCCAGGTAGTTTAGAAGGGTTGGGCAAAGCATTTGAGCCATCTTTAAACACAGGTGGCGCAAGCTATGCCGTAAGCATTGCCGTGCCAAAAGGCCCAGGTGGTTTACAGCCTAGTTTGTCGTTAAATTACAGCTCAGGTAAAGGCGCGGGTATTGCGGGTTTAGGTTGGGAATTTAATGTTCCATCTATTCAGCGCAGTTTAGAAAATGGCCAGCCCACTTATAGTTCACACGATACGCTAACCTATATGGGCGATACATTGGTGCCGTTAACCGATGGCTCGTTAGCACCTAGTAAACAATCGCAATTTATTCGTTTTTATAAAACCCATTTAGGTTTTATCGCAAAAGATAAAGCCGGGAATACGTTTGAATTTGGTGCTGTCAATGATGGTATATCACAAAATTCAAACCAAGTTTCCACTGGCCCCAATGTCACCACATTTGATGGCATATACGAATGGAAGCTAACCAAACACACAAACGCTACTGGGCAGTCGGTTGAATATCATTATGGTTTACCGATTGCGGAATCAATTGATGGTGAAACGGTAGCGTCACAAAATATTTTAGCGTTGCAATCTGTTAGCTACGGTCTAAATTCAGGCACAAAAAATACCATACAATTGAATTATGAAGCCCGCCCAGATGGATTTACTAATTATCAGTCGGGTTTTAAGCAACATACACAACACCGTATTAAATCCATTGCTGTTTTACACGGCCCACGACTTTTATGGTCGTATGATCTTGCTTATGAATACCAACTAGGTGATTCCCTTTACCCAGCTAAACATGCTCAAGCGTTAAACGCGGGTATTAGCTTACTTAAAAAAGTCACCCGTTTTAACGCAACAAAAAATCAATCATTACCACCCATGCGTTTTGACTACAGCGAAATTTATGCAGCCGATACCGATATCGAGCCACTGGGTAATTTCCCAAGTGATGAAGACATTGATTTAAATAAAAATGGCACACTCGATAGCAGTGCCCTTATTCAAGTACAAGGTTTACCAACTGGCATAAATGTTGTGGGGCAAGATGCTAGCCTCACAGATCTAACCAAAGACGGTTTACCCGATTGGTTATTTTATAAAGGTGGGCAGTATTACTGGTCTAAAAACTTAGGCCCTAACTCGAAAGGTGAACCTCAATTTGCAACCGCTCAAGCACTTAACCGCGCACCCGTTGCTCCCCTTAATGATGCCAGTGTTGACTTAACCGATTTAGATGGCGATGGCCAAGCGGATTTTTTACACCGCATAAGTGATAACACGTGGTTGTATTATCGCAATCAAGGTAACGGGACGTTTGCACAAGCTGTTGCATACCCCGCACCGGCTACGTTACGCCCTGGTGCACTGGGTGTTGCGTTTATGGATATTAACCTTGACCAACGTTTGGATATTATTGCCGCGCAAAATCAATATTTACGCTATTGCCAAAACGGAAAGTCAAATGCTACTGCTAATTTAGAACAAGGTTATGATCAAGACCTCGCGCCGTTTGGAAATTTCCCTGGCCCAGAAGATATTGACTTTAATAACAACAAAACCATAGATATCCCATCATGGCAATGCAGCGGTAGCATCGCGAGCCCATTACCTGCTGGCATTAATTTAACAAACAAAGCCGTAAAACTTGCTGATATGAACGGTGACCGCTTAAAAGATTTTGCATGGTTACGTGTATTAAATTCAAAAGTTGAAGTACAGTACTGGCCTCACAAAGGCCAGCTGGCATTTGATGAGGCCATTGCCATTCAAAATCAGCCGGATGCTACAGGGTTAATTGCGGAGCGCTTAAAACTGCAAGACATTAACGGTGATGGTCTTGCAGATTTAGTCTATGTACAAACCGGCCAAGTGCGCTTTTGGTTGCAACAGTTAATGGCAAGTGGCCCAAGTTGGTCAAACCCGCAAGCGGTGAGTGCACCTAATTATGTACCAAGTGCGACGGGGTTGTTTGAAGGGGACATTAACGGCAACGGCACCAATGATTTTATTTGGGTATCGGCCAACGGCTCAATCGTTCCTCAATACTTAGACATCAGTGGTGATACAAAAGCCAACCTATTAAACGTTATTGACAACGGTATGGGGCTGCGTACGGTATTAAGTTTCACCAGTATGGGTGCCATGCAGCAAGCAGCTCAAGATGCAGGTTTCCCATGGGAAATATCAAGCCCCATCTCACAACAAATTGTTAGCAAGCGTACTCATTTATTGCCGTTAGACACTACCGGTGATCAAGTAAATGATCGCATCGTACAAACCTACCAATATCGTGATGCGTATTACGATGCCTACAAAAAACAATTTCGCGGTTTTGCGTTTGCACAAGTTGAAACATTAGGCGATGCGGCAAAAGGCACACAAATCAGCCGCCACTTTTTTTACACCGGTGCGCCAGACGGCCAAGACAACGATGGCGATGGTGATGTAGACGAGCGCGAACTAGACGGCACCACAGAAGAAGCGCCGCTTATTGGCAGCACGCAATTAGTTGAGCTTTCGAGTAAAGCCATACCTACAGGCATTCGTGCGGGCGAAGCTATTACACTTATACCCGGTGAAATTAGCAATAATGATCAAGTGGTGCAAAAACAAATCACCCGTTGGTCGATTCGTCGCCTACATACCATTGATAGTTCAATCGCCAGTATGTCTGGCAAAGAAGTGAGCTTTGTTCAAAAAGACAAAGAGCAAACAATTTTTGCAGAATTTTCCAGTGATACCAAGCAAACCATAAAAGAACACACCTACGATAACTGGGGGAATACCGTTACCAGTACCGATTACGGTTTATTAGATAATGTCGGGGACGAAAGCTTTACTAAATATACATTTGCGACTCACCCAAACGGTATTTTTCAATTGCCTTCACAAGCTATTGTTTATGAAGGTGCTGACGATACTGGCGATTGGCTCTCGGGCGAAAAAACATTTTACGACAATCTAGGGCTTGGCCAATTAAGCCGAGGTTTGGCTACCCAAAAACAAAATTGGCACTCAGGTCAAGATTGGTTAACCACGCAAAGCAGTGCCTACGATAGTGTAGGCAATCCTATTTTATTAATCGACGGTGAAGGTCGTCGTCGCCAACTAGTGTGGGACAGCCAATTTAAAACCTATCCAACCGAAGAATGGATTTACGCCAACGGTGTCGATAAAACCCCGCTGCGCATACAAGCCGTATACGATACGGGCCTTGGTGTGCTTAAACATCATATTGGCTTTAACGGTGAAACCACCTCATTAACCTATGATGATTTTGGCCGCTTAACCAGCATTCAAAAACCTTATGAAAACACACCGGCTACCCAATACAGCTACCACTTTGTGGACCCGTTTCGACAACTGGAATATCAGTTTGCCTATGCGGGCTATGGTGACTCTGGCTTAACCAGTAACGCATTAGATAAAACCAGTTTTGTGCAAACTCGACTATTGCGCGACGATGGCCAAATCGAAGAAGTACGCGTCCATATTGATGGCCTAGGCCGCGAACTGGCCACCATCACCAAAGATGAGCTTGGCTATATTGTTAGCGAATCAAGATGGTACGACAACCAAGGGCGTGCTATTAAAACTTTTCGCCCTTGGCGCACCCCAAGCCAAGCGTTTGTATTACCAAGCGGTGATGTACTAGCCACCGACATAGAGCTAGACGCCCACGGTCGCCCATTAAGCGAAACCTTACCACAAGACGAATTAGGCAATCGCTCGATCATCAGTTATGCATATGCACCGCGCAGTGTTGAAGTCACTGACCCAGCCGGTTTTAAAACCCAAAAAACCTTTAACAGCCAAGATAAAGTATTAACCTTAAGCCAGCAAATGCATATAGGTAATAGTTTGGTATGGCAAGACTCCCACTTTACCTACGACCCACTTGGCCGGTTAACCAAAATCAGCGATGCCCAAAACAACATTAAACAACAAAAGTTTAATGGCCTAGGCCACAAAGTATGGCAAAGCGATTTAGACCAAGGCATTACCACCTATGACTACGACACTACAGGTAAGCTCACCTTAAAAACCGATCAACTAGGTCGTAAACTGCATTACCGTTATGACGGGGCAGGCCGTTTAACCCAAGTATTAAACAATACGCTTAAACAGTTATACCAATACCATTATGACGCCCCGCAGTATGGGCAAAGTAATACGGCCGGAACATCTGGTTACAAGGGTAAGTTAACCTGGGTAGAAGAGTTTAATTCATCGGATGTAAATAACGGCTCAAATAATACAACAGCACACAGCGAACATTACCACTACGATTTACGTGGTAACGTCATACACAAACAGCGCACCTTATTTAATGTGCCGTACAAGTTTCATTACCAATACGACGGACAAGACAGGCTAGCGCGTCAAGTTTTCCCTGACGGTGACAGCCTAGATTACCGCTATAATTTACGCGGCCAATTAAAAGCCATCAGTGGCATGGTTGATAACCTTATTTATGATGAAGCCGGTCAACTCAAAACCATTGAGTACGCCAACGGCACCCAACAACAGCGTGACTACGACGGCAAAGGCCAACTAACCGACTTGATCAGCAAGCATGGCTCTGATCAGCTAAAGCTTTTAAGTTATCAATACGATGGTCGCGGCAACATCGAGCGCATCGACGACGTATTGCAAAGCCGTTTAAGCCAAGTATTTGAATACGACGCCATTAGCCAATTAAAAAAATCCACCGGCGGCTACGGCCAACTGCGTTATCAATACGACGCCATTGGCAATATTCTAAGCAAACACCACGACATGCCAGCGGACTGGGCATTGTCCACCAATAGCAACCTGCAAAACCTGCAATACGCAGGCGGCGCGTCAAACCGCGCAAACAAAGGCGGTAAAACTGGCCCTCATGCGGTGACATCTAGCGATAACGGTTACACATGGCAATACAATGGCGTAGGCCAACGGATAAAAACCATTTATCCAGACGGCAGCTACAGCCAGCTTAAATGGGACCAGTTAGGTCGCTTAACAAAATGGGAAAAATTTGTAGGAGGGCAGCCCCTGCCCGATGGTTCACAAAGTGAACCTGAACTGGTCAGCTATGAAAGCTACCAATACGATTACAAAGGCCGCCGTCTTTATAAAGGCTCTTTTACTGTAGGAGGCCAGCCCTCTGGCCGAATCAATTATTACGTCGACAAACACTACGAAATTCGTGACGACACTACACAAAAACATGTGTTTGCAGGCAACTTGCGTTTAGGTCGATTAGAAACCCCAATCGCCCAAGCCTTACCGCAGATTCGTGCTTACAGTTTAAACCCAGGTTGGAACCAAATCTTTTTAGGCATCAAACCAAATGGGGCATCCCTTTTTGAACAGCTGGACAGTGCTCAAGGCAATGCACAAACGCTAGTGGCTTTTAACGCTGGCAAACAAAATTATCAAGCCTTTTATCAAGCACAAAGCGGTTTGGAATTTAAAACCCTCACGGGTCTAAATGCCCGCGATGTGATTTGGCTAAAAGCACAATCCGCTCAAAACTGGCAAGTGCAAGGTACCACAGAACCGCAAGATACCGTGGCGCAAACTTTATACCCAGGTTGGAACCAAGTTCAGCTACCCATTACACAAAACAATGGTGGTGAAGCTTCTTTAGAGTTATATGCCAAAAAGAACGGCCTAAATAAAATATGGCATTATGATGCAGCTAATAATAAGTGGACGTATTATCAAAATAATCCAGATCACGACAAAACTGTAGGAGGCCAGCCCTCTGGCCGATTAAATCAACTCCAACCCAGTCAAATCTACTGGGTGCAATCTCCGCGCTACCAAGTCATCAGCCAAGCGGGCGGCATTAATAGCACTAAATACTTCATTCACAATAACCATTTAGGCAGTGTGGCGCTCACTACTGATATTAATGGCGTAGTGAAACAAGGCTCGCAATACCTTCCTTATGGCGCGCCCGCTAATTCACAAAATTCAGAATTACAACCTTATGGCTTTAGTGCCAAGGAGCGCGATGCGTCTGAGTTGATGTATTTTGAGGCGCGTTATTATGATCCGCTTTCTGCGCGGTTTATTTCACCTGATCCGCTGTTTGCGGCGGAAATGGAGAAGTGTGTTGAGAGTATTATTGAGTGTAATTTGTATCAGTATACTGGGAATAATCCGATTGTTCGGGTGGATTTGGATGGGTTAGCTGAAGTAGGAATATTTGATGAAAAAGGTGCCGGTGACTGGGATGTGTTAGATCGTACTTTTAATACTTCAACTTGGGATAGCGCTAATAGTCATAACCTTCAGAATCTTGCTTCTGGGGAATATACAACATTGCAGCAAAGGCAGGATTTTTATTCGTGGGCTGCAGGCGATTTGAAATCAAAAGGCCATGATGTTAAGTGGCCTAGCCTTGCAGTAGAAGCTGTGAGAGCTGCTGATTATTTGGAAAATTTCTCCGGTGGTGACTTGAAAGAATTTATATATTCAGCAAATGAAATGATTTTCGAGGATGTATTTCCAAAATTAAACAACCTCTCCTTAGGGCCTCCTCTTACAGGTGCTAACGCTCGGTCATGGGACTTAAAAGCACTTTCGGAAGAGCAAAGTTTAGTTCAGCCTCTTTATGATAATTATAAAGGAGGATTTGGATTTAAGATGTATGAGTTTGGTGCTAAATTCGGTGGTGCGCCATTAGTGGATATGCGAGCTTTTCCAGAAAGTGGATGTCTATCTTGTTCAAGTGATCGATGGAAATTTGGTGCTGGGTCTATGGGTTATGATGTTTCTAATGAGGATATGCCTTAAATATGAAAAAAATTATCATGCATCAAACAGTTATTCTAACTATATTTTATTTAGGCTTTATCTTGATTTTTTTTCGGAATGAGTTTTCATATTTCTTAAGCGGTTATGATTTATTGCTTTTGAAGGATTATTCCCTCTATGATGAATCAGGCCGTTTAGCGTTTGAGGCGTGGCGAGATACAGTAAGTGATAGAAAATGGTTAAAATATATTGGTTTCATGTTGATTGTCTTATCCATGGTGTTATTGGTATTTTCAAAAAAAACATCTAACAATAATAGAAGTTTTTATTTAACATTATCTTTATTTATCCTTTCTTTAATTTTTTTATATCTTTGGCCTATTATTAAAATTATATTTTTATTGCACAGTTAGTAGAACTAATAGGAAAAACTCACACTAATAGCGAACTAATAGGACAGTCACGTTAAAGAATAAAGAATGGTACTTTCAAAAAACACCATAAAATCGTTTTTTTGTTAGTTGAATTCAAAGAGAATTAATAAACATACTTTTCAGGTGTGTTTTTCTTTTGTTTCTTGGCTTTTTGCCACAGCAAAGTGCCTGAATGATTCAGGTGAGTATTATATGTGGAGAATTTAGGGATTAAGCAAGTAGGTTGTGACTAGATTGAACGCAAGATCGTCTCTGTCGGTTAAAATGGGTTAGGGCGTTATGCAGTGACTCTGGTTGACCAATAAATCCTTTGAAGTTTGTCTCGATGGTTTGGGTAAGCTCAATCCAGTTTTCTGTACTAATGTTTAAGCGTTGCAAAATAGGCGGCAATTCTTTTGCAATGGCGCCCCGTTTATCCTTTCGAATAATTCTGCCTGTCCAATCTAATAGTTCTAAATAGTCTGTTAACTTAAAGGGCAGGCCTTGAAGCATATTTTGTTTTGGATTGCCTGCAAATATTAATATCCCTTTAGATTGTTGTTTAGGATGGTTTGCAGAATGGGCTGCTTTTGCTTTTGTAATGCGTTTTTTGGCTGAGGTGTATTCAGAGCTCTCTGGTGTTTTTGCCATCTTGGCTCTTATTGGGTTTAAGTCTACATAAGCTAAACAAGCGGCTTGTGATTTAAAGCGGCCTTCCTAAAAGTGGCCCGTACAGCCATCTTCTTCGTTGGCTTTGCGTGAGATGGTTTCATTTAAACGACGTATAAACCAACTGATATCCATTAAACGTTC